>NZ_CP114767.1:1594791-1913750 GCF_027359925.1 Hymenobacter canadensis | reverse complement strand
AGGCTGAAGAAGAGGCAGGTAAATGTAGGTACATTGCGGAAACAAAATACAATTTTTCACACCGGCAATCCAATATAGAAGAGGATTAAGCAAGCCGGCCTCCAGCAGCGGCAGAAAGCAGGTTTGCGCCGCCATAAAGGCGTGAAATTCGGTAGTTTTGCCGGCCGCCTGCCCCGGCAGATTTCACCGCGGCGCTTCCAGATGAAAGACAAAGTTGTATTGATTACCGGTGGTACTTCCGGCATCGGCCGGGCCTGCGCCGTGGCCTTCGGGCAGGCCGGCGCGCAGGTAGTGGTAACGGGCCGCGACGAAGCCCGCCTGCAGGAAACCGCGCAGGAGCTGGCCCGCCTGGGCATCCGCCACCTTACCGTGCGCGCCGACGTGGGCGTGGCCGCCGACGCCCTGCGCGCCGTCGCCGAAACCATCACGGCTTTCGGCCGCCTCGATGTGCTGCTTAACAACGCTGGTATCAGCATGCGCGCCCGGTTCCAGGACGTAGACCTGGGCGTGATTGAGCGCCTGATGCAAACAAACTTCTTCGGCACGGTGTACACTACCAAAGGCGCGCTGCCGCACCTGCTGGCCAGCAAGGGCTCGGTGGTGGGCATCAGCAGCATTGCTGGCTACCGGGGGCTGCCGGGCCGCACCGGCTACTCGGCCTCCAAGTTTGCCATGCACGGCTTCCTGGAAGCCCTGCGCACCGAGTTGCTGCCGCAGGGCGTGCACGTGCTGCTGGCCTGCCCGGGCTTCACGGCCTCCAACATCCGGCAGGTGGCGCTGGCCGCCGACGGCTCGCAGCAGGGCGAGTCGCCGCGCGACGAGCAGAAGATGATGAGCAGCGAGGAAGTGGCCCAGCACATCCTGCACGCCGTGCAGCACCGCCGCCGCGACCTGGTACTCACCAGTCAGGGCAAACTCACCGTCTTCCTCAACAAGTGGCTCCCCGCCCTCACCGATAAGCTGGTGCTGAGCCACTTCCGCAAAGAGGAGGAAGGGGAGATGAAGTAAGAACGTCATTCCGAGCAGAGCGAGGAATCTCGCGTGCTGATGTTGGAGTGGCATTGTTTACCACACTAGCGAGATTCCTCGCTCCGCTCGGAATGACGTTCTTACTTCATCCCTCCATTACCCCATCACCAAAAAACACTTCACTGCACCAGCAGCAAATCCTGGGTGCGGATGTAAGCATCATGGCCTTGCCACTGCACGCGGTACCAGGTGTCCTGGCGCCCTTGCACGAGGAGCCGGTCGCCGGCGGCGGCGGTGGTGAGCCAGGAGGCGCCGGCACTGGGGCCGCTCATCAGCGCGGCGCGGGGGCGGGCCACCAGCGCCGCCCGCTCCGGCGCCAGCCGCAGCAGATAGCCGCCGGTCAGCAGCAGATACGTCCCGTACAAAACCCACCAGCCACGGCTAAGCCGCCGGCGGCGCAGAATCAGCAGCATACCTCCCGCCACGGCCCCAATCAGCAGCACCTGCAAACCCGGATAGTAGTAGCGTTGCACCAGCAGGCGCAGGTCCTGGCGCCAGGTGTCGGGGTATCCGGTCAGGCGCCGGTCGCGGGCGAGGGCGGCCATCTTGCGCCACGTAGCGAGGCTGGGCTGGCGCTTGTAGGCCATGCTCAGGTAGTAAAGAGCCGCCGGATAGTGGCCCAGGCCATCCTGCACGTAGGCCATGCGCAGCAGCATGCGGGGCGAGGCGATATTATGCCGGCGCAGAACCTGTCGATATAACTGATAAGCAGGAGTGTAAGCACCGGCAACAAACGCCGAATCAGCTTTCTGGAGCTCTTGCGCCCCCGGCTGCGCCATGGCCGAGCCGGCAGTCAGCAACGAACTAGTAAAAAAAAGGAAGAGTTTTTTCAGCAAAACGTTTGGAGAATAAAAGGCGGCCGACTACTTTTGTGCCACAATCAGCAAATAAGCCGCGATTTGCGTGCAAAGTAACTGATTCTGTAGCTCAGCTGGTAGAGCAATACACTTTTAATGTATGGGTCCTGGGTTCGAATCCCAGCGGGATCACCAAAGCCCTCATCTGCATTGTGCAGGTGAGGGCTTTTTCGTGCTCCGGAATTGAGGTCTGGCCTGGGATGCGTTGGCGCGAAACGGACAACATAGCACGATTCTCGGGTTGATATCCGGGCGGTAGCGCGAAGTCTCTGCTTCGCGTTTACAGTTGCCGGCCAGCCGCACACCAACATGAATCCGCGCTATAAGCCTGTTTTCGGGCTTAAGGTATACAGCAAAAAGCCCCGCAACGCTGGAGTAGCTGTGCGGGGCTTTTTGCTGCGTTAAAAATCAGAGAATGGTCAGGCCGGGAGTGGGATGGCAGCTACTACCTCTTCCACGTGCTGCTCGAAGAACTCATCGCACCAGCGGCACACGTTCTGCAGGTCCTCGGTGCGGGCCAGGGCGTGGGCTTCCGACACGCCGATGGATTCGCCCATTTTCCAGGGTTCGCCCTGGTTGAGGCGCTGCATAATTTCGGACCGGGAGGCGCGCAGCAGCACGTCGGCTACTTTTTCGCGGCGCGCATCGCCGAGCGGGAACTTGGTGCCGGGGCAGCAGGGGTTGATTTTCCAGAGCTGGATGCTGATTTCCTGCGGCAGATCGGTGCCGCCCAGGAAGCCCTTGGCCCCCGACAGGATGGCGCAGAAGTTGTGGCTGGGGTCGCGCAGCCAGATGTTTTTCTCCATGGCCCGGCCGCGGGCCCAGTTGCCGCCCAGCCACATTTCCTCGGTGGCGCCCCAGTAGCCCCAACTCAGGCGGTGGCCTTCTACCAGCAGGTGCTCTTTGTCGATGAGCGGGTCGTGGTCGTCGCCATTCACGCCGCGGCTCTCAAACAGGTCGGCCAGCGTCATCAGGCGGGCTCCAGCGGCTTTGTGGTAGCGGTCAATGCTGGCAATGTCGAAGCGGGTGACGCCCTTGGCAATCAGCAGATCCAGGATTTCGGGCGTGAGCAGGTCGCCGTTGGTCTGGAGCATAATCTGGGTGCGGCCCTGGTATTTGGCCTGCAGCGCCTCCAGAATGGAATATAGCTTCACCCGGTCGGCCAGCGGCTCCCCGCCCGACAGAATCAGGCGGTCAACCCGCTCGGGCAGGTTGTCGATGATGCGGAAGCAGTCCTGCACACTGATGCGCGTACCCTGCGGGCCCGAGTCGTTGTAGCAATGGTCGCACTTGTCGTTGCAGAGCTGGGTGAACACCCAATAGATGGATTCGCAGTGCGTGAAGTCGGTTTTCATGTAGGGCTTAGTTGTTAGCGCCTAGTTGCTCGTGCTTGGTGCCTAGGTCGTTTGATCTAAGCACTAAGCACGAACAACTAGGCACTAAATGCAGTGCGCTGGATAGTGTCCCAGAAAGACAGTTCGGCGGCAATATTGGTGCGTGGGTCCTGGATAAAGTCGGCTACGGTGGCAAAGCTGGTGAGCACGCCCCGGTCGAGGTACGCTAGCCGGGTGCCCACGGTGAGGGCCTCGCGGCTGTCGTGGGTGACGAAAAGCGAGGTAATCTGGTGCTGGCGGCTGACGCGGATAAACAGCTCCTGCATGGCGGTGCGGGTCTGGGCATCGAGGTTGCCAAAAGGCTCATCAAGCAGCAGCAGGCGCGGCCGGATGATGAGCGCCCGCCCGAACGACACGCGCTGCCGCTGCCCGCCCGAGAGCTGGTGCGGCGCTTTTTGGGCGTGCTCACTCAACTCCAGCTCGGCCAGCAGCGCCGTCACCTGGGTGTTGATTTCGGGCTCTTTTACATTGCGGATGCGCAGCCCGAACGCTACGTTCTCGAACACCGTGAGGTGCGGAAACAGCAGCGGCTCCTGGTAGAGGTACACCATCTGCCGCTCGTTGGGCGGTACCGGACGCAGGTCCTGGCCGTGCAGGGTGAGCGTGCCGGTGTCGGGCGTTTCGAGGCCGGCCAGAATTTTGAGCAACGTGGTTTTGCCGCAGCCCGAGCGCCCCAGCACCGCGAGTACCTCGCCCTCGCGCAGCTCCAGGGAAATGTCGCGCAGCACGGGCTGCGAACCAAACTGCCGGGACAGGCCGGCTACCGTGAGTAGCATGCTCATACGCGGGCGGTGGGGCCGTAGGCAGCCGCGTCGATGCTCATGCGGCCGGGGGCGGGGCGCACGCCGCAGAGCCATTCGGTGAGGCGGTCTACGTAGTGGTCGAGGTGGGTGATCTGCTGCACGCCGTGCTCCACGATGGGGTCGAGGGTGGTGGCCAGCAGCGTGCCGCCGTGCGCGTGCGTCTGCCAGGTAATAACCTCGCCCTGAGAATTGGTTTGCAGGATTTCGGCCGATTCCGGGACGCGCGTATACACGCCGTGGGTGTGCCAGCAGGCTTGGCGCGGCGTGAGGCCCTGGTAAACCGGGTGGCTGTAGTCGGTGGCTGACACGGGCGGGGCGGTGGGGTCCGTCACCCACCAGTAGTTGTTCACGGGGCGGTCTTCCCACTGCGCGTCCAGCCAGGCGGTGGAGGAGTCGCCTTCCACGAATACCTTCTTGCCGGCGGCCAGAAAGTCGTAGATAACTGCCTGCTTTTCCGTGAGCACGGACTGGTTGGACTGGAATGGAACGACTAGGGCCGCTAGGTCCTGCACGGCGGCGGCGTCGAGGTCGTGCACGTAGAGCAGCTGGTAGAGGTCGCGGTATTTGGGGGCGGTGGCCAGCGCGTAGTGCGACCAAACACCGTTGAAAATCAAGCCTATCTTAGCCATGCGCGGGAATCGTTTCAGGGGAAAGAACACGGAGGAAATTGCGGTAGAGGCCCACCAGCGCCGTATCGGCCTGGCCGGCGTACGTGACGTCGGCCAGCGGGCCGCTGGCCGTAAGCAGCATCCGGCCCGCGGTGCTTACCTCATCGAGTACCACGATGGGGCGCTGCCAGGTGTCGGCCAGCAGCACGTCGGCGCCGGGAGCCGCCTCAATGTAGCCGCACGACCACCAGCCGCTCATACCGTGCGAAAAATTCAGCTCATCCAGGTCGAGGCCCTGCAGCAGGCCGTGGCGGTCGGGGCCGGGGGTGTAGCGCACGTCGAGGGTGCGCCGGGAGTTGTCCATTAGCCACTGATTGCCGGGCACCCAGGCGGTGAAAAACCCGTCGCAGCATACCAGAGCCCTGCCCGCGTCGAGAAAGGCGCGCACCTGGTCCTTTATTTTGAGCATAGCCACGTGGTCGGAACCGTTGGGTACCACCAGCAGGTCATAGGCCAGCAGGTCGGGGGCGAAATCGTGGGTGACGAGGCTGGTGGTATAGTGCACCAGCTCATTGGAAACGTAGTATTTGTTTAGTCCGACTAGACCATTGGAGACGAGAAGCGCGTTGAGCATAGCAGGCAGGGCGTGAGATACTGGTTGGCCGGGAGCAGCAGGTCCCGACGATGCGGGCCCGCAGCCAGTCTTAAACTACGGCTTTCGGAGCAGGGCAGATTTGTTGGCCAGCAGCAGCAGGGCCGGCGGCAGCAGCAGCAGCAGCGAGGCCACAGCCGCCAGCGGGGCGTTGGCCTCGCCCACGTAGGTGAACACCTGCACCGTGAGCGTACGCACTTTGCCCACGCTCAGCAGGTTGGTCAGGCCGAAGTCAAACCAGCTGAGCAGAAACGTCTGGACCAGGGTGGTGCGCAGCAGCGGCCAGGCCAGAGGCAACAGCACCAGCCGCAGCGCCTGCCGGGGCGTGCAGCCCAGGGTGCGGGCCAGCTGCTCGTATTCGGTGGCCTGGCGGGTCCAGAAGCTGCCTAGCAGCAGGGTGGCAAACGGCAGCGCCACCAGCAGTAGCCCCAGCAGCACGCCGCCCACCGAGCCCGAAAGGTGCATCCGGATGATAAACGGCTGCACCAGCACCGCCAGCAGCACCGGCGGTAGGGCGTAGGGCAGGTAGCTGAGCAGCAGCCAGCGTTGCCCGCCGCCAGTGCGGGCCACAGCACGTGCCACCCCGAAGCCCCCGGCCGTAGCCACCACCGCCACCGAACCCGCCAGCAGCAGGCTGCGGCCCAGGCCGGCCAGCAGGTCGTTGTCGGCGGAGAGCAGGCCGCGCAAAGCCGCCAGCGAGTAAGCGGGGGGCAGCGCGTCGGGAAACCGCCAGCCCTCGCCTACAGCCAGCAGCCCCAGCAGCCCAAACGGCAGCAGGAACAGGCCAGCTAATAGGAGAACGAGCAGTTTGGAGCGCATTGTTATTTAGTGATGGGGTGATGGGGTGATGAAGGGAGCGGGCTGGCTGGGTTTGATGACGCTTTGGAAACTCAGATGCAGCGCGTGGCTGGCTGTGTCAGCTTCTTTCAGCTTGGGCTACCCGCAACACCCGGAGCAGCAGCGCAATGAGCAGCAGCAGCCCTACCGCCACCAGGAAGCCCGCCAGGTAGGCGCCGGGCAGCTCGCGCAGGTCGAAGCGCTGGAGGCGGGTGGCGATGTACACGCTCAGCATCTGGGGGTAGGGGCGGCCCAGCAGCAGCGGAATATCGTAGGCGCCGAGCGTGGCAATGAAGCTGAGCAGCAGGGTGGGGGCTGCCCGGCGCAGCAGCATCGGCACTGCCACCCGCCACCGGAACTGCCCAGGGCGGGCCCCCAGCGTCAGGGTGAGCTGGCGGTAGTCGTCGAGGCGGCTTTCGTGGTAGATGGTTTGGAGCAGCAGCGTCAGGAACGGGAACAGCAGCAGCACGTGGGCCAGAATTATGCCCAGTCCGGCGGCATCCTGCACCAGCTCCGGAAACGCCTCGGGGCTGCCGGTCAAACCCAGCCGGAAGCTGATCCGGGAAAGCCAGCCGGCCCCGCTCAGCAGCTGAAACAGGTAGAACGCCACTACCAGCGCCGGCATAATCAGGGGCACGTAGAGCAGGCCCGGCAGCGGCCACCGCCGCAGCGTGCGCTGCGCGTGCAGCACCAGCCCCAGCGCCAACGCCACCGAAACGCCCACCACGGCCGTGGCAATCCAGAGGCTG
The DNA here is from genome assembly GCF_027359925.1 of Hymenobacter canadensis. Classification (NCBI taxonomy): domain Bacteria; kingdom Pseudomonadati; phylum Bacteroidota; class Cytophagia; order Cytophagales; family Hymenobacteraceae; genus Hymenobacter; species Hymenobacter canadensis. Next base: position 1,906,821 of record NZ_CP114767.1, on the reverse strand, counting down.
TACAACGCCGCGTAGAGCAGGCCGGTATCGTGAAGGAGGGCCTGCCAGTGTTGGCCGGTGAAGCCCGTAGCCAGCGGCCCCACCACGCCCACGCTGCCCAAGGCCGCATAGCCGAGCCCGGCCAGCGGCAGGCCGGCCACCAACAGGGCATACATCAGCAAAAGCCAGGAGCGGTTAGCGGGTTTCAATAAAAGTGGGAGAGTTTTAGGTTTAAAAGAACGTCATTCCGAGCGTAGCCGAGGAATCTCGCGTGCTGAAGTTGCCGAAGCATCTCGCCCGCTTCAGAGCAACGATTGCGCCTCACCCCCCGGCCCCCTCTCTGAAAAGGAGAGGGGGAGCCTGACGATTGGAGTAGTTTGGCGGTCGAGATGCTTCGCTTCGCTCAGCATGACGTTCGACAATCGTTCTACCCGGCCGGAACCGGCTGCTTTTCGATAACGTAGGTGCGGAAATCCTTGAACAGGCGCGTCATGTACTCTGGGTCGGGCTCCATGAGGGCCTGGCCCTGGATGTTCTGGCGGCGGGGCGCGTAGCGGCGCGAAGGCAGCTGCTCAAACTGCTGCCGCTGCGCCGCGGGCAGCGCCTGCAGGTTCAGCACGGTATGGTCGCCCCACACGTTGGGGTCCATTTTGCGCAGCTGGGCTTCCGGCGAAATCAGGAAGTTGATGGCCACTAGCGCCGCCTCGGGGTGGCGGGCGCCGCGCACCACGCCCAGGTAGTGCGAGTTCTGGATGGTGCCCGGCAGCGGCACATAGGCGCGGGCCGTAGCCGGAAACACCTTCTGGTTCACCTTATTGTCCACCTCGGCGTCGTTGTTGGAAAAGGTGAAGGCCACCTCGCCGTTGGCGAACAGCTGGTGCAGCGGCGCCAGCTGCTCCGGAAACGTCTGGCCCTGCTTCCAGAAATACGGCCGGCTGGTGTTGATCTGCCGCCACAGCGCGCCCGACCACTTCCGGTACACGGCCTCGTCAAACTTGCCCCGAAACAGCTCCGGCTTGCCCGACAGCGCCATCATCCACGACTTGAGCAGCGTCATGCCCGTGAATTCGTTCGGGATGGTGAACTGGCCAGGGTGGGCCTGCACGAAGGCCGGCAGCTCGGCAAACGAGCGGGGCGGCCGCGCTACCCGCGCCGAGTCGTAGATGAAGTTGAACTGCACGTTGCCCCAGGGCGCTTCCATGCCCGCCACCGGCTGCTGAAAATCGGTATTGATGAACGGGTTCTGCAGATCCAGCAGCTGGGCATTGGGCAGCTTGTCCACGAAGGGCCCCAGCAGGGCATCTACCTGCCGCAGCTGGTAAAACGTCTCGCCGTTGATCCACACCAGATCGGCCTCGCTGGGCTGCCCGGCCTGCTGCTCGGCTGCCAGCGTCTGGACCAGCTGCGCGCCCTGGCTGGCCGCAATTTCCAGCTCGATGCCGTAGCGGCGCTGCAGCTCGGGCTTCACGTAGGTGCTCATGTAGCGGTTGATGAGCGGGTCGCCCATCCACATCAGCATGCTCACCGTCTGGCCTTTGGCGGCCGCTTCTATCTGCGGCCAAGTCTGGGTGAGCACCTGCTGCGGCTCCCGCGCCTTGTCGGTGGGGTTGCAGGCGGAGAGAAATGGAAGAAAGAGGAAAAGGTATTTTTTCATTCGTTGGGAAGGTAATGTCAAAGAACGTGTCATGCTGAACGCAGCGGAGCGGAGTCAAAGCATCTCTACCTCCGACTAACTCAATCGTGAGGACGAAGCGGTAGAGATGCTTCGACTCCGCTCCGCTGCGCTCAGCATGACACGCACATCTGTTTTGCCTGACTACAGCGCGTAGCGCAGCCCGAACTGGAACTGGCGCGGGGCGCTGGCGTTGCGGCGCACGATGCCCGAGCCGGCCGCGCCCACCTGAATCTGGTTGCTTTGGGTGGCGTTGTTGGCGTAGCCGCTCAGATTCTGGGTGTTGAGCACGTTGAACACGTCGGCGGTCAGCTCCACGCGGCTGGTTTTCTCGCCGAAGTGCAGCGAGTACTGCGCGCCCACGTCAAACGTCTTCGACCAGGGCAGACGGTCGGAGTTGCGGCCTTCGCCGGGGAAACGGTCGGCGTTGCCCTGGTAGGCGGTGCTGAACGAGCTGCCGTCGCCGTTCAGGTCGTTGGTGAGCACCGCGGGGTTGCTGCCTGGCACCGGGTAGCCGCCCGTGACGCGGTTTACGGGCTGGCCGCTTTGCAGCAGCGAAGCCACCGTGAGGCGCAGGGCCCGCACCGGGTAGTAGCTGCCAATGGCGTTGATGACGTGCGTACGGTCGTTGATGGAGTTGGCGAATTCCTGGCCGTAGTTGTTGCCGTCAGCGGCGCGGAAGTTCACGTCTTCGGTGTCGTTTTTCAGGTTCGACAGCGTGTAGGACACCCGGTAGCCGTACTTGTCCTCAGCGGCATCCTTCTGCAGGTTGAAGCTGGCGCCCATGTAGCGCGAGCGGCCTTCCGATTCCGTCATCACCACGTTGCGGGCCACGCCCGTTACGCGCTGCCCGCCAATTACGGCGCTGCCATCGGCCAGAATCGGTACGGGGCGGGTGGCGTTGGCCTGAGTTTCGGTGCGCACGGTCACGTTGTTGGGGTCGGTCTGCGGGTACTCTGACACGCTGTTGACGTTGCGCAGCCGGAACAGGTCGTAGCTGCGGTTGTACACCAGATCCACGTAAAACAGCGACTTGGTGTTCACCTGATACTGGTAGCCCAGCGTGCTCTGGTGCGAATACGGGTTCTGGTAGCCGTTGGGGTTGAGAATCCGCCGCTCCCCGCTCGAAACGCCGGCCCGCTGGCTTTGCAGCGTAGAGCCCGAAGGGCCCTGCAGATACGTTACGCCGGCCACGCTGCCGCTCTGGTTGCCATCGAACGTAATCCGGTCGACGTTGGTGCTGGCGGGCAGCGCGCCCACCCGCACCAGCTCGCGAAGCTGGGTTTTGTAGTCGGCGGAAGTGGTGTTCTGCTGCAATGCGTCGCTGTACACGGTGTACAGGATCTTGTCGTAGAACAGGCCGTAGCCGCCGCGCAGGCTGCTGCGGTCGGTGAGCTGCAGGTTGAAGTTGGCGCGCGGGGCCACGTTGTTCCGGTCACCGTTGGCGCCGCCGCCCTTCGAGAGGTTGTCGTAGTCGTAGCGCACGCCCAGCGTCACGTTCAGGCGGTCCGTCACGGCATACAGGTCTTCCACGTAGATGTTGTACAGGTTCTGCGTGGTGCCGAACGAGGCCGGGCGCAGCTCCACGCTGTAGTTGTTCACCTGCACGTTGGCCGGAATGTCGTTGATGCCCAGGCCGGGCCCGAGGTTGCGGGCCCGCAGCGCATCAAGCTGGGCCTGGGTGAGCTGCACGGTGTAGCTGCCGTTGGGGTTGCCGCCGCCGAACAGCGAGTGTTCGGTGCTGATAATCCCGAAGCCGCCCTTAAAGGTATTGCGGCCACGCAGCAGCGTGAACTTCTGCTGGGCCTGCCAGGTGCTCTGGTGCGAGTCGAACAGATAGCCGGGGTGGCCGAGCACCGCCAGCACCTGCCGCGTCGGGCCCAATACCGTCACGTCGGGGCTGTCGGGGTTGTCGGCGCTGGCGTAGTTCCAGCGGAAGCGGGCGTACTGCACATCGGTTTGCGAGGTGAAGTTGTTGCCCACGTACACGTTCTGCGAGGCGATGTTGAGGGAGTTGCGGTCCTGGCGGTTGCCGGTCGAGGGGAAGGCTACGCCGCCATCAAGGCCGCCGCCCTGGCGCTCAATGTTCACAAGGCCCACATTGGCCCGCAACGACGAGCGGAACCGCTCGGTCCAGCGCTGGTCGAGCTTGCCAGACAGGTAGGTGAAGCGGTTCTGGCCGCGCACGGTGGCCGCCACGCCGAGGTCGGGCGAGGTCAGCACGTTGTCCTTGAAATCGAAAGTCTGCTCGGCGTTCAGGTAGAAAAACGTCTTGTCTTTCACCAGCGCGCCGCCCACGCCAAAGCCGAACTGCTGGCGCTGGAAGCCGCCTTTCACCTGGTTGCCGGACAGGTCGCGCTGCGCGAAATCGGTCTTGCCGTCGATGCTTGGGCCGGGCCGGGTCAGGTAGAAGGCCTCGGCCGTCAGGTCGTTGGAGCCCGATTTGGTGGTGATGTTGACGATGCCGTTGGCCGAGTTGCCGAACTCGGTGCTGAAGTTGTTGGTCAGCACGTTCAGGTTCTGGGCGAAGCCCACCGGCATGGCAAAGCGCTGCCCGCCCAGGAAGTTCTCATTGTTGTCGAGGCCGTCGATGAGGTAGTTGGTGTAGAGGCCGTTAGCGCCGTTGATGCTCACGTTGGGCGCTTCCGCGAAAAAGCCCGTGGCCTGCGTCACGTTGGGCAGTCGGTAGAGGGCGCGCGTGATGTCGCGGGCCTCAATGGGAATCTCGCGCAGCTCCCGTGCCGACAGCTGCGAGGCTACCTCGGCGTTTTGGGTGTTGAGGGTGGTGGCGTTGTTGGGCGCCCGCACCGTCACGCCTGCCAGGGTTTGGGCGCTGGCCAGCGGCAGCACCAGCGTCACGCTGGGGCTGGAGTTGGTGCGCAGCGTGAGGCCCGTTTCGCGCACGGCCTGAAACCGGTCCGACACCTCGGTGCTCACGGCGTAGGTGCCGGCAGTGCTCAGCCCCCGGAACCGGGTCTGGCCCTGGGCGTTGGTGGTTTGCTGGGCGCTGAAGCCCACGGCGGCGTTATCGAGGTGTACCAGCTGGTCCGCCACCGGCTTGCGCGTCGAGACGTCCACGATGGACACCACCAGGTCAACCGACTGCGCCAGGGCACTGGAAACCGGCCCGCCCAGCAGCAGGAAAAGCAACAAATAGAAAAAAATTTTCATCTACGAAATCAACAAACTGAAAAACAAAACCCAGCCGCGCCAGCCGCCACAAGGCGCCCCTTGCAGGACGCTTGCAGCTGGCTGGCCGGCAACTTTCGGCAGTTTTCAGAGAGTTGGCGGGCCGCGCTGCGGCAGCGTGGTCGCTTCGGCCAGTAGCATCGGCCGAAGCCGGAGCATGGGTCGGGCCGGCTTCTCGGCGGCCAGAATGGTGTGTAGATGGTTGCGAAAGGTATTGGCGGGCAGCCAGGCCAGCAGGCCGGCAAAATCGTGGGCCGTGTCCACGTCGGCGAGGGGGCGCAGGGTGGCCACGGTCGCGCCGGCCCGGTGCAGGCAGCGGCGCAGCGCGTGCCCTAGGGCGGCAGTCTTCCAAGGCAGCGCAACCCAGGCTTCAGCCTCGAAAAAGCGGCGGTGCAGCCCCAGCAGGTACACGCCCCCATCGAGGGCCGGGCCCAGCACGGCGTCGGTGGTGTGCAGGGCGCGCACGGCCTGCCGCACCAGGGCAGGCGTCAGCTGCGGGCAGTCGTTGCCGATAACTACCAGCTGCTCGTAGCCCAATTCAAACCCATACGCCAGCGCCGACGCCAGCCGCTGCCCGAAGGTGCGCCCGCCCTGTTCGCCCGACTCCACGCACACAAAATCGACGCCGGCCTGCCGGGCGGTGGCGCTGGCGCGCGCAATCAGCTGCGCCGCAATGGCCGCAGCCGCCCGTCGCCCTCGCCCAAACGACTTGTGCGCGGCTTCCTCACCCGCCGGGCGGGTGAAAAGCAGAATGGCGGCACGAGCGGGCGTAGCGGGCAAATGAAACAGGTAGTAGTGTGGGTGGTAAAGCGGGGCGGGGCACTGGCAAGTTAGGCGGTAGCCGACAGTCAGCGGCAGCCATGGCTGGGTGACCTGTTTGCTGACGCACGTACGCAGCCCGCGGCCGGTTCGGTTTAGTTGCTCACTCGTAGAAGTTGCGCATCCGGCGCATCGTGGTGAGTACCACCCAGTCGCCGAGGCGGGGCGCGTAGGTGTGCACGATGGCAATCAGCCAGCCCAGCGCCGAAATGACGGTGCGCTGCCGCCGCCGCCGGATGTGCCGCACGATGATGGCCGCCACCTCGGCCTGGGTTTTCTGCCAGCGCGGCGGCCGGTGCGCAATGGGCACCGGCTGGCCCTGGGCGTCGAGCACGCGCTTGTCGTCGTCGTTCTGGGTGAAGCCGATATGCACCACGCCGAAGTGCACGCCGGTGCCGTCCAGCTCCAGGCGCAGGGTGTGGGCCAGGTTGGTGAGGGCCGCTTTGCCGGCGCAGTAGGCCGAGCCGCTGGGCATGCCGTTCAGGGCCGAAATCGAGGAGATGAACGTGACGCTGCCCCGGCTGCTGAGCAGGTGCGGCAGAGCGGCCTTCAGCGGAAAAACAGCGCCGTATACATTGCTGTCGAGCACCTGGCGGAACACGTCGGGCTGCATATCGGCGAAGTAGGCGCGCTGCGAGATACTGGCATTGGCCACCAGGATATCCAGCCGGCCAAACTCCCGGATAGCCGTGGCCACCAGCGTTTCGCAGGCGGCGTAGTTGGTTACGTCGGCCACGCAGGCGGCCACCAGGTAGCCGGCGGCGGTTAGCTGCTGGCGCGTGAGCTCCAGGCGCTCGGCCTGGCGCCCATTGAGCACCACGGCGGCCCCGGCGGCGCACAACGCCCGCGCCGTTTCGCGCCCGATGCCCGATTCTGAGCCCGTGACAATGGCCACTCGGCCCGCAAACTCCCCGGTGTGCGGCAGCGGCTGCGGCAGCTGAGGCAGCCCGGCAGCAGAGGGAGAAGGAGCGGAATATAAGTCGGCGGATGCCGGTTGATCGTTAAACATACTGATGGGCTTTAAACCACGCGAAGGCCTCGGCGGCGGCCTGCCCGATAGGCGTTTGCGGCAGCGCCAGCTCCTGCCGGGCCTTCTGCACGCTGAAATAATGGCCGTCGTTGGCGACGGCCGCCATGGCGGCATTGAGCTGGCCCGGCCGGCCCGTAAGGCGCGCCTGCATTTCCGCAAACGCCCCATATAGGCGCGCCAGCCCGCCCGGAATGGGCCAGCGCGGCGGCGCCACGCCCAGCACGCCGGCTAGCTGCCGGAAGGCGTCGCGGTAGCTCAGGTTTGCGTTGCCGAGAATGTAGGATTCGCCTACGCGGCCCATGGTCAGGGCGTTGATGGTAGCCACGGCCACGTCGTGTACGTGCACGTAGTTTTTGCCGCCGGGCGGATAGCCGGGCAGCCGGCCGCGGTACAGCTCCAGCAGCAGGGCGTTGGAGGTGGGCCGGGCATCCTGCGGGCCCAGCATGAAGGTGGGGTGCACCAGCACGGCCGGCAGCTGCCACTCGGCCACGGCGCGCAGCACCTGGTCGGTGGCGGCGCGCTTGCTGTCCATGTAGTCGAGGCCGTAACGGGCGCCGGCGTAGGGGCGCGTTTCGTCGCCGGGGTTGGTTAGCGTGCCGAAGCCGAAGACGTTGGCCGTGCCCACGTACACGAAGCGCTCCACGCTGGCCTGCCGGGCCAGCTCCAGCAGGGCGGCCGTGCCACCGTCGTTCACGGCCCACACGGCGGGGTTGCGGGCGGGGTTCACCTGGGCCAGCGCGGCGGCGTGCACAATGGCCGCGCAGCCGTCGGCGAGGCCGGCGAGGGTGGCGGGCTGGGTGAGGTCGGCGAAGCGGTAGTCTACGGCCCAGGCGGCCGGGAAGGGCGGGGGCGTGCCGGGCCGCATCAGCGCCCGCACGGGCAGGCCACGCCGGTACAGCTCGGCCACTAGGTGGCGGCCCAGGAAGCCATTGGCCCCGGTTACGAGAACGGGCGCCGGCATCAGCGGTGGTTGATCATGGCCTTGTAGGTGCGCGCAATCCGGACCGGCGACACCTTCAGAAAGTACAGCGAAAACGCCGTCAGGTTGGCCACCTGCACCCGCAGCCAGCTGTTGTGCTCGTACTTGCGGGCCGACACCACCACGTCCTGCGGCACAATCAGGAAGCGCGCCACCCGCCGGATGCGCTGGATGATGTCGAAGTCCTCCATCACCACAAACCGCTCCCGGAAGCCCCCCAGCTGCCCGAACAATTCCCGGGTGACAAACAGCGTCTGGTCGCCGCCGCGGCTCATGATGCCTTCGAAACGGGTGCCGTAGCTGTTGAAGCGCAGCAGCGGGTGCTCAGAATCGAAGCGGAAGCGGTAGCAGCCGGCGGGGTAGCCATCGGCCACGGCCTGCCGGATGGTGGCTGCAAAGTCGGGATGAATCTGCACGTCGGCGTGCACGAAGTAAAAGATGTCGCCGGTGGCGTGGGCGGCGCCGTGGTTCATCTGGGCGGCACGGCCGGGGCGGGGAGCCGCCAGCACGGTGGCGCCGGCCTGCCGGGCCAGCTCGGCGGTACCGTCGGGGCTGTGGGCGTCCACAACCAGTATTTCGGTGGCTCCGGCTGAGCCGTAGTGGCGTAGCTCCTGCACCAGTCGGCCAATGTTGGCGGCCTCATTATAGGTAGGAATGATGATGCTGATGGTCATGGAAGGCAGATGTACGCAGCGGAAGGGGCAGTGAGTTTTGAGGCCGGCGCTGTTTCGCCCTAATTCGGAAAGGCGAAAGCAGCGCTGAAAATCGTCAAAATGCTTCTCCGACGGTCAGGTAGAACCCGCTGGACTCCCGCCCGAGGCCGTAATCGAGGCGCAGGTTGAGGTGGTCGCGGCGGTTGAGGGTGAAGCGCAGGCCGGCGCCATATGCGCCTTTGGGCTGGCGCAGCCGCAAGCCGTCGGTGGCGTCGCCCAGGGCACCTACGGAGCCGAAAGCTACGGCCCCCAGCCGTTTGTATACGGCCAGGCGCAGCTCGGTTTGCAGCAGGGCCGCGTGCTGGTCGCGGAACCGGCCCTCATAGTAACCGCGCATCCGGCGCGTGCCGCCCAGCAACGACAGCGCGTTGAACGGGGCCGTGCCGGCCGTGAAGCTGGCAAAGTAGTTCAGAGCCAGCACTGCCCGTCGGTTCAGGCTGTGGTACGACGATACATCGGCCGAGTAGCGGCTGAAGTGGGTGGTGCCCAGTGGGCCGGTGTGGTCGGCGCGGTTGCGAATCATGCCGGTCAGGTCGGCTACTACGCCTTTGGTCGGGAAGAAGAGGTTGTCGCGCGAGTCGAAGAACACGCCCAGGCCACCGCCTTGCAGCCGGCTGCCCAGGCCGCCCGGCACGCGGCCGCTGGCCAGCTGCCCGCCGGCTTCGGTGGTCGTCACGTCGTAGTCTTCCAGCTGATAGCGCAACCCGGCGTAGAGCTTGCCGGCGGCCAACGCCGGGGCCACCCGCCGGAAGGCGTTGAGCCGCACCCGCGGAAAGTTGACGCCGTATAGCTCGCGCGGCACGGCCTGCTCGCCCACGCCGTAGAAATAGTAGTTGTAGCGGTAGTAGCCGGCCTCGCCGTAGGCGTAGTAGGTGTTGTGCTGGTAGAACACCTGAAACGGCAGGTACAGCAGCAGCTGCCGGTTTTGGGTGTAGGCGGCGCCCAGCGTAAACTGCGAGGGCCGGGCATCGGCAAAGGCGGAATCCTGTGGGAAGCGCACGGTGAACACCAGCGCGGCCCCGTAGGCCAGCCGGGTTTCCGGGGTGTAGTAGACGAGCGGGAGCGGCAGCACCGACAACCGGCGGGTGGTGCTGTCGGGCGGTGCCGGGGCCTGCGTGGCCAGGGCCAGCAGCACGGAGGTCAGCAGCATGAAGGTGGAAGGGGGTGAAACAGGCGTACGTAGGTTTTGGGCGGTTGAGTTTGCCGCGGCTGAAATCTTTTTGTGATAAGTCGCACGTATATTCCAGCCAACTCCTTCAGATCATGAAACGACCTCACTTGCCTGCTCACACTTTTCTCGCCCTCAGCATGGCCGCATGCGCGGCCCTGGCTGTACCGGTGGCCGCTGTGGCCGCCCACCCGGCTACGGCCGTCGCCGCTGCCGCCGCCGCCCCGGACCATTCGGCCTTCGATAAGCTGCTCAAGAAGCACGTCAACAGCAAAGGCCAGGTGAACTACAAAGGCTTCAAGGCCGACGAAAAGGAATTCAACCAGTATCTGGCGCTGCTGAGCAAGAATGCCCCGGCAGCTTCGTGGAACAAGCAGGAGCAGATGGCCTACTGGATCAACGCCTACAACGCCTACACCATCCGCCTGATTCTGGACCACTACCCGGTGCAAAGCATCAAGGATATCGGCTCGAAAATCAAGATTCCGTTCGTGACGACGCCCTGGGCGGCCAAGTTTTTCAGCATCGGCGGCAAGAAGATGAGCCTCGACGAAATCGAGCACGGCAACCTGCGCAAAAACTACAACGACCCGCGCATTCACTTCGCACTGGTGTGCGCCTCGGTATCGTGCCCCAGTTTGCGCAACGAGGCCTACACCGCCGCCAAACTCGACAGCCAGCTCGACGACCAAGGCCGCGACTTTGTGAATAACCCCACCAAAAATAAGATCAGCAAGAGCAGCGCCCAGCTCTCCAAGTACTTCGACTGGTACAAAAGTGACTGGAACGAGAACGGCCAGTCGGTGGTGAAGTGGGTGAACAAGTACTCCACCACCAAGCTCGACGCCAACGCCAAAATCGACTTCCTGGACTACAACTGGAACCTGAATGAGCAGTAGGCCGGCGTGCAATCAGCGGTTTAGCCGCGCCGCATGATCGGGCGGGGCTATTGGCTGGGGTTGGCCTGGGCGCTGTGGCTGCTGGCTGGTCCGGTGCTGGCGCAGGCCCCAGCCGCCCGGCCCGCGCCGCCCGAAACGCGCCGCTACGCCATTGAGGTAGCGGGCGTGCGCGTAGGTACTATGACGGCCACCCGCGCCCCCCAGACCGCCACCACCGATGCCGTATTCACGCTCACTAGCGACGTGAAGGTGAATTTTCTGGTGTATAACCTGAAGATCTACTATCAGGTGGTGAACCGGGTGCGCAACGGCCAGCTGCTGCTTTCCACCGTGGAAGCCCACACCAACCAGGGCGACTTTGCCTCCCGCACCGAGTGGAAGGGCGACCATTACGACATCGTGGCCGACCAGTACAAGCATCACTACCGCGCCACCGAAAAGCAGCCGATCCGCTACACCGTCACGGATATGTTTTTCGGAGAGCCCCAGGGCCAGACGCGCGCCTTTGCGGAGTATTTCGGTGACTTTTTCACGGTCCAGCGCACCGCCGCCGGCAAGTACAAGGCCGAGCGCGACGGCCGCGAAGATGAGTATCAGTACGCCAACGGCGAGCTGGTTGTGCTAATCAAGAAGAACCCGCTCAAAAACTTCATCATCCGGTTGCTGTGAACAGAGGTGAGAAGTGAGATGATGAGAACGTCATTCCGAGCAGCGCGAGGAATCTCGCGTGCTGATGTTGCAATAGTATTGTCTACCACACTAGCGAGATTCCTCGCGCTGCTCGGAATGACGTTCTTGTTTGTCCTGTATAGCGAAATCAAATAAACACCTTGCGCAGCGCCCATAGGCTCCACACAATCACCATCAGGCCCACGCCCACGAACATCCAGCGCACGGGCAGGCGGCCGGCCAGGCGGGCGGCCAGGGGCGCGGCGGCCACGCCCCCGATGATGAGGCCCAGGATAATCTGCCAGTGCGAGATGCCGATGGTGGCGAAGAACGTGACGGCGCTGGCAAACGTGACGAAAAACTCCGTGACGCTCACCGAGCCGATAACGTACTGCGGCGTGCGGCCCCCGGCAATGAGCGTGCTGGTCACCAGCGGCCCCCAGCCGCCCCCGCCAAACGAATCGAGGAAGCCGCCGGCCGCCGCCAGCACGCCCAGCTTCTTGTGCTTTTTGCGCGGGCCGGGCTTAGCAAACGCCTTGCTGATGATGCGGATACCCAGCAGCAGCAGGTACACCGCCAGAAACGGCTTCACGTAGCCGGCGTACGTCTCCCCGAATTTCGACAGCAGATACGCGCCCGTAATGGCGCCCAGAACGCCCGGAATCAGGAGCACTTTGAACAGGCGCTTGTTCACGTTGCCGAAGCGGTAGTGGTGGTAGCCGGAGGCGCCGGAGGCAAACATTTCGGCGGTGTGGATGCTGGCACTCACAGCCGCCGGGGCAATATTCATACTCATCAGGCTGATGGCCGTGACTACCCCGTAACCCATGCCCAGCAACCCGTCAATGAGCTGTGCGCCGAAGCCGATGGCCACGAACAGCCAGAACGTTTCGGCGTTGGAGGCCGCGGTCCAGACCTGCGTCCAGGTGAAGTAGTAGCTCAGGATATTGAACACCAGCATGGCCGCAAACGCCAGCAGGGCCCCGGTGGCAATTTTGCGCCACCGCGCCGCGGCTGGTGATTCGTAGGCTGGCCCGCCGGTCAGCTCGGCCGTCACGGCGTTCAGCGACTTCACTTTGTGGGCAAAGTCGCCGCCCACCTTCTCCCGAATCTGGGCCATGCGCTGGAGCACGTCGTGTAGCTCGTCGGGGAGGCTGTGGGTGAGCATTTCGCGCAGGCGCTTGGCAATGGTGGGCGACTTGCCGTTGGTGCTGATGGCAATTTTTAGGTCGCCTTTCTGCACGATGGAGCCCAGGTAGAAGTCGCAGGCGGCGGGCGTGTCGGCCACGTTGCAGAGCAGGCGCTGGCGGGTGGCTTCGGCCTTGATCTGCAGGTTGAGCGCCTTGTCGTCAGTGGCTACAATCACCAAGTCGTGGCCGACTAGGTGGGTGGGGTCGTAGGGCTGCTCGCGCAGCTGCACGGCGGGGTGCTGGCCGGCCAGTACCCGCAGCTCGGGCCCGAACCAGGTGGCTACCACCGTAATGGCCGCGTTGGGGCTGTTAGCCAGCATGGCCGAGAGCTTCTCGAAGCCCACGGCCCCGCCGCCCACCAGCAGCACGTGCAGCTGTTCCAGCTTCAGAAACACCGGAAACAGCCGGTTGCCATCGGGCACCGCGGGCGGCGGCTCGGGCTGGGGCAGGGCGTTGTTGGAGGAAAGGGGCATGGTGGTTGGTGATGGTTGGGGTCGGATGGAAAGGAAGGCAGAACAGCACTAACAGAACGTCATTCCGAGCATGTGGCGCATCAAGCCAGTGTACGGAGCGCAGTCGAGGAATCTCGCGTGCAATGGTAATCCTGTCGTTAGGATTACGCTGGCAACGTCAGCACGCGAGATTCCTCGCGCTGCTCGGAATGACGTTCTAGTGTTGTTCGTGCTGACTACTCGTGAAACGTCAGGCCGCTTACGGTGGGCTGCACGTAGCCCTGGCGGATGACGAAATCACCAAACCGCTCGGCGGGCTGGCGGTTCTGGGCGTAGTCGGCGAGCAGGGGCGTGAGCTCCCGCACGATGCCGTCTTCGTCCAGCATTTCCTTGTAGAGCTTGTTCATCCGCTCTCCGTTGAAAGCGGCACCGAGGTAGAGGTTGTAGCGGCCCATGGCCCGGCCCACCAGCCCGATTTCGCCGAGATAGGGGCGGGCGCAGCCGTTGGGGCAGCCCGTCATCCGCAGCAGAATATCGTCCTGAGCCAGACCCTGTTGGCGAATCACACGGTCCAATCTATCCAATAATTCCGGAAGATACCGCTCGGCCTCCGCGAAGGCCAGCGTGCAAGTGGGCAGTGCCACGCAGGCCAGCGCCCCGCGCCGCAGGGCCGTGTATTCCTTGCTGGCTTCCACCGCCACGCCGTGCTGCTGCAGCAGGGCCTGCACGCTCAGCCGGTGCTCGGGGGCAATTTTGGCGATGATCAGGTTCTGGTTGCCGGTCAGGCGGAAGTCGCCGGTGTGGAAGGCGGCAATTTCGCGCAAGGCGGTTTTGAGGGTGTAGCCGTCCCGGTCGAGGATGCGGCCGCCTTCCACGAACAGTGTGATGTGGGCCCTGCCATCGGCCTGGATGGACCAGCCGTAAGCGTCGCCGGAGCTGCGGAACTGGTAGGGGCGGGCGGGTTCCACCGTGAAGCCCAGCCGTTGGTCCAGCTCCTGTTTGAATACGTCGAGGCCCACGCGGTCCACGGTGTACTTGAGGCGGGAGAACTTGCGGTTTTTCCGGTTGCCCCAGTCGCGCTGAATCGTCACGATTTTCTCGCAGGCGTCCACCACTTTATCGGCGGGCACGAAGCCGATGATGTCGGCCAGGCGGGGGTAGGTGTCGGGCATGCCGAACGTCATGCCCATGCCGCCACCCACGGCCACGTTGAAGCCCACCAGCCGGCCACGCTCCTCAATGGCAATGAGGCCCAGGTCGTTGGCGAAGATGTCGGTGTCGTTGTAGGGCGGAATGGCCAGGGCAATCTTGAACTTGCGGGGCAGGTAGGTTTTGCCGTAGATGGGCTCGGCGTCCTCCTCGCCTTCGTTGGGGGCGCTGGTGAACTGCGGCTCCCCGTTCAGCCACAAGTCCCAGTAGGCCGAGGTGCGGGGCGTGAGGTGGGCGCTGATCTGCTTCGACACCTCGAACACCGCGGCGTGCAGGGGGCTCTCGTGCGGGTTGGGGTTGCACATCACGTTGCGGTTCACGTCGCCGCAGCCCGCAATGCTGTCCAGCAGGGCCTCGTTGAAGCCCTGGATGGTCTTTTTTAGGTCGCGCTTGAGCACGCCGTGGAGCTGGAAGGCCTGGCGGGTGGTGAGCTTGAGGGTGCCGTTGCCGTACTCGTCGGCCAGCTCATCCATGCGCTGCCACTGCGCGGGCGAGGCCACGCCGCCCGGCACCCGCACCCGAATCATGAGCGAGTAGAGCGGCTCCAGCTTCTGGCGCTTGCGCTCCGAGTCCAGGTCCCGGTCGGTCTGCTGGTAGGAGCCGTGGAACTTGATCAGGTGGGTATCGTCGGGATAGAGCGCGCCGGTGAGCGGGTTCACGAGGCTTTCGGCCAGGGTGCCGCGCAGGTAGTTGCTGGCTTCCTTGACGTGCTCGACTTCGGAAAGTTTGGGGATATCGGCCATGGTGATGGTGCTGGTTTTCGGTGGCCCCAGGGCTGAAGCCCTGGGCTAGGTAGCGGTTTGGCTGGGCGCTGTGTAAGGCAGCTGGTTTCCGCATTCAGTGCTGCCAGGGCGCTGCGTAGCCCAGGGCTTCAGCCCTGGGACGGCGGAGTGCTACCGCAACACGGTGTTATCAAACGTCAGGGCCACGTAGTACAGGCCGCCGATGGTGGGGCCAGCGGCGTATTGGATGTAGCGGTTGTTGAGCAAGTTGGTGCCGCCCACTTTCACTGTCGATTTGAGGGCGGGTACGCGCACGTTCACCTGCGCGTCGAGGTTCTGGTAAGCGGGCACGCGGCCGTTGGCCAAGGGGCTTTCCCAGACAAAGGAGCTTTGGTGGCGCCACACTAGGTTGAAGCCCACGTTGCGCACAATTTCGCGGTTGCCGAAGCTCACGTTGGTGACCCAGTGCGGGGTGTTGAAACCCGTCACGAAGATGTCGGGGGCGTTGTTGGCCGACAGGGCGTTGTAGCTGACGTTGCCGCCCACGGTGTATTTCTGGTAGAAGTTGTAGGTGGCGCCCAGCGTGGAGCCGTAGCTATGGTAGTTGTTGCGGGCGTTGGTGTACACCCGGTACCGGTCCTGGCGGGCGGCGCGGTTGCTGTTGAGGGCGGCCAGCACGGCATCGTCGGAACCCACTTGCACCTGCTGGCCGGCGGCATTTTTGGGTACGCTCACTTCCACCTGGCCCAGGAAGCCGGAGTAGATATTCACATACGCGTCGGCATCAATGGAAAGACGGTTGTCGAGCAGCACACTGCGGTAACCCACCTCATAGGCGTTAATCTGCTCGGGCTGCTCGGTGGGCAGGTTGCCGACCTGCAGCACACCCCGGATTTCGGGACGCAGGGCGGCCTGGCTAGCGGTGGTGCCGGCGTTGGCGGCCACGTAGGCATTCACGGCGGCGTTGAACCGCGAAATGGAGGCCAGCGTGTAGGAGTTGTCGAGGTAGTTCAGGCCCTCGTTCACGCGGGCCAGACCGCCCACCCGGCGCACATTGCCGTTGTTCACAAACGACAGCGCCTCAAACAACGACGGGAAGCGCCAGCCGTTCTGGTAGGAGGCCCGGAAGTTGTGCAGCCCGCCGGCCGTGTACACCGCCGCCACCCGCGGGTTCAGCTTGGGCGCAAACTCGGGGTTGTAATCTAGCCGCAACGAGGCCGTGAGTTTCAGGCGGTCCTGCAGCAGGCGTTTGGTGGCCTGCCCGAAGCCCCCGATTTTCTTGTAGTACTGGTTCTGGCCGCCGGGCTGGGTGCGCTCGGTGAGCGGGCGGCTGAAATCCACGAAGTTGTTACCGTCGGGAATCACCTCGTACAGACGGGCATCGGCCCCCAGCAGCACATCGGCAAATTTCACCCGGGGCCCCAGGTTCCAGATGGCGTCGGAGTGGTAGGTGCGACTGCGCTGGGTGAGGGCGGCCCCGCCCGGGATGGGCGCGCCGGGCACGTTCACGCCGCTGTCCCAGTTGTTGGTTTTCACGATCTGGGCTTTCAGGGCGTCGAAGGCGGGCGTACCGGGCACGGCGCGGCCGGCATCGGCCACCACTCGGGCCTGCTGCATGGCCTGGGCCAGCGGGGTGCCACCGTTCACCTGGCTCAGCAGCTCCCGCCGGAATTTGTCGCCCCAGCTGGTGCCGGCCGCCGTGAGGCCGGTTGTGCCGTTCTGCAGGTCCAGGTTGAGGGCCAGGGGGTTGAGGTTGTAGGAGTTGCCGGTATTCTCGACCAGCATGTAGGCCCGGGCGGTGAAGTTCTCGCCCTTCAGCTCCAGCTTGTGGTTCTGCACCGTCACGCCGTCGAGCTGAATCTTGTTGCCGCGCTGAAACACGCCGTCCATCAGCCCGAACCGGTAGCCGTAGCTCAGCTCCAGCTTCTCGGTGAGCTTATAATGCAGGCTGGCATCGGCCTTGATGTTGCGCACGATGGGGTTCACCAAATCCCGCTCGTAGTAGCCGGTGCGGCGCACGTTGAAGGTTTCGTTGCGGCCCTGGTAAGGAATGGTGATGCTCACGTTGCCGGCGTTGTCGTCGCCGTAGCGGTTCCAGAGGTCGGCGGCGGGGTTGTTGGGGCCGCTCAGCTCCGGGAAGCGCGGGTTGGCCGAGCTCAGGTTCTGCGGGTTCTGGTCGTTCTGGGTGTTCGAGAGCCAGTCGGTGCCGCGCAGGAAGCTACCGTTCACCTTGTAGGCCCAGCGGCCGGTGGTGCCCAGACTCTGGGCCCAGCGCACGGCCGTTTCCGTCAGCACGCTCGGGTTGCGGTCGGTGCCGTCCACGTGGTTTACGCCCACTTTCTGGTACACACTCAGGCCCTGGTAGTTGAAGGGGCTTTTGGTGGTGAGGTTGGCCATGCCGTTGATGGCGTTCATGCCGTAGAGCGCCGAGGCCGCGCCAGGCGTAATTTCCACCGAGGCCACGTCCAGCTCCGTCGGCCCGATGGCGTTGCCCAGCGGCACGCCCAGGGTAGCCGCCTGCATGTCCACGCCGTCCACCAACTGCATAAAGCGGAAGTTGTTGGGGATGTTGAAGCCGCGGGTGTTGGGTACTTTGAACGTGAGCGAGGAGGTAGTCATCTGCACGCCCTTCACGTTTTCCAGCGCGTCGTAGAAGCTGGGGGCGGGCGTTTCCTTGATGGCCCGGATGTCGAGCTTCTCAATAGCCACCGGCGAGGTCAGTCGGCTTTCCTCCACCCGCGACGCCGACACCACCACCTCGTTCATCGACACGGCCTTCGACTCCAGCTGCACGCTGATGGGCTGGCTGCCGCTGGCAATTTCCAGCTCCCTCGACTCGTAGCCCAGCGTGTTGAACACCAGCGTAAACGGAAACCGCAGCTTGGCTTTCAGCGCAAACTGGCCGTTGCCGTCGCTGAGCGTGCCGGTGGTGCCGCCTTTCACAATGATGCTCACACCTGGCAGCGGCTCGCCGGTGGCTTTTTCGCGCACGGTGCCGCTCACCGAAATCAGGGCCTCCTGGGCGTGCAGGCCGGTGGCGCTGGCTGCAACCAGCGCCGGTACTAGGAAGGAAGTGGAAAGAAGATGTTTCATTGAGTGTTCTTCAAGAAGAAAAAGAACCCGGGAAGAAGCTGACGTCATGCCGGCGCAGCCTCCGCGCCCGGAGCGCAGCGGCCGTTACCGGCTACAACATCGTCTTGGAAAAACGGCCATTATTGATGAGTTAATGAAGAGATGGGGTGAAAAGGGGCGTGATGCTGAGCTTGCCGAAGCATCTCTACCGCTTCGTTCTGGCGGGTTGCCTCACCCCCCCCGCCCCCTCTCCAGGGGGAGAGGGGGCCGGGGGGGCTGGGCGTTGTAGAGACGCAATATTTTGCGTCTCCTCGTTGCTGATATTGTTCTGACTGGCTCTGTGCCAGCCATTCTAAGGGCTCGTTGGCGGTAGACGCGAAGTGTCGCGTCTCTACAGTAGGCACTGATTCGTGCAGAGCCAGCCGTTCTGGCGGGAGACGCGAGGTGTCGCGTCTCTACATCGTGCCGTCAGGCTCTCCCTCTCCCCCTGGAGAGGGGGCCGGGGGGTGAGGCACCTAATACACGTCCTCCAGGAACCGGCGCGACTTTTTGAGCTGGCGCAGGTACTCGGCGGCGTAGTCGGCGTCGTGGCCGCTTTCCTGCCGGATGATCTGGAGCAGGGCCTGCTGCACGTCGGAGGCCATGCGGTTCTTGTCGCCGCAGACGTAGAAGTGGCCGCCGCTTTCGAGCTGGTCGTACACGCGGCGGCTCTGTTCCAGCAGGCGGTGCTGCACGTAGATTTTCTGGGTTTGGTCGCGGGAGAAGGCCAGGTCGAGGCGGTCGAGGGTGCCGCGCTTGAGGTGCTGCTGCCACTCGGTCTGGTAGAGGAAGTCGGTGGTGAAGTGGGGGTTGCCGAACAGCAGCCAGTTGCGGCCGGTGGCCCCGGTTTCGGCCCGCTCCTCCACGAAGGCCCGGAAAGGCGCCACCCCGGTGCCGGGGCCCACCATGATGATGTCGGTGGCGGCATCCGGGGGCAGCTTGAAGTACTCGTTGCGGTCGACCCAAACGCGGGCGTGCTCGCCCACGGCCAGGTGGTCGGCCTGGTAGCCGGAGCAGGCGCCGTGCTTGGCGCGGCCGTTCGTTTCGTAGCGCACGGCACTCACCGTCAGGTGTACTTCCTCGGGGTGGGCCGCCAGCGAGGAGGCAATGGAGTAGGCCCGGGCCGGCAACGGCCGCAGTACCGCCGCCAGCTGCTGCCCCGACAACTCCACCGGAAACTCGGTCAGCAAATCGGCCACGTCGCGGCCGTAGAGGTAGGCCCCCAGGTTCGGCTTGTCGGCCAGAATTTCGCGGATTCTGGCGTGCTGCGGAGCTATGGCGGCGTAGCGCTCCAGCACGTCGCGGGTGAGTACCGACAGCTCCAGCCGCTCCGTGAGGGCCGTGGTCAGGTCCAGCTCCTCTGCTTCGAGGCGCACCGGGGCGGCTTCGGGCAGGTGGGCGGCCTGCAGCACTTCCTGCACCAGGGCGGGGCGGTTGCGGGGCTGCACCAGCAGGGCGTCGCCGGGCTCGTAGGTCAGGCCCGAATCAGCCAGGGAAAACTCCAGGTGGTAGGTTTCCTTGGTAGAGCCCCGGCCGTTGAGCTGAATCTTTTCCAGCAGCTCCGCCGCGAAGGGGTTACGGGCGTTGTACTCTACGGCGGCGGGCGGCGGGGCCACTGCCGGCGCGTAGCTGGTGCCCACGCTGGCCGTTACGGCCACCCCGGCGGCTACCGGCGCGGGGGCGGGCTGCAGCTCGGCAATTCGGGTGAGGACCTGCTCGGCCCACTGGCGGGTTTCGTCCTCGAAGGTCACGTCGCAGTCGAGGCGCTCCACGAGGCGGCGGCCGCCCAGTTCGGCCAGGCGCTGGTCGAACTCGAAGCCGGTCTGGCAGTATTGCAGGTAGCTTTTGTCGCCCAGGGCCAGCACGGCGTACTGCAGGTCGGGCAGCTTGGGGGCGCGGCTGCTGAGCAGGAACTGATGCAGCTCCTCGGCCGCCATGGGCGGGTCGCCCTCGCCCTGGGTGCTCACCACCACTAGCAGCAGCTGCTCGGTTTTGAGGTCCTTGGTGGGGTAGTCGTTCATGTCGCGCACCTGCGGCTGCAGGCCCCAGCGGCGGGCCGCCTCGGCCACCAGGCCGGCGGCTTTCTTGCTGTTGCCGGTCTGGGAGCCAAACAGAATGGTGAGCCGACTAGCCGCGGCGGCTTCCGCCACGGCAGGAGCCGGGGCCACGGCCGCAACGGGAGCCGCTGCCACGCCGGCCCGGCCGTAGAGGTAGCCGCTCAGCCAGATCAGCTGCGGATCGGTGAGGCCCGTGGTGAGCTGCTGCAAAGCCTGGTCGTTGAGGCCGACGGGAAGCGTGGGGGAGGCAGAAAGAAGTGACATAGGACGTAGTGGTTGGGGCAGTGGGTTGGGCGCGTCAGAGAAGGAAGAAGTCATGCTGAGCTTGCCGAAGCATCTCTACCGCTTCGTTGTGGCGGTTCAGTAGCCCAGGGTTCAAACCCTAGGCTATGGCGCGGTTATGGGTGCTGCTATCTGATTAGCCAGCGGTAGAGATGCTTCGACTTCGCCTCCGGACGCTGGCTTGATGCGCCACATGCTCAGCATGACGTTCTGTTTGTGACGTTCTGCTCAGGTTCAGGCCGCGTACAGCGCCGGCAGCAGCGCCAGCTTCTGCGGGGTGGCCAGGCGCGTTACCTCGCCGATGATGATGATGGCCGGGGCCCCGATTTCGGCGGCGGCGGCGCGGGCGGGCAGCTCGGCTACCGGGCCTGTGACCAGGCGGGCGTGGGGCAGGGTGCCGTTCTGGATGATGGCGGCCGGCATCCCGGCGTGGCCCTGCTCACAGAACGCCCGCACGATGCGCGACAGCTCGCCCAGGCCCATCAGAATCACGGTGGTGCCGCGGGCGTCGCGGGCGGCTTCCCGGATGCTGCCGGCCAGCTCGCCGGTGGCGGTGGTGGCCGTAATCACCCGGAATCCTTCGCTCAGGCCCCGGTGCGTGACCGGGATGCCCGCCGCCCCGGCCGCGGCCACCGCGCTGCTGATGCCGGGCACGTAGTCCGTGAGCAGGCCGTGGGCTTCGGCGTAGAGCATTTCCTCCCGGCCGCGCCCGAACACGAACGGGTCGCCGCCCTTGAGGCGCACCACGTGGCCGTAGCGGCGGGCGTAGTCTACAATCAGGGCGTTGATGTCGTCCTGCGAGTGGCTGCGCATGCCGCGCCGCTTGCCCACCGGCACCAGCACGGCCTCGGGGCGGGCGTGCTGTAGCAGGGCGCGGTTGGCCAGGGCGTCGTAGAGAATCACATCGGCTTCGGCCAGCACTCGCGCCCCTTTGAGCGTGAGCAGCTCCGGGTCGCCGGGGCCGGCACCGAGTACCGTAAGGCGGGGCGTTGTCATAGTGCTTAGTTGTTAGTGCTTGGTGCTTAGGTAAAACAGAACGTCATGCTGAGCGAAGGCGCAGCCGCAGTCGAAGCATCTCTACCGCTTCGTTGCAGGACTAATCAGACATCAGGGTTACCATTGCGGTAGAGATGCTTCGACTGCGCCTTCGACTGCGCCTTCGACTGCGCCTTCGACTGCGCCTTCGACTGCGCCTTCGACTGCGCCTTCGACTGCGCCTTCGACTGCGCCTTCGACTGCGCCTTCGACTGCGCCTTCGACTGCGCCTTCGACTGCGCCTTCGACTGCGCCTTCGACTGCGCCTTCGACTGCGCCTTCGACTGCGCCTTCGACTGCGCCTTCGACTGCGCCTTCGACTGCGCCTTCGACTGCGCCTTCGACTGCGCCTTCGACTGCGCCTTCGACTGCGCCTTCGGCTTCGCTCAGCATGACGTTCTCTTTTATTGGTCACCTGCCTAAATGGAAAAGGCTACCGGGGGCTGCACCGGGGTGGTGAAGTAGTCGGAGTTGGCAGCTTCCACGAGGCCGGCGGCCAGGGTGTCGCCGGTCAGCTCATCCACCAGGATGAAGGAGCCGGTGGCGCGATTTTCCTGGTAGAGGTCGAGGGCCAGGGGCAGGGCCGTTTTGAGACGGATGCGCACGATGTCGTTGAGCTGGGCCTGCTCGGCAGCTGCTTTGGCGAAGGTGTGCACGTTCACCTTGTAGAGGATGGCCGAAACGGCCGCCTTCGTGAGGGTGGAATGGTGCTGCACCAGCAGCTTGCGGCCGGGCCAGAGGGGCTGCTCGCTCATCCAGCACAGGGTGGCTTCCAGCTCGCGGGTGAGGGTGGGCGCCTGCGGGCCGGCCGGCACCAGAGCGTCGCCCCGGCTCACGTCCACGTCGTCGCGCAGCCGGATAACCACGGGCTGGGGCGCGTGAGCCACCTCCACTTCCTGCTGGTTGACTTCGATGGCCTCGATTTCCGATTCCAGGCCCGACGGGTACACCCGCACGCGCTGGCCCCGGCGGTACTCACCACTCAGCACCTGGCCGGCGTAGCCGCGGTAATCGGGCAGCTCGGGCGTCTGGGGCCGAATCACGTACTGCACCTGGAAGCGCGGGGCAAACTTGGTTTCCACCGCGCCGGGCACGCTTTCCAGGTGCGCCAGCAGGCTCGGGCCGGTGTACCAGGGCAGGTGCTGGCTGGGCTTCACCACGTTGTCGCCCTGCAAAGCGCTGAGCGGAATGGCCGTGGCGGCGGGCAGGTTGAAGTGGTTGGTGAGCTCGGCGTAGTCGGTGGCAATGCGGTCGAAAACGGCCTCGTCGTAGTTCACCAGGTCCATCTTATTCACGGCCAGCACGAAGTGGCGGATGCCCAGCAGGGCCGCAATCAGGGTGTGGCGGCGGGTTTGCTCAATCACGCCCTGGCGCGCATCCACCAGCACAATGGCCAGGTCGGCATTGCTGGCGCCCGTTACCATGTTGCGGGTGTACTGCACGTGGCCGGGTGCATCGGTGATGATGAACTTGCGGCGTGGGGTGGTGAAGTACTTGTAGGCCACGTCGATGGTGATGCCCTGCTCGCGCTCGGCCCGCAGGCCGTCCGTCAGCAAAGCCAGGTCCACGGTGCCGTTGGAAGCCTGCCGCTTCTCCAGCGCCGCCAGCACGTCCAGCGACACGGATTCCGAATCGTACAGCAGCCGCCCGATCAGGGTGCTCTTGCCGTCATCCACGCTGCCGCAGGTAATAAATCGAAGTAAGTCCATTGAGGTGAGATGGTGAGTTGGTGAAATGGTGAGTTTTCAGACCGTCATTCCGAGCGCAGCGGAGCGGAGTCGAGGAATCTCGCGTGCTGATGTTGTGGTAGTAATTAGATTACCCTCTAGCGAGATTCCTCGGCTCCGGCTTCGCCTTCACTCGGAATGACGGTCTTAATAGAAGCTCACCACTTAGAAATACCCGTTGCGCTTGCGGTCTTCCATGCCGGCTTCGGAGATGTTATCATCGAGGCGGGTGGCGCCCCGCTCGCTTACTTTGGCCAGCAGCAGGTCCTGGATGATGTCCTCCACGGTGGCGGCGTCGCTTTCCACGGCGGCCGTGCAGGTGGAGTCGCCCACGGTGCGGAAGCGCACCTGCCGGGTCACGATTTCGTCTTCGGCATCCAGCTGCAAATGCTCCGAAAGGCCCAGCAGTTGGCCCGAGGGCAGCACCACGCAGGTGCGCTCGTGGCCGAAGTAGATGTCGGGCAGCGGAATGTTTTCGCGCTGGATATAGCGCCACACGTCCAGCTCCGTCCAGTTGGAAATGGGGAACACGCGCACGTTTTCGCCCTTCTGGATGCGGCCGTTGTAGATATTCCAGAGCTCGGGGCGCTGGCGCTTGGGGTCCCACTGGCCAAACTCGTCGCGCACCGAGAAGATGCGCTCCTTGGCCCGGGCCTTCTCCTCGTCGCGCCGCGCCCCGCCGATGCAGGCGTCGAACTCGAACTCCTCAATCACCTCCAGCAGCGTATAGGTCTGCAGCGGGTTGCGGCTGGGGAACTTGCCGCCCGGCTCGCGCAGGCGCTGGCGCTGAATGGTGTCCTCCACTTTGCGCACCACCAGCTTTTCGCCCAGCTGGGCGGCCAGCAGGTCGCGGTACTGCAGCACTTCGGGGAAGTTGTGGCCGGTATCCACGTGCACCAGCGGAAAGGGGAAGCGGCCGGGGCGGAAGGCCTTTTCGGCCAGGCGCGTCAGCACAATGGAATCCTTACCGCCCGAAAACAGCAGGGCCGGCCGCTCAAACTGCCCCGCCACCTCCCGCAGGATGTGGATGGCTTCGGCTTCCAGCCGGTCGAGGTAATCGAAAGTGGTACTCATATACTTCTGGATTTTAGGTTTTGAATGTCATCCTGAGCTTGCGAAGGACCTTATTACGTTTGCACGATGGTCGTTCAGCTGTTTTTAGCTCGGAAAGGACGCAGAGGGCGCAGAGCTGTTCTGGCGGGGTAAGGTCCTTCGCTCCGCTCAGGATGACATGTGGTTTGGTACCGGCTCCACCACCGGGTCGGGGCCGTCGTGATGAGTGGTGGCGTGCAGGCCGCACTCCTTGGCCGCGAGGTCCTCCCACCACCAGCGGCCGGCCCGGAAATCCTCGCCGGGCTTGATGGCGCGGGTGCAGGGGGCGCAGCCGATGCTCACGAAACCCTGCTGATGCAGCGGGTTCACCGGAATGCCCTCCCGCTGCACGAAGGCCAGCGCCTGCTCCCAGGTCCAGTCGAAGAGCGGGTGGATCTTGACGAGGTTGTGCGCCGCGTCCCACTCCAGCGGGTCCATGGTCTGCCGGTTCTGGGATTGTTCGGCCCGGATGCCGGTGACCCAGGCCCCGCGGCCGGCCAGGGCCCGGCTGAGGGGCTCCACCTTGCGGATGTGGCAGCACTCCTTGCGGTTGTCCACGCTCTCGTAGAACGAGTTCGGGCCTTTCTGCAGAAGCAGGTTTTCCAGGTCCTCGCGCTGCGGGGCGTACACCGCAATGGGCTTCTGGTACCGGATCAGCGTCTTGTTCCAGGTGGAATAGGTTTCCTGGAAGTTGCGACCGGTATCGAGGGTGAACACCGCAATGGGCAGGTCGTGGGTGAAAATCAGGTGGCTGATAATCTGGTCTTCCAGCCCGAAAGAGGTGGAAAAAACGGCCTGACCGGGGAAGGTGTCGGCCACCAGACGCAGCCGCTCCAGGGCGTAGGCGGCCACCAGGTGAGGGCGCAGGCGGTCCAGCAAGGCGTGGGCGGCCGGCGCAGCATCAGCTACGGACATGAGCAGGAAGGGTGAGGAGGAAGGGGCCCGCCTGGGGCAAGGGCATTCCGGCCGGAAGATGGTTTCGGCGAAAACGGCCTACGCAGCGGCGCAGCGCGGTTTTCGGCGCAACAGAAAAGGGCGTGCGGTTCCCCTGGCCAACGGCGAAAACGCGCAAGTCAGCTCAGCGGCAGGCGGCGCACAAACCAGGAAAACGGGAGCGTGCCTAGCCCTGACAACAGCCCATGCCTCGCATACCACAACATCCATGCTGTACGGCACAGAAGGTA
This sequence comes from Hymenobacter canadensis, assembly GCF_027359925.1. NCBI lineage: Bacteria > Pseudomonadati > Bacteroidota > Cytophagia > Cytophagales > Hymenobacteraceae > Hymenobacter > Hymenobacter canadensis. The sequence goes on along the minus strand of NZ_CP114767.1, from coordinate 1,881,643 downwards.
GCGGAAACGGTGGCGGTGTTGAACAAGGATTTCACGGCTTGTTGTTTTTATATGGTCAGGACTTGGCACCGTTTCGGAAGGTCCGCTGGTTGCCGGCGTTTCGTCGAGCCTGTCTCTCCACGCCTCTGTATAAAAACAATCCTTTCGGGGGGTAAAGAATTGGTGGCACAAAGGTAGAAGTTGAAATTTTACACTTCCAAATTATATTTTGTGATGAGGGCTTTTACAGTGCGGTGCTGAGATTTTGTATTATGAGTTAATGCGTTTGTTTTCAGTATTTTGAACAGGAAATAATAAAGGTGTTCGGACTGTGAAGAGTGATGCAGGATGTGCGGCAAATGCCTGAAAAAATGACGCGCAGGCAGCCTTGCAAAGCGCAGAATCTGCTGCCATGCCCTACGTCTGGCCGGGCAGTTTGCCACAGCGGCTGAGCTGGCCACAGCCTCTCGAACGGCGTCGCCGAAACAGCCCCGGCAGGCCCCGTTCAGGGAGAGAAATGCTGGCGGCTTTTGGGCGAAAACTGACCTCAGAAAACTGCTTTTCAGCGGTGGTAGCGGAAACTTCATGTAACCTACGGCCGCGCATTCTAGTCTTACAGGGTACACCTTGCCTGCCAACTATGCCTGCACCTTCTTCTTCCAAGCGCCTCCAAAACCAGGTAGCCCTCGTCACGGGCGGTAGCTCCGGCATCGGGGCCGGGGTGGCTAAATCTCTGGCCGCCGAGGGCGCCCGGGTGTTCGTCAACTACTCGCGCAGTGCCAATGATGCGGCCGAAGTGGTGCGCGAAATAGAGCAGGCCGGCGGCCAGGCCACGGCCGTGCAGGCCGATGTGAGCCGGGAAGAGGACGTGCTGCGCATGTTCGACCAGATCCGCGAGCAGGCCGGCACGCTCCACATCCTCGTCAACAACTCCGGTATCCAGGACGATGCCCCGCTGCTGGACATGACCCTGGAGCAGTGGCAGAAAGTCATTGGCGTGAACCTGACCGGGCAGTTTCTGTGCGCCCGCGAGGCCGCCCGCGAGTTTGTGCGGCGCGGTCCGCAGCCGGAAATTTCCAAAGCCACCGGCAAAATCATTTGCATGAGCTCGGTGCACGAACTCATTCCCTGGGCCGGCCACGTCAACTACGCCACTAGCAAGGGCGGCGTCATGCAGCTGATGAAGACCATGGCCCAGGAGCTGGCCCCGCACCGCATCCGGGTGAACAGCATCGGCCCTGGCGCCATTGCCACGCCCATCAACCACTCGGCCCGCGACACGCCGCAGGAGGAGAAAAACCTGCTCACGCTCATTCCCTACGGCCGCGTCGGCGAGCCAGCCGACATCGGCCACGTGGCCGTGTGGCTGGCCTCCGACGAGTCGGACTACGTGACCGGTATCACGCTCTTCGCCGATGGCGGCATGACGCTCTACCCCGGCTTCGCCGACAACGGCTGAGCAGACGGTCGGCGGCTGGCGGCTGGCCGCACTAGCCCCGGTCTGCGCCGACGAAGTCGGCAAGACCGGTGGCCTCCGAATCGGGCCAGTCTCCAGACTGGCGTAGAACTCGGGCGGCGCCATGCGGCATGGCCGCTGCGCGTCCTCCGGTCGGAGACCGGGGCGGTGGGCCGGCCACCGGTCTTGCCGACTTCGTCGGCGCAGACCAGGGCCAGCGGCACGACGATACGGTGCCTTTATCACTCAGAAATTCCATCCAATGAACGAGGAAAAGCGCCGACAGAAGGAGCTGAAAGAGGGCCAACAACGCTGGCACCAGTTCGGGCCCTACGTGAGCGACCGGCAGTGGGGCACCGTGCGCGAAGACTACTCAGACGACGCCCAGCCCTGGAACTACACCACCCACGACATGGCCCGCAGCCTGGCCTACCGCTGGGGCGAGGATGCCCTCGGCGGCGTCTGCGACGACCAGCAGCTGCTGTGCCTGGGTTTGGGCCTCTGGAACGGGCAGGATGCCATCCTGAAGGAACGCCTGTTTGGCCTCAGCAGCCCCGAAGGCAACCACGGCGAGGACGTGAAAGAGCTGTATTACTACCTCGACAACACGCCCACCCACTCCTACATGCGGATGCTCTACAAGTATCCGCAGCACGCGTTTCCGTACGACTGGCTGGTGAGCGAAAACGCCCGCCGCAACCGCCAGAAGCCCGAATTTGAGCTGACCGATACCTGCATTTTCCGCGAGGACCGGTATTTCGACGTCTTTCTCGACTACGCCAAGGCCGGCCCCGCCGACCTGCTCATGCAGATTACAGTGCACAACCGAGGCCCCCACGAAGCGCCCGTGCACGTGCTGCCGCAGCTCTGGTTTCGCAACACCTGGAGCTGGGGCAACGACGCCTACAAGCCCCGCCTGGCCGCCACCGATGACCACCGCATCTGCGTAGACCACGCCAAGCTGCCGGTCCTGGAGCTCTACTGCGACCAGCCTGCCGACCAGCCCTGCGCGCTGCTGTTCTGCGACAACGAAACCAACACGGCCCGCCTGTACGAAGCGCCCAATCCCGCCCCCTACTGCAAAGACGGCATCCACGAATATGTGGTGCAGGGCGTGGCAAAAGCTGTCAACCCAACCCGGGAAGGCACCAAGGCCGCCGCGCACTACACCCTCAGCGTGCCGCCCGGCGAGAGCCGCACGGTGCGCGTGCGGCTGGCCGCGCCCGGCCTCGCGGCGCCGTTTGAAGAGTTTGAAGCGCTGATAAGCCAGCGCAAAGCTGAGGCCGACCAGTTCTACGCCGACCTGCAGCACGACCTGGCTAGCGCCGACGCCCGCAACGTGCAGCGCCAGGCCCTGGCCGGCATGCTCTGGAGCAAGCAGTTCTACTACTACGACGTGCCCCAGTGGCTCGACGGCGACCCGGCCATGCCGCCCCCGCCGCCCGAACGCCGGCACGGCCGCAACAGTGGCTGGCGCCACCTCAGCAACGCCGACATCGTCTCCATGCCCGACAAGTGGGAGTACCCGTGGTACGCGGCCTGGGACTTAGCTTTTCACTGCATTCCGCTGGCCCTGGTGGATGTGGATTTCGCCAAGCAGCAGCTGCGCCTGCTCTGCCAGGACTGGTACATGCACCCCAGTGGCCAGCTGCCGGCCTATGAGTGGAAGCTGGAAGACGTGAACCCACCGGTGCACGCCTACGCCACCTGGCGGGTCTACAAAATGTGCCTCAAGCACAGCGGCAACCCCGACACGGCCTTTCTGGAAAGCATGTTTCACCGGCTGCTGCTGAACTTCACGTGGTGGGTGAACCGTAAGGACCGCCACAACCGCAACGTATTCGAGGGCGGCTTCCTGGGCCTCGATAACATCGGCGTGTTTGATAGAAGCGCGCCGCTGCCCACCGGTGGCCATATCGAGCAGGCCGATGGCACCAGCTGGATGGCCATGTTTGCCCTCAACATGATGCGCATTGCGCTGGAGCTGTCCAAGACCAACCCGGTGTATCAGGACATGGCCAGCAAGTTCTTCGAGCACTTCCTCTACATCGCACACGCCATGAGCAGCTTCTCGGAGGGCGAGATTGACATGTGGGACGAACAGGACGAGTTCTACTACGACGTGCTCAACACGCCCGATAAAGGCCGCATCAGTCTGCGCATCCGGTCCATGGTGGGGCTGATTCCGCTGTTTGCGGTGGAGGTGCTGGATGAGGACGCCTTGCGCGGGGCGCCGCAGTTTGTGCGCCGCCTCAACTGGTTTCTCGACCAGCGCCCGCACCTGGCGGCCCTCGTGAGCCGCTGGCAGGAGCCCGGCAAAGGCCAGCGCCACCTGCTCTCGCTGCTGCGCGGCCACCGCATGAAGCTGCTGTTGCGCCGCATGCTCGATGAGGCCGAGTTCCTGTCCGACTACGGCGTGCGGGCGCTGTCGCGCTACCACCTCCAGCACCCGTTTCGGCTGCAGGTGGAAGATGGCCCAGATGCCGTGGTGGCCTACGAGCCGGGCGAGTCCACCACGTCGCTGTTTGGGGGCAACAGCAACTGGCGCGGCCCCATCTGGATGCCCATGAACTTCCTGATTATCGAGTCGCTGCAGCGGTTCTACCACTACTATGGGCCCGAGTTCAAGGTGGAGTATCCGACCAACTCCGGCCACATGCACACGCTGCAGGAAATTGCCCAGGCCCTCACCGAGCGCCTCACCAAGCTGTTTCTGCGCGACGAGCAGGGCCACCGCCCCGCTTTCGGCGACGACCGGCAGTTGCAAACCGACCCTCACTTTCAGGACTACCTGCTCTTCCACGAATACTTCCACGGCGATACCGGCCAGGGCCTCGGCGCCAGCCACCAAACCGGCTGGACCGGCCTCATTGCCAAGCTCCTGCAGTACCGCCATCTGGAAGAATAGATTTAGGGCTTAGGAATTAGGGCTTGGGGCTTAGGACATGGAATGTTTCACTTTCCGAGCCCAAGCCCTATTCCCGAAGTCCCAATTCCTAGTTTCCTAAGCCCCAAGCCCTAATCCCTAAGCCCTACAACTATGTCCTGGCTTGACTTCACGACCACTATTTCCGACGGCATGGCCTACTGGCCCGACAACGCCCCGGTGCGCATCCGCAAAACCCTGAGCATGGCCGACGGCGCCGCCGCCAACGTCACGGAAATGAGCCTCAGCGTGCACACCGGCACCCACGTGGATGCCCCGCGCCATTTCCTGCCCGACGGCCCCGACGTCACGCAGCTGGACCTAAGCACCCTGATGGGTCCGGCGCTGCTGGTGGAGGTCGACGACGAGCGGTTTATCACGCGGGCCGCCGTGGAGCACCTGCAGCTGCAACCCCACGACCGGGTGCTGTTCAAAACCCGCAACTCCCGCCACGACTGGGCCACCCGGCCCTTCGACCCCGATTTCGTGCGCCTTCGCGCCGATGCCGCCGAGTGGCTCCGCGACCAGGGCGTCGTCTGCGTCGGGGTCGACTACATATCGGTGGGCCCGGCCGATACCCACCACGCCCTGCTCGACGCCGGCATCAGCATCATCGAAGGCCTGGCCCTGCAGCACGCCGCGCCCGGCCGCTACGAGCTGCTGTGCCTGCCCCTGAAAATAGCCGGCGCTGATGGGGCCCCGGCCCGCGTGTTGGCCCGCTGCTTGGAGTAGCCTGGAGTGCCGCGGGTGGGGATGGTGGCGGAACTGGTCTGGCCCGGTTCAGGCCCGCGTAGGCAGTGGTGGCACCGGCCTCGGGCGGCTTCCTACCGTAAAAATACCTATACTGCTTCCTCCCAAACCCCTCAATGCGGAGCCTTTTCTTTGGCTGCGCTGTTCTGTTCCCGTGATTGATTCTGCTGCTACCACCCCGCGCCCCGATTTGCTGCGCGTACCCTACGACGATTACCGCGCCCTGCCCGCCATTGCCAACTCCGACCTGTCCCGCCTGCGCGACGCGCTGAACGGCCGGCCGCCGCGCCCCACCACGTCCAGCGGTGCGCTGGGGCTGGGCACGGCCTTCCACACCGCGCTGCTCGAGCCCGACCTCTACGAGCCCGGCCTGCCCGGCATCAACGACACGCTGGTGTGGTGGATGGTGGAAGGCGTGCAGCTGAACCCGCAGGTGAGCGAGTGGCTGCAAACTGGCATTGCCGAGCCCAGTTGTGTGTTCACCGAAGCCGTGACCGGCACGCTCTGCAAGCTCCGCGCCGACCTCATCGTGGATCAGCCCGGCCAGCCCTACACTATCATCGACTTCAAAACCACCCTGGCCCGCGACCATCAGCACTTTGTGGCGCAGTGCAGCGGCTACGACTACGACCGGCAGGCCGCCTTCTACGCCGACGCCCTGCGCGCCGACCGGTTTGTGCTGGTAGGGGTGCAGAAGGTGGAGCCCTTCAGTTTGTTCGTGTACGAGGTGCCGCGCTTCATGCTCTCGGAGGGCCGCGCCAAGTATCTGCGCCTGCTCCGGCAGCTACAGCCCGACACGCCCGTGCCAGCTGCGGTGGCCGGCGCCGTGCGTGACGTGCGCGACGCCTTGCTGGGCACTGAATAGGCCGATGCATAGAAAATCAGAAAGCCTAATAGTATTATAAGAAGTAATTCACCTGAATTAGAAAATTAAGTCAGATTATTTTAGGAGTTGCTGTTATAGATTTTTATACTTGCATACATCTGACAAAAACAGCACCTGACCATGCGCCTTTTCAGCAATAATCTTCCTAATAATAACTCGAATAATAATCCGATTCGAGACAGGAAGGCTATTGCTCCATTCGAGATATAAAAAATCAACCACTGATTTTTTTAAGCAGCCTTCCCTTATCCGGAAGGCTTTTTTTTGTGCCTGCCGAACCGGCTGCTTGATTTTGCCGGCTGGGCTGGTGCCGTAATTTTTTCGGCACGCTTAATTTCTGAAAATTAAAAACTCCCGATGGGGAGGCTGGAAAACGCGTGCCTTTTTTAAATAAAATAATTCACGTCACTTAAATAAAAACGCATCATGACTGCCCCCGAAATGCTCAAAACCGAAGAAGCCATCAGCTTTGTGAAAGACACCTTCTCCCGGGAATTGTCGTCGCAGCTGCACCTTGTGAAAGTATCCTCGCCGATTGCCGTGCTCGATGGCACCGGCATCAACGACGACCTGAACGGGATTGAGAGGCCGGTGGGCTTCCCCATCAAAGCCCTGGACGAGCGCCGCGCCGTGGTGGTGCACTCGTTGGCCAAGTGGAAACGGGTGCGCCTGCAGGAGCTCGGCATCGAGGCCGGCCGCGGCCTGCTCACCGACATGCGCGCCCTGCGCCCCGACGAGGACTACTCGCCCATCCACTCCATCTACGTGGACCAGTGGGACTGGGAAAAGCACATTAGCGCCGAGCAGCGCACGCCGGAGTTTCTACACGCCACCGTGGAGCGCATCTACGAGGCCCTGCGCACCACCGAGGCCCGCATAGCCGAAACCTACCCGGAAATTACGCCGGTGCTGCCCGCTAAAATCACGTTTATGCACGCCGAAGACCTGCTGCGCCAGTACCCGACGCTGACGCCCAAGGAGCGCGAGCATGAGGTGGTGAAGCAGTACGGCGCGGTGTTCCTGGTGGGCATTGGTGGCGAGCTGAGCCACGGCGAAGCCCACGACGGCCGTGCCCCCGACTACGACGACTGGAGCACCGAAACCGCCGACGGCTACCGCGGCCTCAACGGCGACATTCTGCTCTGGCACCCCATTCTGCAAACCTCCTTCGAGGTATCGTCGATGGGCATTCGGGTGGATAAGCACGCGCTGGTGCGCCAGCTGGCGTTGCGCGGCTGCGAAGACCGGCAGGAGCTGTCGTTTCACTCGCGCCTGCTGAAGGACGAACTGCCGCAGAGCATCGGCGGCGGCATCGGGCAGAGCCGGGTGTGCATGTTCATGCTGCGCAAAGGCCACATCGGCGAAGTGCAGGTGAGCATCTGGCCGGAGGCTGTGCGCGCCGAACTTGCCGGGGCCGGGGTAGGGCTGTTGTAGGGCACCCTGAAAACGGTTTTCGGGGCGATACGCAAGTGGCGCCCGCCGGAGTCAGGCGCGCATCGTTCCGGAAACTTGCATAGGTTCGCTACCTCCAACAGCGAAGCGGAGAAGCAGGCTTGGCGGCCGGAGCTTCTCCGCTTTTTTTTGTGGCCGCTGGCTGATTTTAGGCCGCTTTGTTGCGTTGGGAGGTGCACCGGGGCGGCCAGAAAGAAGAGCCACCGCGGGCAGGGGAGTGGCCGCCGCCGGCCACATTGGCACCATGCTTGCAAATGCCCCGCCAGACGCTTCGGCGCAGGCTGCTGCCCGCGCCCGGCTTCCTGGCCCAAACGGTACTCACCCTGTAACCTCCCTTCCCATGAAAACGCTCCTGCTGTCCTTTGCCGCCGCAATATTGCTGGCTACTTCCGCCGCTGCCGCGCCCCTTGCTTCCCGTGTTGACGATGACCGCTGGGAGCGGAAATCCGACCGCGACCATGACCACGACAGAGGTCCCAGAGACGATAAACGCTACGACAAGAAAGGCAAAGACAAGAAGTACCAGGACCGCCGCGGTTACGACAACCGCCGCGACAACGACAAGTGCCAGCGCGACGGCCGTTACGGCCGCGACGACCAGAAGCGCCGCAACGACCAATACGGCTACGGCCGCCGTGAGCCAGTGAAGCGCTTCCCCGGCCGCTAGCCGGCTCTGCCGCCGCTAATTTGCCCTGACAATGTCGGCCCCGCTTCCTTTGGAGGTGGGGCCGACGCCGTTTAGGCCAGGTTGGTGGCTGGGTTCAGTGAGAAATAAGGCCGGCTGATTTATAGAGGATTGAGTACTTTGATTCCGGAAGGACGGAAAGCCGCCGCGCCCGGCCGGGGGCCTGCCGTCTGTTCTTTCTGTGTTGTTTCTCACCAGTTAAAAGTCACCTGTTATGTCGCAGTCAGATTCTCTTATGGGCCCGCTGAAGGGAGCCGACCACCGGGTGGTGGGCGGCGTTGCTATTGATGTAGTGCGCACTGGCGCGGCGCGGGTAAAGCGGGTGGTGTATCCGGTGGGCTTCCGGTGGTCGAAGGATATGCAGCCGGTGGTGGGCACGGCCCTGTGCCAGCACGCGCACGTGGGGTTTCTGGCCCGGGGCGAGTTTCATATTCAGTACGCCGATGGGCAGGTGGAGCAGTTTGTGGCGCCGCAGGCCGTGGCCATTGCGCCCGGCCACGACGGCTGGGTGGTAGGAGAGGAGCCGGCCGTGCTGATTGAGTTCGACTTTGAAGGCGAAACCGTACAGCGCCTGGGCTTCACCACCGCGCCCTAAGCTGCTGCTGGGTTCCGGTATGGATAGAAGGCACGACGACGCTGCCGGGGCCGTTTTGGCGGCCGGCCTCAACAACGCGCGCACTTTCGGGTTAGCGAACTTGCGGCTTCCCGCGTATGTTGCGGCAGACCGCCGCTCATTTCTCTTGCCTCTCCATGCCTCAGCCTATTGCTTTCCCAACGCCCGATAAGGCCGTTTATCAGAACTCTTTTGTCGACACGCTGCGCGGCGACGCCTCCTTGGACAACAGCCCCCGCCAGGTGCCGGGCTACCACTACTCGCGCACCGCGCCCACGCCCGTTGCCGATCCGCACCTGCTGGCCTGGTCCGAGGAAATGGCGGCGTTTCTGGGCTTGGCGAAACCGGCCGAGCGCGGCCCCGGCGCCGCCGTGCTGGCCGGCAACCTCGTAACCGAAACCATGAAGCCGTTTGCGGCGCGCTACGGCGGGCACCAGTTCGGCAACTGGGCCGGCCAGCTCGGCGACGGCCGCGCCATGAGCCTGGGCGAGCTGACGGCCACCGACGGCACGCCGTGGGAGCTGCAGCTGAAAGGTGCCGGCCCCACGCCCTACTCGCGCCGCGCCGATGGCCGGGCCGTGCTGCGCTCTTCGGTACGGGAGTTTCTGTGCTCCGAAGCCATGTACCACCTCGGAGTGCCCACCACCCGCGCCCTGAGCCTGGCAGCCACCGGCGACCAGGTGGTGCGCGACATGTTCTACGACGGCAACGCCCGGCCCGAGCCCGGCGCCGTGGTGGCGCGGGTGGCGCCTACGTTCGTGCGCTTCGGCAGCTTCCAGCTGCTGGCCGCGCTGGGCGAAATCGACAACCTGCAGGCGCTGGCTGACTACGTGATTACGCGGTATTTTCCGGAGCTGGGCGCGCCCTCGCCGGAGGTGTATGTGCGCTGGTTTGCCGAAGTAAGCCGCCGCACCGCCGTAATGGTGGCGCACTGGCAATCCGTGGGCTTCGTGCACGGCGTGCTCAACACCGACAACATGAGCATCCTAGGCCTCACCATCGACTACGGCCCCTACGGCTGGCTGGAGCCCTTCGACCCCGACTGGACCCCCAACACCACCGACTTCGGCGGCCGCCGCTACGCCTTCGGGCAGCAGCCGCGGATAGGGCTCTGGAACCTGATGGCGCTGGCCCAGGCCCTGGGGCCCCTGCTGCCCGACCCGCAGGCGCTACGCCCGCTGCTCGATGAGTACGCCGCCACCTTCAACGCCACCTACCGCCAGCTGATGGCCCGCAAGCTCGGTCTGGCCACCTTCGCAGCCCCCGACCACGCGCTGCTGGAGGCCCTGCCCGCCGCGCTGCAAACTGCCGAGGCCGACCTGACGCTGTTTTTCCGGGGCCTGTCGGAAGCCGTGCCAGCGCTGCTGCAGGAAGATGACGACGCCCTGGACACACTGCTGGCCGCGGCCTGCTACATCGAGCCGGGCAGCGCGGCCCACGTGCCGCTGCGGGCATGGCTGGTGCAATACGCCGGGCGGCTGCGCCAGGAAACGGCCGCGCCCGAGGTTATTCAGGAAGGCATGTTGGCCGCCAACCCCAAGTACGTGCTGCGCAACTACCTGGCGCAGCAGGCCATCGAGGCGGCTGAAGCCGGCGACCTGGCCCCGCTGCACCGGCTGCAGCAGGTGCTGAAAACGCCCTTCACCGAGCAACCCGGCCACGACGACCTGGCCGCCAAGCGGCCCGAGTGGGCCCGCACCAAGCCCGGCAGCGCCACGCTGTCGTGCAGCTCGTAGGGCGGGGCGTTGGTAGCGGGGCGCCGGTTTGCGGTTCGCTACCGACCTTTGGGGCATGCATACCCTTGAAGAGCTGCGCAGCGGCCAGCTGGCCGGCGCCCGGCGCCTTGACCTCTCGGAAAACCTGACCGAGTTTCCCCACGAAATTTTCACCCTGGCTGATACGTTGGAAGTCCTCAACCTGTCGGGCAACGCGCTGGCAGCGTTGCCCCCGGACTTCGGCCGCCTGCGCCACCTGCGTATCCTGTTCTGCTCCGATAACCAGTTCACCACCGTGCCCGAGGTGCTGGGCGAGTGCCCGCAACTGAGCATGATCGGCTTCAAGGCCAACCACATCCGGACGCTGCCCGGCGCGGCGCTGCCGCCGGCGCTGCAGTGGCTCATCCTCACCGACAACCAGCTCGAAGCGCTGCCCCCCGAAATCGGCAACTGCCGGCACCTGCAGAAGCTGATGCTGGCCGGCAACTGCCTCACCGGGCTGCCCGAAACCCTGGCCCGGTGCACCAATTTGGAGCTGCTGCGCCTGGCTGCCAACCGCCTCACTGAGCTGCCCGCGTGGCTGCTGGCGCTGCCGCGCCTGTCGTGGCTGGCCTACGCCGGCAACCCGTTTAGCGAAGCCGCTGAAGATGCGGCGCTGGCGCAGCACCCCATCGGCACGATTGCCTGGGACACGCTGGTGCTGGGCCGGCAGCTGGGCGAAGGCGCGTCGGGCGTGATTTCGCAGGCCCGTTGGCAGCCCGGCGGCGCGCAGCCAGCGCGCGAGGTGGCCGTGAAGGTGTTCAAGGGCGCCGTGACGAGCGACGGTCTGCCGCACTCCGAAATGGTAGCCTGCATCAGCGCCGGCCGCCACCCCAGCCTGGTGCCCGTGGATGGGCGCCTGACCGGCCACCCGGCCGGAGCCGAAGGGCTGGTACTGGAGCTGATTCCGCCGGAGTTCACCAACCTGGCCGGCCCGCCCAGCTTCGCCACCTGCACCCGCGACGTGTACGCGCCCGGCACCACGTTTACGCTGCCGGCTGTGCTGCGCCTCACCCACGGTATCGCATCAGCGGTGGCCCACCTGCACAGCCGCGGCATCCTGCACGGCGACCTATACGCCCACAACATCCTGTACCCCGCCACCGGCGCGGCCCTGCTCAGCGACTTTGGCGCGGCCTGCTTCTTTGCACCCCAGGCGGCCCCGGCGCGGGCCCTGCAGCAGCTGGAAGCCCGGGCGTTTGGCTGCCTGCTGGAGGAACTGCTGGCGCACTGCGTCCCGTCGGCCGCCGAGGAACCGGGTCTGCAGCGCTTGCAGCAGCTCCGCGACCAGTGCCTGCAGCCAGAGGTAGCCAGCCGGCCGTTGTTTGCCGAAATAGCGGCTGCATTAGCGAAAGTAGCTGGTTAGCAAGGCCCATCAGGACGGCGTAGAGACGCAATATCTTGCGTCTCGTCGTTGCTGATGTTGTTTAGCGGGCGCGGTTCCGAGTCGTTCAACGACGAGGCGCAGTTGCTGATGTTGTTTAGCGGGCGCGGTTCCGAGCCGTTCAACGACGAGACGCAAAATATTGCGTCTCTACCCCGTTCTGTGGTTCCGATAATCCACATCAACCCTCAACTCGTGTTATGCTGCGCTGGAAAGACGTGCTAATTTTTGCCCGCTACGCCAACCCTGAGCCGCCCCGGCGGGTGGAACTGACCGAGGAGGCGTGGCAGCAGCGCCTGACGCCCGCCCAGTACGCCGTGCTGCGCGGCCGCGGCACCGAGCCGCCCTACCGCAACGCCTACTGCCGCGCCTACGAGCCCGGCCGCTACCACTGCGCGGGCTGCCACAGCCTGCTTTTCGACTCGGCCACCAAGTACCACGCTATTTCCGGCTGGCCCAGCTTCACCCAGCCCGCCACGCCCGCCGCCATCTGCTACCTCCCCGACGACAGCCACCAAATGCAACGCATCGAGGCCAGCTGCAACGTGTGCGGCGGCCACCTCGGCCACGTTTTCCCCGATGGGCCGGCGCCGGCCGGTTTGCGCTACTGCATCAACTCGGTGAGTTTGGTGCTGGCCCCGGCGGCCGCGCCAGCTGCCGGCGCCGGCCACGGAGTAGCGGGCAAAACCGGCGGCTAGTGTGCCACTTTTGTGCGTCCTTTGCGCCCCAACCCGCTTAAACCCCGACCCAGTATGCTGGCAAGTGACCTTTCGCTGAGAACCGTTGATGTGACGCGCTACGTGACCCCGCTGCGCGAGGGCGGCTCCTTGCCGGCGCTGGTGGAGGCCGACGACGGCTTCCTGTACGTGGTGAAATTCCGGGGGGCGGGGCAGGGCCCCAAGGCCTTGGTGGCCGAGCTGATTGTGGGCGAGCTGGCCCGCGCGCTGGGCATGAAGCTGCCCGAGCTGGTGTTTATCCGCCTCGACGAAGCGTTTGGCCGCACCGAGCCCGACGAGGAAATCCAGGATTTGCTCCGGGCCAGCACCGGCCTCAACCTGGCCCTGCACTACCTGGCCCGCGCCAGCACCTTCGACCCGCTGGTGACCACCGTGGACGCGCGCCTGGCCTCGCAGGTGGTGTGGCTCGACGCCCTCACGCTGAACGTAGACCGCACGGCCCGCAACACCAACCTGCTGCTCTGGCACAAAGAGCTGTGGCTGATTGACCACGGCGCGGCCCTCTACGTGCATCACACCGCCCCCAACTGGGCTGAGCAAACCAAGCCGCGGTCCTTTCCGCAGGTGAAAGACCACGTGCTGCTGCCCCAGGCCTCAGAGCTAAACGCCGTGGACGCCGAAGGCCGCGCCCGCCTCACGCCGGACGTGCTGCGCGCCATCGTGGCGCTGGTGCCCGACGAGTGGCTGCTGGAGCCCGACCGCACCATCGCGCAGCAGCGCGAAGCCTACGTGCAGTTCCTGGAAAACCGCCTGGCCGCATCAGAAACCTTTGTTCAGGAAGCCAATGCTGCCCGTGAAGCACTTATTTGAGTATGCCGTGCTGCGCGTGGTACCGCGCGTAGAGCGCGAAGAGTTCTGCAACATTGGGGTGGTGCTCTACTGCCGCCCGCTGGGGTTTCTGCAGTGCCGCTTCCACCTCGACGAAGCCCGCCTGCGCGCCCTCGGCGGCCCCGCCCTCGACCTGGAAGAGCTGCAGGCTCGCCTGGGCGCGTTCGAGCGAATCTGTGAGGGGCGCCGCCAGGGTGGGCCCATCGGGCAGTTTGGGGTGGCCGAGCGGTTCCGTTGGCTCACGGCCACGCGCAGCACGGTGCTGCAAACCTCCGCCGTGCACCCCGGCCTCTGCCAGGACCCGGCCGCCGCGCTGGAACGGCTGTTCGGGCAGCTGGTAGGGTAGCACGGTGCCGGTCCGACGGTTGCCACCAGCGGTTTGAGATAGTAGTAAACGGTGTAGAGACGCAATATTTTGCGTCTCGTCGTTGAACGGCTCGGAACCGCCCCCGCCAAACAACACCAGCACGGTGTAGAGACGCAAAATATTGCGTCTCTACACCGTGCTGGTGGCTTCCGGAATAAGCTCAGATAGTTTCCTACTCCTTCATCACGCGCTGGGTGGCGTCTACGCCTTGGCCTTTGATGCGGAGCACGTAGAGGCCGGGCGCCAAGTGGGCCGTGGCGCGGTTGAGCTGCGACTGAAGCAGCGCCTGTGGCCCCTGCAGCCGGAGCATGGGCGCGCCCTGCGGCAGGTTCACTTCCAGCGAAATCGGGCCGGTGGTGGCGGGCAGCTCCGGGAGGGCAAAGGCGCGGGCGCCGCCTTCCGGGTTGGGGTACATGTATAGGCGCGAGGCGCTGACGCTGGCCGGCGCGAGGCCCTTGAAGTTCACGCCAATCAGCACCGGGTCGTGGTCGGAAGAGCGGAAGGGGCTTTTGGTGTCAGTGCCGGCGCCGGCGGCATCATACTGCAGGGCATTCGGCTCGCCGGAGTTGATGTTCCACTTGCGCACATCAATGAAGCCCACCAGGTTGGGCGTCACGATGCAGTGGTCGAGGGAGCCGGTGAGGCCTTTGAAGACGTAGGAGGCGCTGGTGGGCGGCGTCACGACCACCAGGCCGGCGGCGCGCAGAATATCGAGCGGGTCTTCCTCGTAGTTGGAGTTGTAGTCGCCGATGCAGATGACGCGGCGGGCCCCGGCCGGCTTCACGGTTTTGTTCAGAAACTGCACCAGCTCCCGGGCCTGGGTGCGGCGCCGGTCGTTGGAGCCGCCCTGGCCGTCGTTCTGGTCGGCATCCACGCCCTTGCCGCTGCTCTTGGATTTGAAGTGGTTGATCACCAGCGCCAGCGTGTCGGGGCGGGCGGTGCGACGGGTGGTGAACAGTTGGGCCAGCGGTGGGCGCTCAAACATGCCGGGCACGGTAGCCACCATGGCGGCCCTCAGCGGCGCTACTGCGGCCGGCTTGTAGAGAATGGCGCACCGGATAACGTCGGTGTTGTTGGGCTGCTGGGTGGCGCCGCCGTCGTTGATAAAGGCATAGGTACCGGCGCCGGCCACCTGGTTGAGGCCGTTCAGGAGGTCCTGCACCGCCGATTCCGGTCCGAAACCGTCGTTTTCTATCTCACTCAGCCCGATGATGTCTGCGTTCATGGCAATGAGTCCGGCAATGATTTTGGCCCGCTGGCGGGCGAAGTCCTCGGCGGTTTTGGCGCCGCGGGGCGTGGGGTAGCCGCCGCCCGCGCCGTCGCCGTTGAAGTAGTTGAGTACGTTGTAGCTGGCAATCTTCAGGTCGAGGCGGCCGAAGGTGGGCACGGCTGGGCGGCGCACATTGAACGAGGGCGCATCGGAGCCGGGCAGGGGCTGAATGCGCCACTTGCCGTAGCTGAAGCCCATGATGCCGCGCAGCCGTGCCACGGTGCTGCCCACCCGCACGGTGCCCAGCACCGGGTCGATGAAGGGCATGGTGGTAGGCTTGGCGGCCGTGCCGTCATCCAGCACCAGCGACCGTTCGAGGTTGGCCGTCTGGTAGGCATTGACGGCGGCCAGGTTGCTGGTGCCGGTGCTGGCGGTGCCGGTGGCGGGGTTGTCGTTGGGGTCGATGAACTGGGTGGGCTGGTAGAGCGTGCCGCCGGTGGTCAGGATCAGCTCGCCGCGCTGCTTGAGGCTGTACACATCGGCCACCGTAAGCGGCACCGGAAACTGCACCCGCATGCCCTCAAACCGTTCCAGATCGGCGGAGGAATACTGGCCGGCGGGCAGCACGGAGAAATCGGGGAGCTGGTTTTTGGGCCAGAGCACTTCCACGGTGGGCTGCGTCAGCACGGCCTGGGTGTAGGAGGGTGCGTCGGCGCTTTCCAGCACGGTGCCCGTCACGCGCACGTTGTCGCCGACTTTCACGGTGGCCTCTGGCTGCACCACGTAGAGGGCGTCGGAGGTGGCGGGGTTGGAGTCGGTGGCGGCGGAGGCTTCCTGCACGTAGAAGCCCCCCGGGCTCAGCCCCGGATATACGCCCGTCACGACGCCCTCAATGGTGTAGGTGCCGGGCGTGGCGGCCGCACCCGTGCCCTGAATGGTGCCGATGTGAGTGGCCGCCGGGGCCGACTGCGCTGCCGCGGGCCGGCTGGAAATGGGTAGGGAACTAATTAGGGCGAGAGCAGCAAAGCGAATAGAAACAGCGGACATGTAGCGGGAGCGGGAAATAGTGAGGGATGTGCAGGTTTTAAAAGTATCACTTAGGCGCGTAATAATTACATAAAATTGCGGTGCCATCTTAAGGTGACGCCGCGCAGCTCTCCAAATGCCATTCCAGGCCCTCAGAACAGGGATGTATGGTGCGGTGGCAAGCAAAAAAGGGCTTTGCCGGCTCAGGGGCAAATGGCCGGAAATCAGCGCTGGCAGCAGAGCAGGAGGCGGAAAGCCACGGAGAAACAAAAAAAATAGCGCGGGCCAGATTGGGCGCGCGCTATTCTGAAGCAGGCATCAGTGCCTGAAAAAGGGAATGTTTTACTCGGCCGTTACCACCCGGTATTCGGGGTCTTCCTGGATGTTGACTTCGATGAGGGCGCCGGCGTTGCGGAGCAGCTGGCGGCAGTCGGGGCTGAGGTGGCGCAGGTGCAGGGTTTTGCCCTGGCGGTGGTAGCGCTCCGTGAGCTTGTGCAGCGCATCAATGCCCGACATATCGGCCACCCGGCTTTCGCGGAAGTCGATGACCACCTGCGCCGGGTCCTGCTGCACGTCGAACTTATCGGTGAAGGCCTGCACCGAGCCGAAGAAGAGTGGGCCGTAGATTTCGTAGTGGCGGGTGCCGGCGGCGTCGGTGTGCTTGCGGGCCCGGATGCGCCTGGCGTTTTCCCAGGCGAATACCAGCGCCGAAATCACCACGCCCAGCAGCACGGCCAGCGCCAGGTTCTGCGAAATGGCTGTCACCAGCGTCACGAGCAGCATCACCAGCACGTCGGCGCGGGGCATGCGGCGCAGAATGCGCAAACTGGCCCACTCGAAGGTGCCAATCACCACCATGAACATCACGCCCACCAGCGCAGCCAGCGGCAGCTGCTCGATGAGGGAGGAGCCGGCCACCACGAACAGCGCCAGCGCCCCGGCCGCCACCACGCCCGACAGCCGCCCGCGCCCCCGGGATTCCAGGTTCACCATCGTCTGCCCGATCATGGCGCAGCCGCCCATGCCGCCGGTGAGGCCCGAGGCCACGTTGGCCAGGCCCTGGGCCACGCAGTCCTGGTTGCCGTGGCCGCGGGTGTCGGTCATTTCGTCCACCACGGTCAGGGTCAGCAGGCTTTCGGTGAGGCCCACCAGCGCCATGATGACGGAGTAGGGCAGCACCAGCGCCAGCGTAGCCCAGCTCAGGGGCACCTGCGGCCAGTGCAACGTGGGCAGCCCACCATTGATGGAAGCAATGTCGCCCACCGATTTGGTGTCGAGGTTGCCCCCAATCACCAGCGCCGATACCACGATAATGGCCACCAGCGAAGCGGGCACGGCCTTCGTGAGCTTGGGCAGTAAGTAGACGATGGCCATCGTGAGGGCTACCAGCCCGAGCATCAGCAGCAGCGGAGTGCCTTGCAGCCACTGCTGCTGGCCGTCCGCGCCGGGTACCTTGAACTGCTCTAGCTGGGCCATGAAGATGATGATGGCCAGCCCGTTGACGAAGCCGTACACCACCGGCTGCGGCACCAGCCGGATGAACTTGCCGAAGCGCAGCAGCCCCACGGCAATCTGCAGCACGCCCATCAGGGCCACGGCCAGGAACAGGTATTCCACGCCGTGCTGGGCCACCAGGGCCACAATGACGACGGCCACCGAGCCGGCCGCACCCGAAATCATGCCCGGCCGGCCCCCAAATATGCTCGTGATAAGGCAGATGACGAAGGCCGAGCCAATGCCCACCAGCGGGCTGATGTGGGCCAGCAAAGCGAAGGCCACCACCTCCGGCACCAGAGCCAGCGCGGTGGTCAGGCCGGCGAGAATTTCGTTTTTGACGTTGATTTTATAGTGAGCCAGATAGGGCTGAACCTGAAACATAAACAGCTGGGAATTGACGGATTTGGGCAAAACAAAAGCCGCCCACTTCCGGGCAGGAAGCGGCGGCGCAGGGTAAGCAGGCCAGTCCTCAGGGTGGGGTGAGCTTGAAAATACGGCAGGAAGTAAGGTGCATAAGCAGGCGCAAAGGTACGAACGACGCCCGGCACCGGGGCCCGGCAGGTGACCCGCCCGCCCGCCGGGCCCCGGTGCCGGGATAATTAAGCGTACCTTGAGGGAAACGCCTGCCCCGGTGGGGCACCATTTGCTGCTGCCCGCCGCCGCTTTGGGCCGGCCGGCGGCCGCGCTACCTTCTCGCCCCATTTTCCGGTGGGGTGTCCCATTTACGGGTTTTCGCTCATGTCTTCTTTCTACCAGCCCTCCGCCGAGCTGCTCCAGGCGCTGGGCTTCACGCGCTTTGCCTCGCCGCCCCGGCAGGCCCGCTTCAGCCGCCCCAGCGCCTGCGGCCTCGAAACCATCGTGCTCTACGACGACGGCGAGCTGACGCTGCTTGAAAACGTGGACAGCCAGCTGCTCTACAGCTTTCAGGGCCGGCTGGCTTCCGAAGCCGAGTTTCGGGTGCTGCTGCGCCAGGTGAACTGGGCGGCGGAAGAGTAGGGAGCTTAGTTGTCAGTTGCTCGTTGTCAGTTGTCAGGGCTGATTCTCGGGACTGAGGCTGTGCTGCAATCGATGATAGACAGCCAGCAACCACCAACACTTTCTGCCACCTGCTGACAACTGACAACAAATAACTGACAACGAACAACCAAGCGCCAAGAACCATGAACGACCTGTATCTGCGAGGCCTCGGCTTTGCCCCCACCGACCCGGCGCAGAGCGCCAGCCGGCCCCCCTTCAGCGCTGCCTGGCGCTACCAGCACGATCAGTTGGCCCAGGATGGCAGCCGGCTCTTCATTGAGCACCCGTTTGGGGTAGACCGCTGCCGCCTGAGTGCGCTGGCGGCCCCGCTCGATGCCCACGATGTGTTTGCGGATATGCCGCTGGACGACCGGAAGGCACTGGAAACGGCTATGGCTGCTTTCTATGTAGCCCACGGCGGCGTAGGCGCCACGGCCGACGTGTTTGAGCCCCACCAGTTTCTGCCGTACCGCCGCCAGCGCTAACGCCAGGAATGCCAAGGCCCCCCGCTACTGCTCTTGGGCTGGTGGCGGGGGGCCTTGGCACGCCTGACTAGCTGGGTGCCAAGGCTGCTAGCCCAGCAGCAAACCCAGGCGGCTAAGAATAACGAACTGCTCGGGTGCGGGAGCGGGGTAACGCACCGTGACTTTCTGGCCGGTGATGAAGCGGGCGGCGCGGCATTTGCGGTGGCAGCGCAGCGTGAGCCACTGCCCTTGCCCGCCCTGGAAGCGCACCACCGGAAACTCCTCCAGCCAGCGCAGGCCGTCGGTTTCCAGCGCAACGATGGTGCCCTGGGCCACAATGCGGCTGGGCGCGCCGGGGGCCGGCCGGTAGCTGCGCCACAGCCAGCGCAGCACCCACCCCGCAATGGCCAGGTGAGCCAGCACCAGGGCGCCGGATACTAGAGGGAAGGTCGTCATCGGGCAGAAGGCTTAGGTACCAACTGTTTAGCCTGCGCGGGGCAATGCTAAAGCAATATAGCAGATTGCCGGAACGACTCGCCTCTCTGGCTTACGAATGACGGGGCAACGGGGCCTCACCCCCCGGCCCCCTCTCCTAGTGGCGAGGGGGAGCCTGGCGACGTTGGGCGATGTAGAGACGCGACACTTCGCGTCTCGCCGTTGAACAACTGACGCCAGATGCTGGAGCAGAACAACGTCAGCAAACGAAGTGCAGCGAAGCTAACGGCGAGACGCCAAGTGTTGCGTCTGGACAGGGTGGGGCCTAGCTCGCTGGGGAGAGGGTGGCGGGCTGGGGCTGGGTGGGGGCGTGGTGCCAGGTGTGCAGCAGCCGGGGCAGGGCGTGGGTGTGGGCGTCGCCGAGGGACCAGTCGAGGGCGCTTTCGACGTTGGCGAAGAACTGGATGTCGTAGTGGATGAAGTGGCGGCTGACGCGGATGAGGCTTTCCACCACCATCTGGTTGTACATGTTGCCGGTGGGCAGCACGAGGGCAATCTGCCGGATGGCGGGCACCGACACGCGCGGCAGCCAGTTGGTGGTAAGCCAGAACTGCTGCTCTAGGTCGAGGTTGGGGAGCTGGTGCAGGTCGAGGATGGTGGTATGCACGGTGCCCTGCTCCACGAGCTGGGCCACACGGTTCATGCTGGCCCGGAAGTGGCGGAGGCCGGGTTGTGTGGGGTGCCACTGGAAGCGGAGCAGCTGCAGCGTAGGCTCGTACTGAGCCCGGATATCGTGTAGGCGTAGAATCATAAAGCGCCGAAAAGAGGCGTTTTGCGGTGTTGGCAGAGAAAGGGGGCACAAGGTACGGCGGCGGCAGCGGTAGTGGATTTGGGAGCGGCCTGGTTTTCCTGGGTAGTGGCCTATGTCTTTCGGTAGGTGGTATCTGGCAGGTGGTAGATGACGCCTGTCAGGCAGTAGGTGGTGGGTGGCAGGCGGTAGATGATGTCTGGCAGGTGGTAGATGATAACTGGCAGGCGGTAGATGGTATCTGGCAGGTGGTAGGTGGTGGCTGGCAGGCAGTGGATGCTATCTGGCAGGCGGTGGATGCTATCTGGCAAGCAGTGGATGCTATCTGGCAGGCAGAAGATGACGTCTGGCAAGCGGTGGATGCTATCTGGCAGGCGGTAAGTGCTGCCTAGCGGGTGTTGGATAGTTGACGAGATGCCCTACGTAGAACGTCATTCCGAGCCCCGCGAGGAATCTCGCGTGCTGACGTTGTATTACTACTGCAACGTCAGCACGCGAGATTGGCTTCGCCTTCCTTCGGTTCCTCGGCAAGCTCGGAATGACGTTCTGTCGATGTTCTTTCTGTGCGACTGGCCACACCGTCTGGCAGGTGGTAGGTAATGGGTGGCGGCGGGGGGAAGCGGGGAGATGGTAAAAAAAGGTGGTGGCAGCGGGAGTATAGGTATTTTGTTATATGAAAAAATAGTAGCTTTTGCCGCTGGCTCTGACCGGCCGGAAATCCTTCATTTACCCCCTTTACGCTTATTTATGACTACCAAACAACAAAACCAAGTGACGATGTATGAGGCGGTGCTGCGCTTCCTGGCGGAAGCGGGGGCGCCGCTGGTGGCGATTAAGAAAATTGCACAGGGCCGCGATGCGCTGGCGGCGCTGGTGGCCCGCATTGAGGCGGCGGCGGCGGCGCAGGATCACTCCACGACGGGCGTGACGCGGGACCGGAAGGTGGTGAAGGCCGAGGCGGCGCAAAAAGCCGAGATTCTGCGGCTGCTGGTGGTGGCTCTGACGAAGGACGCGGCGCTGCGCGGGGAGCTGAAAATGCCGCTCAGCAAGCTGGTGACCGGCAAGGAGGCCGACCTGCTGCGCTACCTGCAGAAGGTGGACGAAGCGGTGGGCACCATTGACAAGACGGAGCTGGCCGATGCGGGCTACGACCCGCAGGTGCGCCAGACGCTGCAAACGGATCTGGCGGAGCTGCTGGCCACGCAGGGCGAGGCGCGGCAGATTGAGACGGGCACCAAGGCGGCTACCGAGACGCTGCCGGAGCTGGTGCTGGCGGCCTCGGAGCTGCTGGAAACCCAACTGGACCCGTTTGTGAAGGCTCAGCAGCTGGCCCAGCCGGAGCTGGTGCTGCAATACGAGGCGGTGCGGCGCATTGTGCGGACGGCGGCGCGGCGGGTGCCGGAGTACCGGGGCGCGACGCTGCCAGGCAAGCCGGCGCTGGTGTACGACCGGCGCGAGGCGGGCGTGGTGGCACCCATGCTGGGCAACCGTAGTGGCCGGGGCCTGACGCTGCGCTACTACACGGCGGCCACTCCGGCGGCGCTGCCGGAAGCGGGGCAGGGGCTGGCGGTGAAGAACAAGGCGGAGGTGCATCTGCCGGATTACAGCAAACTGGGGGCAGCCGATGCGCCCTACCTGCTGGTGGTGCAGGAGCAGCTGGATGGGGAAGGGCGCTGGGTGGTGCGGTAGGGGCCTCACCCCCCCCGGCCCCGCAACTGCTTGATGCGCAGTATCCCGTGGAGAGGGGGAGCCTGACGATTATTGGGCATGAGAAAGGCCCCGGCGCGGTTGCGTCGGGGCCTTTTGGTGGTGGGGTATTATTGGGTTGTCGAGCGATTGTGGGGTGGTAGCATTGAAAAGACTATAACCTTTATTTCTTTACCTCAAATTTTAACAGGCCACCACGACTTGAAATGATGCCAAGAGCTTAAGAAGACTAACTACTTTTACATATTATGAAAAAACTCTACATACTTTCTAGCATTTTAGCTTTGAGTACTAGTGCCCTGGCCCAGGCGCCTGTTCCTGTCAACTTGCAACCCAGCGCCATCATCACCTTACCGGCTGGTGCTACACCCAATGCGTTGGCCGTCTCGGATTTCAACCAGGATAACCGCCGGGATGTGGCTGTGTGCCAGCGGGGGCTGGGGTCGGTGGGCGTGTACCTGCAATCCAGCAGTGGCACCTTTCCCGACCCAGCCGTCAGCACTTACGCCATCGGGGATAATCCCACCGGACTGGTTGCCACGGCGCTGAGCCAGCAGCAAACACGCTCTAGCATGGATCTAGTAGCAATCAGCCCCGTCACCGGCCGCTTCCAGTTGCTAACTAATAACAATGACCGAAGCGGCACCTTTACGCCCGTCGTCAACACGGGCATGCAAAACACTTTTTTCAGCAACCGTGGAACCAATCAGCACATGTTTGTCGCCAACATTGATGGCAACCTGCAGCCGGACTTTGTCTACACGTATGACCCAGCGCCACCCGTCACGACCAGTGCTGGCGTGTACTGGCAGCAGCTCCAGTCTCCCACGTCAGTAGAGTCATCCCCTCGGACTTTCCACCGACCTGGGTTCAACACTTCCAGTGTGGCATTGGCCGATTTCAACCGGGACAGCCACATGGATATGGTCCTGACTAATCCTAATGCGAATCAGGTAAAAGTGGTCGCTGCCGCCTTCAATGGAGTCAGCATCAGCTGGTCAATCGGCCAATTCACGCTGGACTTACCCACCGGCGGCATCCGCCCAGTGTCGGTGGCTACTAGCGACGTAAACCGTGACTTCCTGCCCGACCTGGCCGTGGCCAATGAAGGCAGCAACAATGTAACAGTGCTGCTGAACCAGGGGGGCACCCAATTCGGCACCCAGGCGCTTTATTCCCTCTCTGGCTCTCCCCGCCAAGTGTTGCTCACGGACCTTAACCGCGACAATGAGCCTGAAATGCTGGTGCTGACAGCCGACAATCGCCTGCAGGTGTTTCAGCACACTGGTGCTAGCGGAATCACCCGCTACGGTACCCCGCTGATACTGGCTACTGGTGATAATCCAGTTACCATGCAGATAGCGGACGTAGACGGCGATTTTAATTCGGACATCGTCGTGGGATGCGCTGGCGACAATACCGTGCGCGTGTACTTAAATCGTTCCATCCTAAGCACACGCTCCAAGCAGCTGGCAGGTGTATCCGTATTCCCCAACCCTGCTACCGACCAAATCACTATTCAGAGTGCCGGCACCCTGCGCGGCCTAATCACGGCCAGCCTGCTAGATCCGCTAGGACGCGAGGTATACCGGACCGAGACCACCGCCGTGAGCACCGCCATTTCAGTAGCTGATTTGCCCCGTGGAGTATACCTCTTGCGCCTAACCGCTCCTGAAGGAATCATGAGTCAACGTATAGTGATTCAATAGATCCGTAATCAATACAAAAGAGCGGCGCCCTATGG
The DNA here is from genome assembly GCF_027359925.1 of Hymenobacter canadensis. Taxonomy (NCBI): domain Bacteria; kingdom Pseudomonadati; phylum Bacteroidota; class Cytophagia; order Cytophagales; family Hymenobacteraceae; genus Hymenobacter; species Hymenobacter canadensis. Next base: position 1,857,918 of record NZ_CP114767.1, on the reverse strand, counting down.
TACCGCTCTTTTGCGTTCAGAGGATCTTTATGAGTAGTAATTATTAGATGTTAAAACCTCTTTTTCCGACGTATCCCTGTATGGTTTGGGTTTAGGGATTTCGCATCCTCCGAATATTGAATAGCTAGTCAATTAGCATATAAAGAGGCTCATGCTATATGATAAGAGTGAAGAGAGAATAGTGGGTAAGTTAAGGTCGCATGCTATTAAAGGTGATACTCCCTTCAACGCCTCCCGAATACCACTCAACCCGCCGGCAATGTTTCTCCAGCATCTGCAGGAGCTGACGGGGCCGGAGTGGCGGAGGTGGCTGGGCTGGATTGTTTGATTTGCTGTTAGCGGGCGGCGCACTGGTTGCGTACCCACGCCGCTGGCCCGGCTCAGATGCCGGTGGGCTTGCCGTCGAGGCTGCGGGTGTTGCGGGTGTGCCAGTACTGCGCTACCTGCTCGGGGCCGCGCTTGTCCATGCTGTTGTTTAGCTCGTCGCGGTTGGCTTGAAAGTCGAGGAAGGGGACGGCCATGCCGCAGGAGGTTTGCACCAGGTCGACGTCGACGACCAGAATCTGGCGGGCACCGGGGAGGGCCGGAAACAGCGGGAGCAGGGTGGCCCACTCCGCGTCGCGGGGGTGGTAGGTGGTGGCGGTGCCGTAGAGGCGCAGGATGGTGGGCCGGCCCTCGAAGGCGCACCACATGAGCGTGATGCGGTTGAGGGCCAGCAGGTGGGCGGCGGTTTCGTTGCCGCTGCCGGTCAGGTTGAGCCAGGCCACGCGGTTGGCGTCGAGTACGCGCAGGGTGTCCTGGCCCTTGGGGGAGATGTTGACGCGCCCGTCGGCGGCGGCGGTGCCCACGAAGAACACGTGCTGCTGCTCGATAAAGGCCTGAATGTCGGCGCTGATGGCGGGATAGTGCTTGCCCATGCGGAAGAGGAGTTGGCGGGGTGAGCAAGGTAGGGCGGTTGGGCGCCAGTGGCAAGGGCGGGGCCGGTAATGGGGGTATGGCGCCGGGGGTATAACTGCTCAATTGGGCCGGCAAGCCGCATCCGGCCGTTCGGTTCAGTTATTCACGGGCGTTTGCCGTTCTAGCTGAGCCTATAGTGGCGTTTTCCGATTTCCTGTGTCATGATTGATTTTCCTTCCCTTTTCATGGCCCAGGTGAAGGCCAGCGCCCAGGTGCAGTTCGTCTACGACATAGCCGCCGGGCAGGTGGTTTTCGTGAATGCGGCCTACGGGCAGGTGCTGCTGGGCACGGATGCCGGCGTCAATGCCGAACTCCCCGCTTTGCTGGCCCGCATTCACCCCGATGACCAGGCCTACCTGGCCGAGCACTGGGGACGGTGGATGCGGGGGGAGCAGCTAGGTGAAATCGAGGTCCGGTTGCAGCGCGTGGGCGAGTCGGCGCAGTGGTTTGCGGCTATTCCCTACTACCACGCGGGCGGCGCACGGGGCCCGCTACTGGCCTGCACTCTGCACGATATCAGCGCGGCCAAGCACCACCAGGCCAATTCGGACTTATTCAACAGCCGCAAAAACGTGACCCTGGAGGTGCTTTCGCACGACGCGAGCGGGGCCTTTATTATGATTGAGCAACTGGCCCAATACCTGCGCGAAGAGCTGCCGGAGGCGGTCCAGCCCGAGGTGGCGCAGATGCTTACCATGCTGGAGAGCACCAGCCGGGAGAGCGTGAAGATGATTCGTGACCTGATCAACCTCGAATTTTCGGCGGCCGTGGCCACCAACCTGAAAATGGACCGGGTGGACCTGGGCGACATCATGCGCGGCCCGTTGGCGCAGCTGCAAGTCGGCTACAAGCTGCTGGGGCACCATTTCGCGTACTCGCTGCCGGCCGAGGCGGTGTACGTGAACCTGGACGTGAGCAAGTTCACACAGGTGGTTATCAACCTGGTCAGCAACGCCATGAAGTTCACCCGCGACGAAGGCCACGTGTGGGTGACCGTGACGGGGCTGCCGGACGGGGCGCGGGTGCAGGTAGCCGACGACGGTATCGGGATTCCGGCGGCCATGCTGCCGCACGTTTTCGAGCGGTTTACCAGGGCCCGGCGGCTGGGCCTGCGGGGCGAGGAAACCATTGGCCTGGGCCTTTCGCTCTGCAAAACCATCGTGGAGTGGCACGATGGTACGCTGTCGGTAAGCAGCGTGGAGGGCGAAGGCAGCGTGTTTACCGTGGAAATTCCGCTGGCTGAGGGGGCGCTGAGCCGGCTGCCCAACGAATTGGTAGAGGCTGCTGGTTTTTAGTAGGCGCTGCGTTGTTGCGCGGAGCCGGTGGTCAGTCTATAGGGGGCGTAGTATATCCTATTTGGTGAAGCGGTAGAGATGCTTCGGCAGGCTTAGTATGATGGTTAGTTTGGCAGAGTCAGCACGCGAGATGCTTCGGCAGGCTCAGCATGATGTTCTGGATTGGCAATGTTAGCCCGCGAGATGCTTCGGCAAGCTCAGCATGACGTTCTTACTCGCGTTTCAACGCCTCCCGGATGCCGCTCAGGCCGCCGGTCGTGTTTTTCGGTGTCTCCAGCATCTGTAGGAGTTAGGGGTAGGGGCGACTACAAGTCGTCTGACCAAGTAGCGGGGTCGATAGTGGCCCAGGTCGGATTGAAGGCGGCTATCAGGGCTTCTTTTTTAGCTCGGGTCCAGCCTTTTAGCTGCTTTTCGCGGGCTATGGCTTGGGTGGGGTCAGGGCAGGGTTCGAAGTAGATCAGTAGGTTGGTTTGATAGCGGCCTGTGAATTTGCCCGCATCGCCCAGACCATTGCTATGCTCGTGCAGGCGTCGTGGCAAGTCGTTGGTGATGCCGATGTAGAGTACGGTATGCGCCGGATTGGTGAGGATATAGACATACATAGGTTGGGTTGGTAATTGATGAGTTGATAATTGAACGTCATGCTGAGCTTGAAACGAACGTCATGCTGAGCTTGCCGAAGCATCTCGCGTGCTGACGTTTGATTACTAATTTAGTGTCAGCACGCGAGATGCTTCGGCAAGCTCAGCATGACAGTTAGCTTTGGCAACGTCAGCACGCGAGATGCTTCGGCAGGCTCAGTGTGATGGTTAGTTTGGCAACGTCAGCACGCGAGATGCTTCGGCAAGCTCAGCATGACGTTCTGGGGGCGTTCTTACTCGCGTTTCAGTGCTTCCCGGATGCCGCTTAGGCCGCCGGCAATGTTTTCCAGTTTCTCCAGCATCTGTAGGAGCTGGGCGGGGCCGGAGTGGCGGAGGTTGTCGAGGTAGGTTTGCTTGATTTGCTGCCAGCGGGCGGCTTGCTCGGGGGTGAGCCAGCCGAGCAGCTCGCGCAGCTTGAGCAGGTTGGCTTCGGTGGCGCTGGTCAGGGTCTGGGCCTCGCTTTCGTAGTGGGCGGCCAGCAGGTCGGTGATTTCCTGGTCGTTCATGACGGGGCGGACTTTCTCGGCCAGCTTGTTCATGTTGCGGTAGGAGCCCTGGAGCTTGAACGGCGGCTCGGTGCGGTAGGCGTCGGCCTGGGCGGCGCTGGCAATGTAGGCAGCATTCACGGTAGCCACCACGTCGCGCAGGCGCAGCAGCTGGCCGAGCACAGCTACGTACTCATTCAGCTCCTCGGGCGAGTGGTTGCCCTCGAAGCTGAGGCCGTCCTGCTGCCCGGTTTCGGTGAGGCGGATGAGGGCGGGCACGTCTTGGGGGCTTTGGGTGGCGAGGCGGGCCAGGGCGGTGTTGCTGGTGAGGGCGTTTTCGAGGTAGGAGAGGCGGAAGGCGTCTTCGGAGCCGGCCGTGAGGATGTCGCCGAGGTTGTAGATGTCGGCGCGGTTGGCCAGCATATCGGGCAGCTGGAATACGTCGCCGCTTTCGGTGTAGGGGTTGCCGGCCATCACCACGGCCACTTTGCGGCCCCGGAAATCGTAGGTGCGGGGGCGGCCCTGGTACACGCCCTCAATCTTGCGCTGGGCGTCGCAGAGCGAGATGAACTTCTGCAGAAACTCGGGGTGGCAGTGCTGAATGTCATCCACGTAGATCATCACGTTGTCGCCCATCTCGAAGGCCAGGTTCAGCTTCTCCAGCTCCTGCCGCGCCCCGGCGTTGGGGGCCTGGGCGGGGTCGACGCTGGTGACGGCGTGGCCGATGGCAGGGCCGTTGATTTTCATGAAGATGAGGCCCAGGCGGTTGGCCACGTATTCCATGAGGGTGGTTTTGCCGTAGCCGGGCGGCGAAATCAGCAGCAGCAGCCCCATGAGGTCGGTGCGCTTGCCTTCGCCGGCCGTGCCGATCTGCTTGGCCAGATTGGCCCCGATGAGCGGCAGGTACACTTGGTCAATGAGGCGGTTTCGCACGAAGGAGGTGAGTACGCGGGGCCGGAAGTCTTCCAGGCGCATGTCCTCGGCGGCGCGGGCCAGCAGCTGCTTTTTCGTCTCCTGAAACTGCTCGTATTGGGCCACCGTGGCGCGGTCGTAGTGCAGCAGGCGGCGGCGGAACTCGGGGAAGTTGAGGGTGTAGTTGTTGGTTGTTAGTTGTTGGTTGTTTGTGGAAACGATGCGCGGGTGGGTGCCCTGGAAGCCTTCGAGGTTTTCGGTGGTGGGCGTGTGGACCACGCGGGCAGGGTCGAAGGTTTGGGTGAGCAGGAGGACGGCCACCTCACCCCCCGGCCCCGCATCTGCTCTATGCGCAGAATCCTCGGGGAGAGGGGGGCGGGGGGTGAGGTGCGCCGCCTGCACCCACTGGCGCACCAGCTGAAACTGGGCTACGGGCTGGTCGCGCAGCTGGTCGATGGACTGCTGGAAGAGGTCGGTGGCGTGGCGCTCCTGCAGCTGCTTCTGGAACTGCTGGTGCAGGTCGGCGGCTTCGTGGGAGATGATGAAGGTGCCGGTGTGAGTCAGCTCGTGGAACAGGTAGTCGCCGGCTTCCTGCACCTGGGCGGGGGTGAAGAGGCCGGTTTGGGCGGCGAAGGTTTCGACGGCGGCTTGCAACTCGGCTTTGAGCTGGTCGAACTCCTGCGAATCGGGGAAGACCTGCAGCAGCACGCCGATGCCCTGGAGCTGCTGCTCCCAGTGGGCGCGCTGGTCGGGGTCGGCGAAGCGCAGCCAGTAGAGGGCGGCGGCGGCGCGGGTATCGGCCGGGTAGCGGAGCAGGTCGGCAGTGCGGGTGAGGCGCACTAGGGCCGTGAGCAGCAGGGCGGCGTCGTGGTCGTGCACGCCTTTGAGGTAGCCTTCCTGGTAGCGCGCGGCCATGAACTGCTGCACGTAGGTGAGCAGCTCGGCGGCGCTCAGGTGGCCCAGCTCGGGCACCGACAGCACGGCGGGGCGGCCGGCCTCGGGGTTGGCGGGGGCGGGGTGTTGGGCGCCCTCCAGGATGCGCCAGGCCAGAAACTCGGCCCGGTACACGTCCTGGTTTTCCGACACCACGGTTTGCTCCCATACGGGCCGGGAGGCCAGCAGGGCGGGGTCGGTTATCTTCTGGAAGAAGTTGGTGCCGGTAAGGTGGTAGTGCAGGTCGCCGTCGCGCAGCACCACGGTCAGCTCCAGGGGCTGGGTGTTCACGGTGAAGGCGTGGGTGCCGAAGCGCAGGGTCTGGCCGCCGTCGGCAAACAGGTCGGCCCGGTCGCGGAGCTGGCGCACGGCGTTTTCGCGCAGGGTTTTCAGGCGGCTCTGCACGTCGTCGGCCTTCACCGAGTCGCCCAGCGCCAGCAGGTCCTGGGCCGTTTGGCGCACCTTTTCCACCATCACGTCGGCGGCAAAGTAGCCGTTGATATCGGCCACCGATTCCAGCCGGCTGACGCGGCTCTGCACCGCTTTTAGCAGCCGCTCGGCGCTTTGCAGCAGGGCGGTGGCGCGCTGGTTGCGGGCGGCCACCAGGGCGGTTTTCTTCGACTCGAAGGCTTCCACCACCTGCTCGCGGCGGGTGGTGAGCTGCTCGATGAACTGGTCGAAGTCGGGGAATTTGCCTTCCAGCTCTTCCAGCTGCACCATCAGCTTGGTGAGGTACTCGTCGCACTTGGCGGGGGTGTCGGCCAGGTCGAGGTAGTTGGTGAGGGCCTGTTCCAGCAGCTTGAGCTGGGCCGTGAACTCGGCCTGGGCCTCGGTGCCGGCCAGCGCCTGCCGCCGCCGCTTCAGCGCCGCCCGAATCTGGTTGAAGCGGGCGTACACCGTCGATATGTTGTCGATGATGGCCGTGGTCTGCGTGGGGTCGGGGATGGGCAGGTTGCTCACCACCTCAATCAGCAGCTCCAGCTCCTGGGCCACGGCGGCGGTTTCCTGCTCGCGCTGGTCGGCTTCGATGGTTTTCTGCACCTGCTCTACGCCGTCGGCAATGGCTTGCACGCGCTGGGAATAGGGCAGGAGGGCATCGGGCCGGAGTAGGAACTCCACGGTTTGCAAAGCCACTTCCTTGCTCAGCGCCTCCAGGTCCTGGGCGTGCTTTTCCACGGCCGGCAGCTCCACGTAGCGCAGCTCCTTCAGCGAAATGACCTCGCCCCGCACCCCGCGCAGCTCGCCCAGCAGCTGCACGAATTCCGTGACGGTATCGGGCGCCGAGCGGCGGATGCGGCCGGTCAGCTCCCCGGCCTTCTGGAATACGGCGGCCGTTTGCTGGGCCGTGTTCTTGCGCAGGCTTTGCACCTTCTCAAACTCCTCCACGGCCGCCGTGGCCGTCTGGCGGATTTCGGCCAGCGGCTCGGCCAGGGCCTGGGCTGCCGGCTCGCGCAGCCAGTGGTAGGCGTCGGTGAGGCTGGTCGTCTGGCGGATCAGGTCGAGGTAGAGGCCGGCGTAGGAATCGTCCTTGCCGGTCAGGGTCAGCACTTCCTGCACCTCGCTCATGGCCCGTACAATCTCCTTGTTGCCCAGCTTGTAGAGGTAGGAGTCGGAGGTGACGGGCAGCTGGAAATCGGGGGCGGTGTAGGGCGTCTGCCAGATCTGCACGGCGTGGTGCTTCTTGGGCTCGTCGTCGGCCCGGAAGTAGCACAGCTCGCCGTTCTCGAACAGGGCGTAGCCGTGGCACACGATAGGGTTGTCTACACGCTGGGCAATGCGGTTGTAGCTCAGCAGCAGGTAGGTGCCGTGGTCTTTGTTGAAGAACACGTAGAGAAAATCCTCCCCGTTCGGCGACACCACGCGCTTCTCGAACAGCATCTCGCGCAGGCCGTTGTCGAAGAGCTTGTTGTCGCCGGTTTGCAGGTAGAAGCCGTGCGGAAAAATCAGGCCCTGGCCATCGGGCAGCAGCACGCAGGCATCGGCCAGGGCATCTAGGCGCTGGGCGGTTTTGAGCCGGTGGTTGAAGATGAAGTGGCGGTACTGCTGCTCCTGGTAGGGCCGGATTTTGAGCAGAATCAGGTTGCCGACCACCGCGTAGTAGATTTCCGAGTCGTCGAGGGTCTGGTCCTTGTCGTCCACCGGCTCGCTCAGGATGCCGTGGCCGGTGCTGGTGTTGTCCTCGACTTTGATGGTCAAATCCCCGCCCACGGTTTCCACAAACACCTTGTCCTCGATGCTGATGTGGGGGTGCTTGCCGCCGCGCTGCATGTCGCGGGTGGCGCGCTTCCACTGGAACTCGTGCTGGGGCGGGAAGGTGTACTCGTGGTCGGAGCGGTTGTCGAGGTAACTCAGCGTTTCGCCCTGCACCAGCCACTTAAACGTCTTCACATCGGAGGCGCTCTTGCCCACCCGAAACACCATGAACAGGTGCACGCCAATGACGGCGAACTTCACGAACTGGGTGTTCTTGTAGTAGCGGTAGAGGTTGCGAAACTCCTCCAGAAACTGCGGGTGCTGCAGCAGCTCCAGCCCCAGCGGCCGGAAGTCGTGCCCGGCGTATTCGTACACCCCAAACACGTCGGCCAGATCGGGCTCGGCCTTCAGCCCCAGCACCACGTTGTAGCCGAAGATGAACCGCTGGCCCACCGGCACCATGTCCCAGGCCACGCAGTTGTTTTCGGTGCTGATGCGGCCGGTGCCAATCAGGCGCGTATCCACGGCCCCGAATACCTGCTTGCGCTCGGCATTGAGCAGGTCGAGGCGCTGGCGCAGGTCGGTGCTGCTTTTGAGCAGGCGGTTGCGCAGGATTTCGTAGGTGCCGGTTTCGAGTTGGGTAGCTTGAGCTTCCATAGGAGGGCAAGGCACAGACCCTTGCAGGGAGAAAAAACGGCTAATTAGTATCGTGACGACCGTAACCTGGCCTTCAGGATAGCATTAGCTGGATCTGATTTAGCGTAGATGACGGCGGTAGTGTCGCCTTTGGCGTGGGTGCGCAAAAAGTTTCTGGACACCCGCGCCCGAAGGGAATGCTCCACGCCGCCCACGGTATACCGCACGGATATGCGCCGGCTCTTGTACCTTCTGACCCGGGTAATGATGCCCGTGGCGTACCCCGGATTTTTCAGAATCAACGCCCGCTTTTCGGCCCTATCCGCTTTAACGAAGTAGATAAGGCCGGCAAAAAGGGCGATGCAGAAAGCCAGGCCAAGGATGATGCCCACGGTTTGCCGGCGGGTCATTTGGGGTGGAGTGGTAGAATCGGGTGCTTGCATGAGCAGGTAGCCAGCGCTAGAATCTAGTCGCCTCACCCCAACCCCTCTCCGAAAAAGGAGAGGGGCTCTAGCTGTAGATTTTAGAGGTAGAGACGAGCCAGCGCCAGCACTAGCTTTAAAAGGGTAGAAACTAGTTCCCCCTCTCCTTTTCGGAGAGGGGGCTAGGGGGTGAGGCGACTAGAGGTTACAGCATTCGGGCCGGCTTATCCCCGATGCCCAGGGCCGTGGCGGTGCTGGCCAGCTGGGTGATGGTGGCGCGGGTGGCGTCGTCGCCGGCCTGGTTCATCATCTTCAGCAGCAGCGCCGAAACGCTCAGGTTCTTCATGTCCTCCGAGCTCAGGCCGAACTGGTCCACGAAGCGGCGCAGGTTGGCTTTAAAGTCGCCGCCACCGTCAGTCGAGAAGAAGGCGTCTTTCACGGTGCCCAGCACTTCGGAGTTGTGCACGGTGCGGTCCACCATTTTACCCTTGGTAATCGAGCCGATGATCTGGTCGAAGAACATCGTTTCGCCGCCCACAATGTCGATTTTGGCGGCTTTCAGGGCCTCGCCAATCACCTCGGCCTGCGAGGCGGCAATGTCCTTCTGGATGTTGATCTGGGCCAGCTCCACCGACTTGTCCTTGTCGAGGCGCAGCTTGAATTCCTCGTGGTCTTTGCCCACGCCGTCGAGCTTCTTCATGGCGTCGGCCTTGGCTTCGATGCCCTTGGCTTCCACCGCGAATTTCTGCTCCGATACGGCCGCTTCGGCCAAACCCTTCTTCTGGTCGGCGTCGGCGCGGAACTGGATGATGTCGGCGTCGGCCTGGCCTTTTTCGCGGCTTACTTTGGCGGCTACCAGCCCCAGCTTCTCGTCGGCCTCAGCCTGGGCGCCGGCCCGCGACTGGATGGCCTGGGCTTCGGCGGCGGCGGTGAGCTGGAGCACGTTGGCTTCGGTTTCGCCTTCCTTCTGGCGGGCGGTGGCTTTGGCCTGCATCACCTGCGCTTCGGCCAAACCTACGGCGGTGGCTTTGCTGGCTTCGGCTTCGGCCAGCGTGCGGATGGCCTGGCCCTTGAACTCGGCCGAGGCTTTTTCGGCTTCGGCGTCAATCATGGTTTGCTTGGCGCGGAACTCGGCGGCCTGGCGCTCCATGTCGGCGTTGCCGACCAGCGCCACCGTGGCGGCTTCGGCCTGCTGCTTGGCGGCCGTAATGGCCACCAGCTTGTCGCGCTCGGCCAGGGCCTGGGCGCGGGTGTCCTTGATTTTCTCCTCCTCGATTACCGTGGCTTTCTCCACCGTAATCCGCTCCCGGATAATGGTCTGGATGTTCTTCTTTTCTTCTTCCAGCGCCTTTTCCTTCTCAATCTGCGCCAGGGCCACAATTCGCTCCCGCTCGTTTACTTCCAGGGCTTTGGCCTGGGCTACGCGCTCGGTTTCCACGGCGTCGGTGCGCTGCTTGTTGCGCTCGGCCACCAGCACCTGCCGGTCGCGGTTCTGCTCGGCAATGCCCACTTCTTCCTCGGTGGCAATGCGGGCCTTTTCGCCCTTCAGACGCTCTTCCTGCGTTACCTTCTCGGTTTCGGCCAATTCCCGCGACTTGATGTTGGCAATTTCGCGCTTCTGCTTTTCCTGGTTTTCCACCAGCTGCTTATCGAGTTGCAGGATGGTTTCCTGCGCCTCTACGTCTTGTTTCTTGATGGTTTTCTGCTGCTCGCGCTGGATGGCGTTGGCCTGAATTTTCTGCTCCGAGGTCAGGGCAATGATTTTCTTGATGCCTTCGGCGTCGAGGATATTATCCTGGTTGAGGGCCGTGAGCGGGGTTTGCTCCAGGTAGTCGATGGCGCAGTCGTCGAGCACGTAGCCGTTGAGGTCGGTGCCGATGATGGTCAGGATCTGCTGCTTGAACTGCTCACGGGAGTTGTAGAGCTCAATGAAATCGAAGTGCTTGCCCACGGTTTTGAGGGCTTCCGAGAACTTGGCGTCGAAGAGACTTTCCAGCGCGGCCGGGTCGGAGGCGCGGTGCGCGCCGATGCTCTGGGCCACGTTCACCACGTCCTGGCTGGTTTTGTTGACGCGCACGAAGAAGTTCACCTTCACGTCGGCGCGCATGTTGTCTTTGCAGACCAAGCCCTCAGAGCCGGCGCGGGCAATAACGATGGTTTTGAGCTTGATGTCCATCACCTCCAGCTTGTGCAGCACGGGCACCACAAATATGCCGCTGAACGATACCTGCGTGTCGCCCATGCCGGTGCGCACCAGAGCCTCGCCCTGCACGGCCTTCTGGTACATGCGTGCCACAATGGCAATAAAGCCCAATAAGAGGACGGCCACGATGACAATCACCGCGAGAGAAAGTTGTTCTAGCATGGAAGTAAGGAGTAGAGGCAAATTGGGAGAAAGGAAGAGGAGTCTAATGGCCGCCAGTGGGCGCCAAAGTTTGAGGGATTAAGTTGAATACAGAAAAACCGGGCATTATCAATCAAATAGGCGGATTACAGAGAATAACGCTTTAGCTACCAGCCGGCCTGCATCCAGCAGAAATTGCAGGAATTCTAAGAGGTCGAATAAGATATTGTCGTTACCGGGGCGATTATCAGCGTTGCGCATAAGAACTGGTAAAAAGGATATTCAGGGCGCGTCATAGGGCTCCACAAGGTAGCAGCGGCGGGCGGCATCGTAGTCAATAACCAGGGCCGTATCGCCTTTTTTTAGCTCGGTAGCGGCGGAGGCGGCGCGCACGCTCAGCACCAGCGGTGCCCCGGTGGGCTGGGGCACGCTGGCCTGCCCCAACTGCTGCTGGCTGACGGACATCAGCATCGTGCAGACTTTGCCCAGCGGCTGGGCGCCGCTGTCGTGGTTGCGCTCCATGGCCGCAAAAAGCCGCACAAACGGCAGCGTGAGCACCTTGGCCACCAGCAGACTGCCCAGCAGCAGCGGCACCAGCAGCACCGCCCCCAGTAGCCCCGACGTGTTGCCCAGGTAGTAATTCAGCAGGATGCTGCCCACCCACCACGGCAGCGCCACGAAGCTCACCAGCACCATCAGCGGCACCCGCCCTAGGTTGAAAAAGGCCAGCGCGTGGTTCAGCCAGCTCACGCCCATGCTGGCCGTATCGGGCGCGGTGTGCCCGTCGGGACTGAAGTGTGCGTGGTGGTCGGTATCGACGTCGACAGTTTTAAAATCGAGTACCCCCAGCAGTACTGTCAGCCAGTACAGCAGCACGAACACCAGCAGGCCGGTAGGCAGCAGGTTGGGCGGCGAAACGGCCGCGTGTAGAAGTTCGGTCATTGGCAGAAAGGAACCGCTGGATACCGGAAATGGGAGTTGACGTGGTTAGTTGGTCAACGGCAACTGGCGGCGTAGCTCCTCGTTTTCGGCTTTCAGCCGTTTCGCATAGCCAACATAGGTTGTCAGGCTAATCATGAGGCCAAAAACCATCAGCGTCCGGCCATTGCCGAAGTCAGCGAAGTGAAATATCTGGAAAGCCGCGCCGGCCAAGAGCATCAAGGCGCCCAGCACCCGCTGGGTTTTTTCTTTCGTGTTCATAGAAGTGCAGTAAGTATAACAGAGAGCTAGAAATAGGAGGGAAGGACCGTCTACCCCAGCCCCAGCTTCGCCTTCAGTGCCTGCAAATCGGCCGAGGCCTGGCCGTTGCCGTCCTTGCCCAAGGCCTTCTCGATTTCCTGGTCGATGGACTTGCTTTCCTGAGCAATCTGCCCGTACGATTCGGCCAGGGCTTCCTCAGTCGCCACCTTATCCTTCATGCGCTCCAGCAGCGCCACCGTCCCCGACGAGTCCAGCTGGGCCAGCTGCTGGTTGATGGTTTTGGTGGCCGTGCTCACCGTCACCCGGGCTTTCAGCGTTTTCAGCTCGTTGTCCCACTGCGAGATGGTGCTTTTGAGCTGCTGCACGTTCTGGTCGAGCTGCTGGGCCGAGGCCTCAAACTTCTGCTGTTCCTGCGTGGCGCGGGCAGCCTGGGCTTCGTGCTGGGTTTTCTTGAGCAGGGCTTCCGTGGCGAGGCGGTCGGCTTCGGCGGCTTCCAGCTCCTGGCGGTGGGCTTTCTGGAGCAGCAGCACGGCCTTGTTTTCGTAGTCGAGGGCGCGGCTGCGCTCCGTCTCGGCCTCGTTACGGCTGCGGATGGCCAGGGCCTTCACCTCGGCCAGCGCGTGCAGCGCCTTATCGAGGTCCTCGCGCAGGTCGCGCAGGCCTTGCTCGGTTAGCTTGATGGGATCCTCGAACTGATTGACTGCCGAATGCGCTTCGGCCTGCCCGATTTTGAAGATGCGGTTGAAGAGGTTCATGGCTATGGAAAGTTTGAGGTTTTGAGGAAGTTTGGCTCGTCATGCTGAGCCTGCCGAAGCATCTCTACCGCTTCGTTTGGTCGATTCACTAGCCTAGAGATTAAACCCTGGGGGAGCGGCCAGGAGCGCTCAGCATGACGGTTAGGCGTCCTCAGAACCAGATTTCGAAAACGCAATTAACTCGTCGCTGAACTCGCTGAGCAGCAGCCCCAGCGAGTTGAAAACGGCCTCCAGCTCGGGCCGGTCGAGGTGCTCCAGCTGCAGCGTATCGCGGAAGATGACCTTGCGGCCCGTTTCGTCCAGCACGAAAGCCCCGTGGATGATGTCGCGGTTTTTCTGCAGCAGCCGCTGGTAGATGTCGCAGCTAGGAGTGGGCAGTTCCAGCAGGTACTGCTCCAGAATCAGCAGCGGCTCGCCGCAGCCCAGCACCAGGTGTTCGATGCCCAGTTCCGGCTTGCTCACCACCAGCAGGTTGTTGGCCTCATCCTGGTGCTGAATGTCGAAGTCGAGCTCCAGCAGGTAGTTCTGAATCTTATAGAAGTAAGAGTTGGCCATAGAGTAAGCGGTAGGGGAAGAGGGAAAATCGGCCAGAAGGTAAGCAGTATCGGGAAGCAGCCCGTAACGCGGTACAGTTAAGGTTACAGATCTAATGGCTCAAAAAAATAGAGAAGCGAGAAACGGTCATCGGGAATATGTGCTAGCTTTACGATACAAGTGTACTCAAAGTTTGAGATAAGCTCAAATTTTGAGCGAAAATAATTTCCGCCGCATGTCGTACGTAGGGAAGAACATCCGTAAGATCAGAACCGTTAAAAAGCTGAGTCAGGCTGCTTTTGCCGAGCTGTTTGGCCTGGCGCGGCCTAGTGTAGGGGCCTACGAAGAAGGCCGGTCTGAGCCGAAAATGGAGACGCTAATTCAGATTGCTCATTATTTTGGCTTATCCGTAGATCTGCTACTTACGAAAGAGCTGACCGTAAACGAGCTCTACCACTTTGATATTTTTCGCCAGGAAACTACCCCTGAAGCGCTCGTCACGCCGGCCGCTGCCACAGCCGACCGCTTGGCGCAGCTCACGCCCTTTGTGCCCGCCGACCGCCTGCTCGAGTATATCGTGCAGCACCACAGCACCGCTTTCATCGACGCGCTGCCGTCGCTCACGTTTCCGCACCAGTTGGGGCCGGCCACCCGCGCCTTCGAGATTGTGGGGGCCGAAATGCAGCACCAGCAGCAGGGCCTGCGCCACCAAGACGTGGTGCTGTGCTGCCGCGTCGATAAGGCTGCGGCTACCTTGCGGCCGGGCCGCATCTACGCCTTCGTCACACAAAACAGCCTGCTGGTGCGTCGCCTGGCCGAGCGGCTGCCCACCAACGTGCTCCGGCTCCGCGCCGACAACCCCGACTACGGTGCCCAGGAATTTGCCCTGGATCAGGCGCTGGAAATCTGGGAAGTGAAGGCGGTGTTCACCACGCACCTGCGCCCGCCGTCCCGCATCGAGGACCGGGTGACGCGGCTGGAGCGGCAGGTGGAGGAGCTGCTGGCGCGGCTGGACGGGTAGGCATTTCCGGAGGATATGCGGCACTCGGGTTACTTCACGCGTCTATATACAAGGCCCCGGTTGCTCCTGGGGTTTCTGCTGCTGGTTGGCTTCGTGCTGCTGAGCCGACAGGAGTACCAGTCCCCCGCCGACGCGGAACTTAACAAGCGTGTGCGGTATCTGGAGCGCGTTATCCGGGAAGGGGCAGGCGCGGGCACCGACCTAGCCGGCATCAACAGCCAGAATCCGGAGTGGGCCTTGTTTTCGCTGTCGTTTACGGCGTATGCGCTGGCCAGCCGGGCGCAGCAGCAGCCCGCGCTTCGGCCGGAAGCGGCGCGTTATGTGGCACAGGCCGTTGCGCAGGCGCTGCAGCCGCCCATCCGCAGCGCCTTCGAGCCAATGGCCGCCACGGCCAGCCCCATCGACACCACCGGCTCGGTGCTGTACCTAGGCCACCTCAACCTGATGCTGGGCTGTTTGCGGCAACTCGACCCGGCCACCCGCTATTCGGGCCTGCACGATACGCTGTCGGGCGCGCTGTACCGGCGCTACGGCCGGGCGCTTGGCGGCTGCCTGGAGTCGTACGCGGGGCAGCGCTGGGTGCCCGACAACACGGTGGCGCTGGCGTCCTTGGCGCTGCACAGCCAACTTACTGGCAGCCCTTACCACAGGGCGGCACGGCGCTGGGTGGCGCGGGCCCGCCAGCATTACCTCGACCCCAAAACCGGCGTGCTGGCCTCGCAGGTGGATGCGCAGGGCCAGCCGCAGGAAGAAGCCCGGGGCTCGATGGTGGGCTGGAGCATCTGGTTTCTGGCCCGCTTCGACCCTGAATTTGCCCGGCAGCAATACCAGCGCTACCAGCAGCATTTCAGCACCAACCTGGGCGTGCTGCGGCTGTACCGGGAGCGGGCCGGCGCCTACACCACCAGCGCCGGCGACCTAGACAGTGGCCCGCTGCTGCTCGGCTACAGCATGCCCGCCAACGCCTTTGCCTTCGCTGATGCCGTGGCGCTTCACGACCAGCGCAATGCCCAACGCCTGCACCGCCTCATTGCGCTGGGCCGCCGTTCGGTGGAAAGCCCCACCGAGCTGCGCTACGCAGTGCGGTTCCTGGATTTACCGGTTAGTCCGCTGGCCGAGGCGCTGCTGCTTTATGCAGAATGCCCGGTGGTTCGCTAGCTTGCTGCCGGTTTGATTGATTTCCTGTAATGCCTGTTTCCTCTTCTGCTGCGGCCACTCCGCTACCATTGCCGCCCGGTATCGGGCTGATACGTTTGAAATTCCGGCTGCTGTCGGCGCTGTCCACAGAGTGGGCGTTTCGGCAGGCGTGGCGCCTGTTCACTTCGCCCCGCCCGCTGCCTACCAAGAAATGGGAAGCGGCGGCGCTGGCTGAAGCCCGGCAATTCTGGGTGCCCGTGGGCGTCAGCCAGGTGGCGGCCTACGAGTGGAACCCCGGCGGCACGCGCACGCTGCTGCTGGTGCATGGCTGGGAGCATCGGGCCAGCTTCTGGGGTGCTATGGTGAGGCCACTGGTGGCGGCCGGTTTCCGGGTGGTGGCCCTCGATGGGCCAGCGCACGGTGCTTCGCCGGGCACGCGCACTACGCTGCCAGCTTTCGGAGCGGCGGTGCAGGCCGTGGCCGATGCGGTGGGTGAGGTGTACGGGGTGGTGGCACACTCCTTCGGCGGGGCGGCCGTGGCGGGCATTCCGGTGCGCTTCAATGAGGCTGCTGATGGGCAGCTGCCGCGGCTGGTGCTGCTGGCGGTGCCGGCCAGCACCACGGCGGTGGCCCAACGCTTTGCCGCGCTGCTGCAGCTGCGCCCGGCCGTTATGGCGCGCATAGCCCGCCACGTGCGTGAGCAGCACGGCCGCGACGCCGAGAGCTTCAGTTTGCTGCACATGGGCCACCAGCTGCCCGTCGGCCGCGCCCTGCTGCTCCACGACCACGCCGACGCCAGCATCCCGTTTGCCGAAGCCCAGGCCATTGCCGCCAGCTGGCCCGCCCTGGACTTTCGCCCCACCACCGGCCTGGGCCACAACCGCATCATGCGCGACCCGGCCGTGCTGCAGCAGGTGGTAGAGTTTTTGGAGAGGTGAGAAATAAGAAGTTATAGGTATGTCATCCTGAGCTTGTGAAGGACCTTCTCACGTTTGAACAGCAGGCGTATCAACGGCTCGTTCTATCGTCACAAGGTCCTTCGCAAGCTCAGGATGACAGGACCTCTTCACCTGCCCTCACACCGTATCGTGGCCGGCGGCGGCCAGCTCGCGCAGCACGTCGCGCAGGCCTTCGGGCTCCCGGATCAGCTGTCCGATGTGGTGCAGGTAATCGGTTTCGGCGCGCAGCTGGCGCTTGAGCTGGCGGATTTCCTGCTCGCGCTTCTTGCCGGTGCTGCCCATAAAGCCGTTTTCGCCGAATTTCAGCTCGTTGAGCTGCTGCTTGAGCTCGAGTTGCTGCTGGTGCAGGGCCTGGGTGTAGCGCGCAAGCAGCGTGTCGTCGGTGGATTCGGTGGGGGCGGCTTCGGAGAGCAGCTGCAGCAGCGTGTAGAGGTCGTTGGTTTCGTAGGCCTCCGTGATGCGCTGCATGAGGGCGGTTTTGACCTGCTGGACGGCCGGGTCGCGCTGCAGGTCGGGGTGATGGGTGCGGGCCAGCTGGCGGTAGAGGGTTTTGGTGTTGGAAAGCAGCTCCTGCTGGGCCTGGCGGGCGGCTTTTTCGGCAGCTTCCTGCGCTTTCTCGGCCTTCGATTTGCGCCGGTTGCGAGCCTGGGCCG
This sequence comes from Hymenobacter canadensis, assembly GCF_027359925.1. Taxonomy (NCBI): domain Bacteria; kingdom Pseudomonadati; phylum Bacteroidota; class Cytophagia; order Cytophagales; family Hymenobacteraceae; genus Hymenobacter; species Hymenobacter canadensis. The sequence goes on along the minus strand of NZ_CP114767.1, from coordinate 1,840,841 downwards.
CGGCCTGCTCGTGCGGTGGTAAACTGCTGTCTGCCGGCTCAGCGGCTGTGTCCGTTCCAGCGGCGGGCTGCTGTTGATCGTCTTCTTCGGCATCGGCGGCGCGGCGGCGGGGGGCGTACTTGCGCAGGATGTCGGCGGCATCCTCCCCGAAGCGGTTCTGCAGGGCCCGGGCGTTGCCCACCAGCAGGGCCGTAATCTGTTGCTCCTCCAAGCGGCTGAAGTAGCTCAGCAACAAGGCTGCTTCCAGCGGCGCAAACAGTGCCTGCCGGGCCTCCACTACGGTTCGGGCCGCGGGGCCCACCTGTTGCCAGTAGCGCCGCCGGGCGTCCTTCTGCTCGTCCTGCAGCTCCCGCAAACGCTGCCGCAGCCCCTCTACCTGCGCTACCGCCGCCCGAAACGCCTGCTGCGCCGGCGTGCCCACCGGCTCGCCGGAAGAGGGTACGGGCAAAGCATTAGCGGCAGGCAGATCGGTGGCAGGGTTGTGCAGGTTCATGGTGTAAAGGTAGGTTATGGGGTGATGAGGGGATGGGTGGTGAAATAAGAACGTCATTCCGAGCGGAGCGAGGAATCTCGCGTGCTGACGTTGGAGTGGTATTGTTTACCACACTAGCGAGATTCCTCGCGCTGCTCGGAATGACGTTCTTATGTCACCCCATCACCTCATCACCCAAAAACCTCATACGCTACCCGAAACGTGTTGCAGTGGGCATCTACAATGTCGGAGAGGCGTTCGGAGTAGCCGCCGCCCATGCTTACTGCCACGGGCAGGCGGTGCTGGTGGCAGAGATTCAGCACGTACTCGTCGCGCTGGCGGCAGCCGGAGAGCGTGAGGGCCAGCTTGCCCAGTTTGTCGGTGGCCAGTACGTCTACGCCGGCCTGGAAGAACACGAAATCGGGCTGCACGCGCGCCAGCAGGCCGGGCAGCGTGTCGTGGAGCAGGCGCAGGTAGGTGGCGTCGTCGGTGCCCAGGTCCAGCGCCACATCCAGGTCCGACTGCTCCTTGCGCAGCGGGTAGTTGGCGCCGGCGTGCATGCTGAAGGTGAACACGCGCGGCTCATCCCGGAAAATACTGGCCGTGCCGTCGCCCTGGTGCACGTCGAGGTCCACGACCAGTACCTGCCGAGCCAGGCCGTGGTGGAGCAGGTGCGCGGCGGCCACGGCTATGTCGTTGAGCACGCAGAATCCTTCGCCTCGGTCGCGGAACGCGTGGTGGGTGCCGCCAGCCAGGCTCATGCCAATGCCCGTGCGCAGCGCTTCCCGCGCCGACTGCACGGTGCCGGCCACGCTGCTCAGCGAGCGGCGCACCAGCTCCGGGCTTTGCGGCAAGCCCAGGCGGCGCACCTCGGCGGCCGTCAGCTGCAGGTCGCGTACCCGGTGCCAGTAGTCGGCGGAGTGCACGCGCAGGATGTCTTCCTCGCTGGCCAGGCCGGGGTCGTAGAAGTCGGCGGCGGGCGCAATACCCTGCCACAGCAGCTGCTCCCGGATCAGCTCGTACTTGGCAATCGGGAAGCGGTGGCCATCAGGCAGGCTGATGCTGTATCGTTCGGAGGTGGCGAGGCGCGGCATATGCTGCGCAAGTACGTAACCCAGGGACGGAGGATGGGGGCAGGTGGTTGTTGGTGAGGATTTCGGAACGGGTGTAGAGACGCGTATTCGCGTCTCGTCGTTGGTGATGTTGTTTAATGGTGCAGCACCAATCGTGCGGTACCGTTTGTTCAGCGACGAGACGCAAATATGCGTCTCTACAGGATGTGAAAAATCACAGCGTTTATTAATGGTCTGCCAATAAATAAGAAAGGACAGAATCAATGGTTAAAAAAAATAATTAAAATATTTTTGAAATTAATTTGGTGGCTATAAAAAGTCCTCTCATATTTGTGACACCAAACACAACAACACCATGCTGCGCCACATCAACTACACCTTTGAGCAAGACCGGATGAAGCCAAGTGCATCGTCCATGGTTCGGTATAGCTGAAGCAGTAGCAGATTCCCTCTGACACTTCCGCAACCCGAACCCAGAAGGTTCGGGTTGTTTGTTTTTCAACCCCTTATCCCCTTCGGCCATGCACCAGCCAGCTGCTTACGTTGCGCTATCCTTCCCGAGTAAACGGCAAAATCGCCGCGAGTGGAATATGTGCGGCCGGGACTTTTTATCGAAAGATTCACGCGGATAACTTCCGTCTGATGCCTTCGTGAAGAAGCCCGGTTCTCCCGAGAAGCCGGGCTTTTTTCATGCTGATTTTTCAATCGAATAAATTAATTTTTATTCGAAACAGGAAAAATATGCCTGAAATATAACGCGCAAAAGCCAGGCTTTTTCCTCAATTAAATGCGTGTCGTTTTCATCTTTTTACCGCCATTTTTATGCGTTTTAATTTACCCTTCCGCAAAGCCCGGCCCGATACCGTAAACCACGCCGGGGCTACTGCTTTCACCCTGTCGCCTGCGCTGGAGCTGTACGCCGCTGTGGCCACCACGGCCCTCGCCGACCAGTTCTACGAAACGGCCGATACGCGGCTGACGCGGCTCCGGGAGCTGGTGGCCCGGTGCGAGCCTCGCTTTGTGGCCCAGCTGGCGGTGTATGCCCGGGAGCGGATGCACCTGCGTTCCGTACCCCTGGTGCTGGCCGTGGAGCTGGCCCGTCGCCACCGCGGCGACAGCCTCGTGAGCCGTTTGGTGGCCCGCATCGTACAGCGCCCCGACGAAATCACCGAGCTGCTGGCCTTCTATACGCAGGCCAACCAGCGCACCGGTCGCAAAACCCTCAACCGCCTCTCCAAGCAGGTGCAGAAAGGCCTGGCCCAGAGCTTCAACCGTTTCGACGGCTACCAGCTGGCCAAGTACGACCGGGCCGGCGCCGTCCGCCTCCGCGACGCGCTGTTTCTGGTGCACCCCGCCGCCAAAAACGCCGAGCAGCAAGCCCTGTTCAACCAGCTGGTGGCGGGCACGCTGCCCACGCCCTACACCTGGGAAACCGAGCTGTCGGCGCTGGGGCAGGTGGCCTACGCCACGCCGGCGGAGCGCACGGCAGCCTTCCGCCAGAAATGGACCGAGCTGATTGGCAGCGGCAAGCTGGGCTACATGGCCCTGCTGCGCAACCTGCGCAACATCCTCGAAGCCGACGTGTCGGCCGAAACGATGGTGGAGGTGTGCGCCGCCCTGGCCGACCGGTTTGCGGTGGCGCGCAGCAAGCAGCTGCCCTTCCGGTTTCTGGCGGCCTACCGCGAGGTGAAAGCCCTGCACGGCGGCCACGTGTCGGCGGTGCTGGCGGCGTTGGAAGACGCCATCAGCCACAGCGCCGCCAACCTGCGCGGCTTCGGCCCCGACACCCGCGTGGTAATTGCCTGCGACGTGTCGGGCTCGATGCAGCAGCCGGTGTCGCCGCGCAGCAAAGTGCTGCTCTACGACGTGGGCCTGGTGCTGGGTATGCTGTTGCAGAGCCGCTGCCAGCACGTGGTGGCCGGTATGTTCGGCAACACCTGGAAGCGGCTGAGCTTGCCCCGCGGCCCGGTTTTGCGCAACGTCGACGAGTTCTACCGGCGCGAAGGTGAGGTCGGCTACAGCACCAACGGCTACCTCGTTATTGAGGACCTGAAGCGCCGCCGCGAGGTGGTGGACAAGGTGCTGGTGTTCACCGACTGCCAGCTGTGGAACACGCACTTCAATGGCACCACCATCGCCAAGGAGTGGGCCGACTACCGCCGCACGGTGGCGCCCCAGGCGCGGCTGTACCTCTTCGACCTGGCTGGCCACGGTACCGCCCCCCTCGACGTGCGCGCCGAGGACGGAGTGGCCCTGATTGCCGGCTGGTCCGACAAGGTGTTCGACGTGCTGGCGGCGCTGGAAAACGGTGGCTCCGCCCTCACCGAAATCGAATCGATTGACTTCTGACACTCGCAACCCCGGGAGTGGCATTCCGCCAAGAAAAGCTGCCGCCGCTCCCGGGCCCCTGCCTGATTTTCTACAAGCATCACGCAATAATCATGTCTAATACATCGTAAACTCTTTGGGAAGGCGGCTGACCACCATTTGGCAGCCGTCGGCCGGAACGGCGCGGCGCCGGAGCATCTGCGCTCCGGGCGCCCGTTCCAACCCCTGAACTACGGCCGTTGGGTGCCGTAAGCGGGTGGTACTTAGCTGGTTGAAGCAGGCTTCTTCGGAAGTGCTGCCGGGTTCGAGTCCCACGCTACGGCTACGGCCGGGGCACAATCCGCCGGCTGACCGTTGCCCCAGCGCCGTGGTTTCAGGACGTTATGATAAGCCGGGTGCCGTGGAGAAGCGTTTCTTCGGGTCGCACGTTCGAGTCGTGTCTGCCGGCCGCATCAGGGCGGGCAGTAGCTCAGGTGGTAGAGCAGATGTGGCATCAGCCGCCGTTTCTCACCTGTCGCCCCGGCCTTATTCTATTTGTATAGCCTACTTACTTTAGCGTAAATCTGTACGGGTGCCGTAGCCGGGCCATACTTCGCGCTTTTAACGCCCAGGTCGCGGGTTCGAGTCCCGCTGGCTGCTGCTTCGGTGGCAGCTGTAGCTCAGCTGGTAGAGCAGGTTTTTGGAGGCCGGGCGCTTGTTGCCCCGTACAAATTGCCGGCTGATTGGTGCCGTAGCAGGGCCTTACTTCGATTGGGTCGGTGGGGTCGTGGGTTCAAGTCCCACCTGCCGCGAGGCAGTAGCTCAGTTGGTTAGAGCACGCATGTGGGCCCTGCACCCTGTTGCCCGATTAGTGGAAAAAAGCTGGTGCCGTAGGGCCGCCATACTTCGTCCTGTCACTACCAAGCGGCGGTTCGGCTTGTTGCCCAGTTTTTTTCATCCGGCAAATACAACACAAATCCTACTCAGTTATCCGCATTACCTATCATTCACAACTAATTACTTATTGTCAATCAATTGATAAGAACTGACCGATACTTGATACCAACTACTCAATACTAACTACTTCCCACTCACGAATTCCTCCATCATGGCCTCACAATTACGTGGCAACGACTTGCGCCAGCTCGGGTTTCCCGAGGGCCGGGCTATTGGCCTGGCGCTGGCCCAGCTGCAGCGCAAGCACCTCAAAAAACTCTCTCAAACCGACCAGTTGGCCCTGCTCACGGCCCTGCTGGCAAACCCCACTGACTTCCTCATCGACCTCGACTGGAGCCATACGGCTGCCGCGCTGCTGCCCGCGCCCAGCCGCCATATTGCCCTCACCGAGCGGAAAAGCTACGCCGTCTTCGGGGCCGAGCACATCGAGCAGGGTGCCATCCACCAGATGGAAACGGCCATGAAACTGCCCGTAACCATGGCCGGCGCCCTCATGCCCGATGCCCACCACGGCTACGGCCTGCCCATCGGCGGGGTGCTGGCCACCGACAACGCCGTGATTCCCTACGCCGTGGGCGTGGACATTGGGTGCCGGATGGCGCTGTCGGTGTTTGCGCTGCCGCCCAAGTTTCTGGAGCAGCGGGTGCAGGAGCTGCGCAAGCTGCTGCTGGAGCACACGCGGTTCGGCAACAAGCAGGGCTTCGTGCGCGGCCAGAAGCTCGACCACGCCGTGCTGGAGCGTCCCGAGTTCCGCGACATAGGCTTCCTGCGCAACAAGCAGGGCCCGGCCGCCGAGCATATCGGCACGTCCGGCGGCGGCAATCACTTCGTGGAGTGGGGCGTGGTGGATATCCTCGACCCTACCAATGAGCTGGGCGTGCCGGTGGGCCAGTACCTGGGGCTGCTGTCGCACAGCGGCTCGCGGGGGCTGGGCGCCAGCGTGGCCAACCACTACACCAAGCTCGCCAAAGACGTCTGCCAGCTGCCCGCCGAAGCCCAGAATCTGGCTTGGCTGTCGCTGGAAAGTGAGGCCGGACAGGAATACTGGGCCGCCATGAATCTGGCCGGTGACTACGCCTCGGCCTGCCACCACCAGATTCATCAGCGCTTGGCCAAAGCCCTGGGTGAGCGGCCTCTGGCGAAGGTGGAAAACCACCACAACTTCGCCTGGAAAGAACGGCTGGCTGATGGCCGTGATGCCATTGTGCACCGCAAGGGTGCCACGCCGGCCGGGGCCGGGGTGCTTGGCATCATTCCCGGCTCCATGACGGCTCCCGGCTTTATTGTGCGGGGGCGGGGCGAAGCGGCCTCGCTGTCGTCGGCGTCGCATGGGGCGGGGCGGGCAATGTCCCGGACCCGGGCCAAGCAGGAGCTGGGCGAAGCGGAGGTGCGGCGCTATCTGCAGCAGCACGGCATCGAACTGATTGGCGGCGGCCTCGATGAAGCCCCGCAGGCCTACAAAGACATCCGGGCCGTGATGCAAAGCCAGACCGAGCTGGTGGATGTGCTGGGCTCTTTCACGCCGCGCATTGTGCGGATGGAAGGTGCGTAGGTGCCAAGAGAACCAACACGATAAAAAGCGCTCAGGCAGTAGTCTGGGCGCTTTTTTGGTTAAGCGAGGGCGAGGCGGCGGCGAGCAACGCGGTGCTTCGACCGGAATTTGCCTGCGGCACCGTACTGATAGTCATCGATATCAGTAGTTTGAAAGAGGGAGGAGGCTGCAGACGACGAAAACGTGCTGGCAGACAATGTACCGCTGGCAATCAGCAGAAGGGCTACGGCAGTAGTAGGTAAGGATGAAGTAAGCACGTGACGTTCCATACGAATTGAAATTCGTGGTGAGAGGTAAACTCAAAACTCAATGGAACCTGGGCCAGGTGTGCTGCGCAGGAGTAAGCGTAAGAAGGGCGACAGCTACACCATAAAAAGTGGTGCAGCTGATAGTTTGATACTAACAGCAAAGGTACATACGATGACATAGTAGATAATGGATTTTGGATAGAATGAAATAAATTTGTGATTATTGTAAAATAATCCGGTAACCAATTGAATATGTGTGATAAAAAGACAAAGTCTTTCCGATATATTTAATAGTACTAGGGCACGTTTCCGAAGAATAGCTACGTGTCAGGCACAGTAGTTATATTTTATAATGATATAAGATAACCGAATTTTTTCCCTGGAGCCGTTGGGATGAGTCATTGGGCGAATTGCGCGCCAGTAGAAATACGGCACACGAAAAAGCCCGTTTCCAGCTCTGGAAACGGGCTTTTTCGTGTGCCGTATTAGCAGCGCTTAGCGCTTACGGTGTTCACGCAGCTTTTTGAGGCCGAAGCCTACGCCGGCTGCCAGTAGCAGCGAAGCACCACCGTCAATCGGTACGGCGGTAGGTTCTGGAACGGGGCCACCGGAACCGGGGCCCTGGGCCTGGACTAAGTTGATGCCCCCGGCTACTAGAAAAATTCCGGCCGTAGCAAAGGCAAAACGAAGCGAAGAGAAAAGGATTTTCATAGGAAGGGAAGTAGCAAAACAAAGAAGGTAAACCGAAGCCGGCACAGCGGTCCGGTTGCGAGGAAAGCCTGCGCAACCGGACCATTAGGCAACGACTATTCTACAATCAGGCGCTTGTTGATGGTGCCTTGCTCGGTCTGCAGCCGCAGCGTATACACGCCGGTGGCCACGCCCGTCAGCGGAATCTGGCGCACATCGGTAGAGCCGGCGGGCAGCGTGAGGCTGCGCACCGTCTGCCCGAGCGAATTGAGCAGCTGTACTGCCGTAGCTTGGCGTGCCAGCGAAGCAGGCAGGCTAACTGATACCGTGCCGCGGGCTGGGTTCGGGAACACCGCCACCTGCTGGCTCAGCGACGCCGGCGCATTGGCCAGCACGCGCTGCTGGGTGAGCAGCACCGAGAAACGACCCGTAGCAACCGCCCCAGCGTTTAGCACGAAGCTGTACTGTGCCTGATTGGTGAGGTCAGTGATGGTACCGGTCTGCGCATCGCGGAGGTATGCAAAAGTGCCGGCCGGCAGGCGCAGCAGCTCTGTGGCCCGCAGGGTGTAGCTGCCGGCGGCGGCTTGCACCCGCAGGGGCACCAGCACGTCGCGCTGTGCTAGTTGCGGCAGCGCATTCACGGCCAGCAGCGTACCCGAGGTAGCCTCGCTGGCCAGCAGCAGCGACGAACCGCCCTGCAGCTTGTAGGCATCCAGTTGCGAGTCGAAGCCGGCGGTAGCGGCGGCCTCGAAGTACACTACCGCTTCATCAGCGGCGCCGGCTGCGCTACGCAAATCCAGCCGTACCAGAGGCGAATCGGAGGCGCCGCGCTGGAATACGGGGTTTTCGTAGGACGTGTAGCGGGACGTATTGTTGAACGTGAGCGAAGCATCAGAGGTACCCGCGAAGCTGGCCCGGACAAAGAAGCCCTGGCCCGAGGCAATGCGCCGCTCACCGCCATTAGTGCTAGCATCAGGCCGGTTTACCAAATAAGTGGAATAGGTGCCGGCATACTGTCCCTCCGAGCGGTAGACATATACCGTGGCATCCACGTTGTTGCGCACTACCAGTTCCCAGTCAATGGGCGAAGGGTAGGGGTTGCCACGCAGGTGCCAGCCCGATTCGGTCTGCGTGCCGCGGGTCAGGTTGCCGGTGGTGTAGGTGCCATTATTGAGCGTGCCCACGAAATCCACGGTCTGAGCGGCCGGAATGTTCACGGTGTAGCCACGGCTAACCATCAGGGTGTCGGTGGTGGCGTTAGGCGAGAAGAAGCCTTTGTCGAAATCCTGCGGGGCGGGGTTGCCGCTGGTATTCACCCGGGTTTCGCGGTACCCAAATACGGTGGGGAAGGGCGTGACGGCGGCCGGAACCGCGGCCGTGTTGTAGGCGGGGTTCACCACCGGCGAGAAGCCGCTGGTTGCCAGATCGGCCACCGTGGAGACGGATACCGGCGCCGAATAATGGCGGTAGCCGCTGCCGCCGTTGCGGGAGCCATCAATGTAGCGCTGCACCGTGGCTCTGCCGCTCACCACACCCGCGCCGTTGTTCACGACGTGGGCCGTGCCGGTAGCGTTGGAAAGCAGCGTCAGGTTGCCGTTAGACGTGAAGGTGCCATTGAGCAGCAATACCCGCTGCACCAATACCGGTGCGCTGGCCGTGACGCCGGCCGGACCGGCCGTCAGGTTGTTGAACGTGGTGCTGGTGCCACTGATGGTCTGCACCGTTGAGCCCGAGAAGCGGAACTCGCCGTTGCCGGAGCCCAGTACCGAGCCGCCGGTATTCGTGAAGTTGCCATTGAGCGTGAGCTGGCTGCCGTCGGCCGTGGTGAGGGTGGCGCCGCTGCCCAGCAACAGGCTGTTGACCTGCTGGGCGGTGCTAACCACCGGGTCATTGGCAACGTCCGGAATCGTTACGTTGTCGGCGGCGGTGGGCACCTGCATGGGGTTCCAGTTGCCGGGGTTGGTCCAGTCACTGTTGATGGCGCCAGTCCAGGTGATGCCGTTGAGTACCGGCGTCAGGAAGGCGGCCAGCCCGGTGATATTGGAGCCACTACCGATGCGGCCGACCACCGTGGCGCTGCCGCTGGTCAGGTCGACGGTGTACAGGTTGTCGGCGCTGCTGCCCGTGGGGGCGGCCACCAGATACGCCGTGTTGACGGGCGTAGCCGGCGTAGTGAGGTCGGCGAAGATGTCGAAATCAGCCCCAGCCGCAATGGTCAGGCCCGTGGCCTCCTGGTCTACATACGTGCCGAGGTTGGCGTCAGTGGAGCGCAGCAGTACGTTGCGGGTCTGGTCGTAGCCGTAGAGTGTGGTGCCGGTGGCGGTGTTGTTGTCGTTGTTGGTATAGGCCACGCCCGACAGCGCCGGGGCCCCGTTGGGGTTCGTGAGCGTACCGTCGGTGAGGAACGTGCCATCGTTCGGGTTCATCCGCAGGTTGGCCTGGTTGGCAGCCGACGTGATACGAATCCGGTCCGGTACCGGGTTGAAGTCGAAGCCGATGCTGGAAGCCACGGTTCCTAGCGGCAGGGCCTGCAGGCTGCCTACCGGCGCCAGGGCGCCGGTGCTCAGGTTCAGAGTGTAGAGCTGGCCCTGCTGCGCGGTGGCATTGTAGCCCAGTGCGTACAGCATCCCATTGGCGGGGCGGAAATCGGTGCCCACCAGCACCTGCGAGCCATCCGCGGGCAGGCCGGTGATGTTGACAGCCGTGCGAATAACGCCGGGGTTGCCGGAGTCAAACGATACAAGGTTGCCGCCGGCCACGCCGTAGAGCAGGCGCCCCGTGAGGGCCGCCGACGCATTGGCGCCGCCAATCAGCGCGGCCACATCCCGCACCGGAATGCCCAGCCCGATGGCGCCCACCAGCGTGGGGTTGGCCGTGCCCAGGTCCAGCGTGTAGAGGTTGCTGGTGGCCTGTCCGTTGGGGTTGGCCGTCAGGAAGGCGCGGTTGGTGGAGGTGCTCTGGTCGAAGAAGATGTCGAGGTCAGCCAGGGCGTTGGCCGGGTTCAGGGCCAGGCCCGTATTGTTGCCCACCGTGTTCAGGATGCCGGCATTCGGCGGGTTCTGCGTGGCCAGAATGCTTAGCGCCTCATCGATGTCGTAGAGCACAGTGGCGGTGCTGCCGGGGAAGCTGTTGGTGTAGCCCACCGTGCCAATGCGGGGCGCGGTGCCGACGTTCGGGTCGCCGGCAGCGTACGTAAGCTGGCCATCGGTGGCAGCCAGGGCGCCGTTGTTGGGGTTGAGGCGGAAGTCGGCGCGGTTGGTGCTCACCACCCGAATCCGGTCCACGGTCGGGTTGAAGTCGAAGCCGATGTTATCGGTGGGGCCGCCCAGCTCCAGCCGGATGGCCATGCCGATGGGCGTGGCCACGCCTGTGGCCGGCACAATGCTGTAGAGCTGCGTGTTGTTGCCGGCCGTAGTAGCATCATAGCCCAGCCCGATGTACTGGCCGTTGTTGGGCCGGAAGTCGGTGCCCACCAGCGTCTGGCCGGTCGTGATGCCCGTGATTGTTGTGGCGGCCAGAATGTAGCCGGGCGTGTTGGAGTAGAACGATACCAGCGTGTTGTTGGTGTTCAGCGCATACAGCAACTGCCCGCTCGGGGCCGGCGCCGTCCGGTCGATGCCGAACGTAATGTCATCCACCGCCAGTCCGGCCTGGCCGGTCATCAGCAGCGAAGCGTTGCCGGAAGCCAGATCCAGGGTATAAAACGTGGTCTGCGGACCGGAATTGGTAACCCGCGTCACGGTCAGCAGTGCCAGCTGGCTGCGGGTGGCCGGGTCGGTGTAGATGTCGAGGTCTGTCTGGTCGCCGGCAGCCAGCAGAGGCAGAGCGTTGCGCGTAATGGACAGGGGCGTAACCAGCGTGCCGTTGTTGGGCGGGTTCTGGGTGTAGAGCGTTGAGCGGCTTTCATCCACATCGTAGAGTGTGGTAGTAGCTGTGCCGATGAAGCTATTGGTGTAGGCCACCGAGCCTACTGCCGGCGCACCGGAAGCCAGGTTCAGGTTCCCATCCGTGAAGGCCAGCGCGCCGTTGTTGGGGTTGAGGCGGAAATTGCCTCCCGTCAGGCTCGTCACCCGAATCCGGTCAACGGTAGGGTTGAAATCGAAGCCAATGCCCTCGGTGCCGCTACCCAGGGCCAGCGCCAGTGTGCCCCCAACGGCCGTAGCCGCGCCGGAGGTTTTGTTGATGCTATACAGCTGAGCCGTGCCGCTACCCGTGTAGCCCAGCGCAAACAGCTCGCCGGTTGCGGGCCGCGAATCCAGCCCCACGATGGTCTGGCCTACTGCCACGCCCGTAATCGTCAGGAAAGCAGGAGTGCCACCTCCGGTGAAAGTCGATACAATCAGCTGGCTGGATGCCCGGTTGAGGCCGTAAACCGTCTGGGCCTGGGCCGCTACGGTACCCAGCAGGCCCAGACCCACAGTGAGGCCCAGCATCCGGCGGTTGAAAGGCGTTAATGGAGAGCGTAAGGATGTTGTCATCACAGGAAATGGGAAGTGAAGTGGAAAAATGCAGCCAGATGTCTTCAGGTGCTGGTTGTACTTTGCTGATTCACAACTGGCCATTCCGAAGACAAGAGCCATACGGTAACTGCACCGGAATCGGATTGGTGAAAAGGATTAAATTTTCATTAAAAAATGCAAATGTATAAGATTGCGGCTATCTCTGAACACGTTCTTTCAATCTGCGTTTAGCGCTTTCCTGTACTATTTGAATAGTTCCAGGCAGAAGTAAGACCACACAAATAAGCGGCCGAGCACGATAGCCGACCCGATAGCATTCCATGGATAGGTGCCAGCTGCACCCGCGGCTTTTTGAATAGTCTGGAAGAACTATTCAGCACAATTTTCCGGTCGATTTTAAGCGTAACCCCTTTGCGAACGGTGTAGAGACGCGAGCATACGTCTACACCGTGCAGGAAACCGCCGGAACCAGTTGTACGGCTACCAGTAAGACGGGCGGTTTCCCAATTTCGTGCGGGCCGTTCCCGAAATGGAAGGCCCCCGCCTTGGGTAGGTTCGCCCGGGGAAGGTAAATTTCAGCCAAAATTGCGCCGCGTACCAGTGGGCTGCCTGCTTTGGCCGCCTACCACGAGAGGAGTTTACCCTCAGCGCCTATTAGCTTTATATGCATACTATTCAACGATTCGCGGCGGCCCAATGGCACGGCCGGGGCACCGACGGCGACGGCCAGATCAGTACCGGCAGCACCGTGCTACAGGAAGCCCGCTATGGTTACCGCTCACGCTTTGCGGAAGGAGAAGCGGGTACCAACCCCGAGGAACTGCTGGCCGCGGCCCACGCCGGCTGCTTCGCTATGAAGCTGGCTTTCAACCTGCAATCGGCGGGCTTCACGGCCGAGTACATCTATGCGCAGTGCGAAATGGCGATGCGCGAAGGCTGCATTGTCGGCTCGCACCTGACTGTTGATGCAACCGTGCCCGGGCTGTCAGCCGAGCAGTTTGAGCTTTTGGTAGACGACGCCAGCCAGAATTGTCCTGTGTCGAAAGTGCTGCAGGCCATCATCACCTACAAAGCCATACTGGCCTAGGTTCTGCCGCAGCGCTACTCCGCTGCTGCAGCCACTGCCGGTGCCACCCGCACCGCATCACCAACCCGGATGACGCCACCGTGCACAATGCGCGCTGTGATGCCGCCGTGGCCGCGCATGGCGTTGTAGCCGCCGGGGCCCAGCTCTTCCTCCATGCGGGAGCAGGGGTGGCACTCGCCCGTAATCTCCAGCACCACCGTGTCCCCGATGAGTATTTGCCGGTTCTTAAGTGCCAGTAGATTCAACCCACTCACCACCAGATTGCGGCGCAGGCGGCCGGGTTCCACTGGCGCCTCCAGGCCCAGGTATCCGCCCACGGCCGCCAGATGCTCCTGCTGCACCAGCGTAATCTGGCGCTTGCCGCCGGCTTTGGGCCGGGCGTGGTCGCCGGCCAGATGCCGGTCGGTTTCTACGGTAGCTTCGGGCACGGAGAGCAGTGGCTCGCGGCGGGCCGGGCGCAGGCCTATCCACTCCAGGCGGCCGGTCTGGGGCAGGGTGGAAAGTAGCCGGGCAATGGTGGACTTGTCGTCGCCGAAGAAGGGGAAAGGCATAGGGAATACCGGAATGAAGGAAGATAGCCGCTGACTACGAGCTGATCAGGCGGGCGACAAAAAACGCCGCGCCGGCCGCCAGCGCCCCGATACCGGCCATGCGCAGGGCACCGGTAACGGGCGGCTGGCCGGTCAGGCGGCTCTTGAGGTAGCCGAAAAGCAGCAGACACACCAGCGTTATCACCGCCGACCAGATCAGGCCGTCGGTTGGGGTGTTGGTCAGGAAGTAGGCGCTCAGCGGAATCAAGCCGCCCAGCGCATAAGCCAGACTGATGGTGACGGCACTTTTGGGGGCCTGGCGCGGGTCGGGCTGCTCCAGACCCAGCTCGTATTTCATCATGAAGCGCACCCATTGCTCGGGGTCGGCGGTGAGTTCCTGCACGGCCAGAGCGCGGGTTTCGGCCGAGAGGCCCATTTCGGCCAGCAGCTCATCCACTTCGGCCCGCTCTACGTGCGGTACCTGCTGCACCTCTTGGTGCTCGCGCGCCAGCTCGGCGGTATAATGCTCTACTTCGGTTCGGCCCGCCAGATAGCCGCCTAAACCCATGGCAATGGAGCCCGCCACAATTTCCGCCAGTCCCGCCGTAATCACCAGCTCCGACGACTGCACTGCCCCGCTCAGGCCGGCCGCCAGCGCAAAGGGTACCGTCAGGCCATCAGAAAGCCCGATGACAATGTCCTGCAACATCGCCGAACTGGTCAGATGGTCCTCCGGGTGGGGGTGCGTGTGGGCGTGCTGCATCGGGCAAATAAAACGGAGTATACGGGGCAAGTAAATGTGGGGTGTAAGCTAACCCAAATTTGGTTTCAAGCGTATGGATGCACGTTGCTGGCCGGTGGCTGGCGGCTTTCTTTTGATCTTACCTCGCTTCCTTTTTCCCATGGCCAAAGCTCCCGCCAAGAAACCTGCCGCCGCTGCGCCAGCTACTTCCAAGGCTTCGTCTGCCTCCAAAGCCGACGCCTCGACTGCTCCCAGCGTGCAGCCTATTCTCAATCAGCAATTCAACGCGCCGGCCCCGCTGCAGAAGTATGGCACGGTGTCGCAGCGCCTGCCCATCGGCCTCGACGAGAAAACCCGTCAGCAGAGCGTAACCAACCTCAATCAGCTGCTGGCCGACACCATCACGCTGCGCGACCTCTACAAAAAGCACCATTGGCAGGTAGTAGGGCCTACTTTCTACCAGTTGCACCTGCTCTACGACAAGCACTACGAGGAGCAAAGCACGCTGGTCGACACCATTGCCGAGCGTATCCAGATTCTGGGTGGCGTGGCCGTGGCTATGGCCCACGATGTAGCCGAGCTGACCAGCGTCCCGCGCCCACCCCGCGACCGGGAAGAGGCCCCCATCCAGGTGGGCCGTCTGCTGGAGGCGCACCAGATCATTCTCAAGAACTGCCACAAGTTTGCCAAAGAGGCTGATGATGCCGGCGACGATGGCACCAACGACCTCGCTGTGAGCGACGTAATGCGCCTCAACGAGCTGCAGGTGTGGTTCGTGTCGGAGCACGTGGTAGACACGCCGCTGGCCCGCGCCGAATAAGCGCCCAAGCGTTGTAAAAAAGGCCGGCCCGCTTTCCAAAGCGGGCCGGCCTTTTTTTGTGTCTCATCGGGGCTGGTGTCCGGCCTGTATTTTGGTTTCGTGGTTCTCTTCCGCTTCCTCCACACTGTGCGTGCGGCCCAGGTTGTGGTCTTGCCGGGCCATTTCGGCCAGCTTGGTGAAGTAGCGGTGCAGCAGATGGATTTCCTCTTCCGAGAAATCCTGGGCATTGATGAGCCGGTTGCTGGCGCCTTTGTGCGCGGCAATCAGTTCATTGAGCTTAAGGTGCAGCACCAGCGAATCCTTGTTCTGGGCCCGCTGAATTAGAAATACCATCAGGAAGGTGATAATGGTTGTGCTGGTATTGATGACCAGCTGCCAGGTTTCGGAATACTGAAACACGGGGCCGGTAAGGGCCCACACCACCACCGTGCCCAAGGCCAGGCAAAAAGCCATAGTGGTGCCAGACCACGTTGTAACCCGTCCTGCAAACCGAGCAAATACGTTCCCGTGCGACGAGCCGGCGGGCAATAAATCTTGCATGAGAATAGCGAATGAGACGTGAAATGGTGCGCCGGAGCTCCGGTACCGCCGAATTTCAGCAAGATGGCGGAATCGGAATGAAATTTTAATGAGCGGGTTTTTCGCTGATCCTGAGTGCGCAACGGTGCGCGGTACGTTGTTGGCGCAAGGTAATCGGCAAAAAATACGCGTACGGGCTTGCGCCACCCGGTCGTAGTCCCTACTTTTGCTCTCGCTTTACCACCTCAGTAAGGCCTCAGATTTTGGTCTGAGCAAGTTTAACAGGAGTGCTTGCCAATCTGCGCACGTGGTGAAACTGGTAGACACGCCATCTTGAGGGGGTGGTGCCTTCGGGTGTGGGAGTTCGAATCTCCCCGCGCGCACTCCAATAAAAAGCCGCTTCAGCTAAGCTGAAGCGGCTTTTTTGTGTCCGTTTGCGGCGCCCTCCGGCAGGGGGCTTACCCGCCGTTGCGCTCGAACGGGTTGAGGGGCACTACCAGCACCACCTTTTCGCGCTCGACCAGCACTTGGCCCGGCAGGGCGCCTTTGGGCTTGCGCACGAATTTTTTGGGCGTCACCGTCACCGGGCAGAGCGAGTCGTTCTGGCGGCGCGAGTACCACGCGGCCAGCTGGGCCGCGCGCTCCACCACGGGCTCGGGCACCGGCTGGCCGGCACGGTGCCGCACCACCACGTGCGAGCCGCTCACGTCCTTGGCGTGCAGCCACAGGTCGTCTTTGTGGGCGTAGCGCTGCGTGAGCAGGTCGTTGTTCTGGGCATTGCGGCCCACCAGAATTGTGAATCCCGAGTCTTCGAATACTTTGAATGGCAGCTCGGTGGCGGCTTTTGCTTTGGTCTGGGGCTCCAGCTGATGCTGCTTGCGCCAGGCGCGCAGAGCCTTCAGATCAGGCGGGAGCAGGGGCAGCTCTTCCAGGCGCTCCAGGCACCAGAAGGCTTCGGTTTCGCGGCGCTCGGCCCGCTCGGAGAGCTGGCGGGTTTCCAGCTGCTGGTTTTTGGCCTTACGGTAGAGGTTCTGGGCCGTGCGCTGGGGTGTTTCGGAGGGCTTGAGCTTGATGGTGCGGGGCTGATTGTCCTGGTAGAAATCCACAACTTCCACGCTGCTCGCGCCGGCCGGAATCTGGCTCAGGTGCGCCATGATGAGGTCGGCAGTCTGGCGGTAGCCTACCGTATGCTCCAACGCATAGAGCCGGCGGCGGGCCATGCTGGCGCTGGTGGTGGCTTCCTCGGCGCGGCGCTCCAGGGTCTGGCGGAGCTGCCGCAGCTCCAGCTCGTGGGCGCGGCGGCTAAGGGCTAGCGGCATGAAGGCGCGCAGGGCGGCAACAGGGCCGGAGGCCGGGAACTCCCGCTCAATCTCGCCGATGGGCAGCAAGCTCAGGCGGGTGCGGCCCTCCAGTGTGGTAAGATAGAAGGCCGCTGGGTTTTCGAGCTGCCGAAGTACCTGCTGCACCAGCTGCTCCTGCTGCTCTGCAGTTGCCTGGTCGTAGCCGTGGGCGCGCAGATAGCGGGCGGGCAGATCGGCCAGGGCCGGGTAGCGCTTCAGTGGGTGCGCGGCCGGCAGGGCAGGAGCGGAGGGAGAATCAGGAGCGGTAAACACCGGTTGCAAGTCGGCATCGGTGGTGTAGCGCTGGTGGAACAGCACGGCCGGGCCCTCGGGCCGGGGGCGGAAAACGGCGTTGGGGCGGGAGCTATAGAGTTTCAGCAGCAGCGTGGCGCCACTCTCGAAGCGCAGCTGTAGCACCCGGTCGTGGGGCGCGGCCGTGACGTCGCGCAGCTGCTGGCCCAGCAGGTCGGGCAGCAGGTCCACGGAGTTGGCGCGGGCGCGGTGGAAGGTTTCGGGTAGCGCAAGCGCCGTGAAGGTGGCCGACAGCTGGGCCTTCAGCCAGAACTCCGCCGTGCCGTTGGTCAGGCCCAATACCAACTCATCCTTTTCCTGCGAAAAGCACGCCACCACCCGGTAGCCGGCCAGCTGCTGCGTGAGGGCGGGGGCCAGCTGGCGCAGGAAATAGTAGTTGGTGTGCATGAATTAGGGGGCTTATTTGCCGGGTGTTTGGAAAGAAAGCCTCCTAACACGAAAGCTTCCGGCGAAGATAAAAGCGGAAATGCCGCCACTACACAGGCTTGCAACCTTTGGTCGGGCTACAGCATCTCCTTTACACGAGCAATTACACTCGCTCAGATATTAACTATGAAACAGTCCCTACTTTTTGCCGCGCTGGTCGTAGGTCTTGGCGCCTGCCAGAAATCAGATAACAACGAGGACGCAACACCGGCCGCTATGGAGGCAGCATTCAGCCAGGATTTCACGCTCAGCTATCGGCAACAGGCGTTGCTGCCGACAGTAGCTCAACCAGAACTGACTGTGGAGTTAGCTGATTTGCAATACTCTATCTGCCCCAAAAATGCCCGTTGCTTCACCGCCAATTTCGTGTTTCCGCTGTTGGCAATTACCGACGCGCAGGGCAGAACGCAGCAGCTGAAAATGCCGGTAAACAACACAACCGGCTTGCAGACCGGTGCTTTCATCGACACCGCCAGTGTACGGGCAAACGGCCGCCGCTACCTGGTGCAGTACACCAGCTGGCAAGCCAAAGAAACTGACCGCAACTACGCCGAGAAGCAGGACTTATCCGTGAAATTACGCATCACCAAACCGGCCGGAAACTAGCCTGCGCTACTCCACCTCCAGCCGTAGCCCATCATACGCCAGCCGGATGAAATCGGGCAGGGTGGCTTCCACTTCGCGGTGGCGGCCCAGCAGGTGGCTGATGTGGGTGAGGTAGGCGCGGCGCGGCGCCAGCTCTTCCAGCACGGCCACGGCTTCGGAAAGCGAGAAATGCGAGATGTGCTTTTCCTGCCGCAACGCATTGAGCACAATCACGTCGGAGCCGCGCATCAGGTCCAGAGAAGCCGACGAGAGGTGGTTGGCATCCGTGACGTAAGTGAAGTTGCCAACCCGGAAGCCCAGCACCGGCAGCTTGTAGTGCATAGCCCGGATCGGCTGAAAGGATACGCCCTGCACGTCGAACCGGTCGATGTCGCTGAGGATGGGAATGGTTTGTACCTGCGGCACGCCGGGATACTTGTGCTCGGCAAAGATGTAGGCGTATTCGCGCCGCAGCTGGTCCAGCACGCGCGGCTCGGCATACACCGGCATGTCCTGCTGCTGCTTGAAATTGTAGGCCCGGATGTCGTCCATGCCGGCCGTATGGTCTTTGTGCTCGTGCGTGAACACCAGCGCATCGAGGTGGTCGATCCGCTCCCGCAGGGCCTGCTGCCGGAAGTCGGGGCCCGAGTCGATGACGAGGCTCTTGCCCTGCACCTGCAGGTGCACCGATACCCGCAGCCGCTTGTCGCGGTAGTCGAGTGAGCGGCACACGGCGCAGTGGCACCCAATCACGGGCACGCCCTGCGACGTGCCCGTGCCAAGGAAAGTAATTTGCATTCTTTAGAAGTGAGACTATGAGAGGTGAGAAGTGAGACTACGTTCTGCGGGCTTTTGCAAGAACGTAGTCTCACTTCTCACCTCTCATAGTCTCACTTCTGCATTAGCCAACGTATTGCTTCACCACGCGCACCAGGGCGTCGAAGTCGAGCGGCTTGGGCAGATAGTCGGTTACACCAGCTTCGCGGAACTGCTCCATGGAGTAGTTGTTGGCATTGCCGGTGATGGCAATAATTGGGATTTTGGAGATACGCTCATCCTGGTGCGCCCGAATTTCGCGGGTGCACTCCATGCCGTCTTTCACCGGAATATTGATGTCCATCAGCACGCAGTCGATGGGCTGGCTTTCCACCTGCTTGATAACTTCGCCACCATTTTTAGCCGACACGATGCGGTACTGCTGGAGTTCGAGAATTTTCTTGGTCAGGTTCAGAATGACAGAGCTGTCTTCCGCAATCAGTATCGTTTTCGTGTCGCTCATGGGGGAGAAGAAAGGAGAGTTGGAAGGGCAAAGAAAAGGGGCAGACGCTGCGCAGTCAAAGCAAGCTCAATCTACGCTGGTTAAGGCAATGTATTGTGATTTGAACTGATCAAAATAACGCAACAATTTCTGGAAATCCTGCTCTGTTTTTTGGGTGTGGTTCAGTTTCAGCTCGTGCTCCAGCAGCTTGGCACATTCAGCCAGGGCCGTAAGCCCCAACGTGAAACCAGTGCCCTTTAGCTGGTGCAAATGTGGTAAAATCCCAGCGTACTGCCCGCTGCTCACCAAAGTTTCGGCCTCTTCCAGCAGCTGGCCGGCTTCCACCTCAAAGTCCTGATAGAGCTGCGCGGCGAATTCGGCCCCGCCCAACTGGCGCAGCTGTTCCAGCACTTCCGGGTCGATGAACAGCGGGGGCTGATGGGCTAGGTGCGCGGCGGCCGGAGCAGGCGGCAACACCTGCGCAGCTTTGGCTGGCCCCTCGCTGGTGGGGGGCAGCATGGCCGGGCCCGCCAGCACCCAGCGGCGCAGCACGGCGTGCAGGTCCTGGCTTTTCACCGGCTTCGAAACGTAGTCGTCCATACCCTCATTCACGAAGCGTTCGGCATCTTCCTTCATGGAGTAGGCCGTCATGGCCACTATGGGCGGGCAGGTGCTGCCCAGCCGCCGCCGGATTTCGTGCATGGCCGTGACGCCATCCATCTCCGGCATCTGGATGTCCATGAAAATCAGGTCGAAAGGCGCGGTGCTGCTGGTAGCTTTGCTGATGGCTTCGAAGCCATTGTCGGCCATTTCAATCTCGCAACCCAGCTTGTCGAGCAGCCGGGTGGCCACTTTCTGGTTGATGGGATTGTCGTCGACGAGCAGCACGCGGGGGGGCGTGTCGAAGCGGGCAACGTCGGGGCCCCGCTCGCGGGAAGCCAGGCGCTCCTGCACAATTTCCTCCTCGTTGTGGGCCGCGTGGCAGACCAGCGTGAACCAGAATGTGCTACCGTCGCCCTCGTTGGAGAGCATCCCGATTTCGCCGCCCAGCAGTGCCGCCAGCTGCTTGCTAATGGCCAGGCCTAGGCCCGTGCCGCCAAACGATTTGGTAGGCGTTGTGTCGAGCTGGGTGAAGTTGGTGAAGAGTAGTTTGGCGTTGTCCTCGGAGATACCAATGCCCGAATCTTGCACGGCAATGCGCAGCATATATTCGTCGCCGATGTGCGATACCGTGGAGACAATGATGCTGACGGTGCCCTGCGCCGTGAACTTGATGGCGTTGGAGGTAAGGTTGCTCAGCACCTGCAGCAGCCGGGTTTCGTCGGAGATGATGAAGCGCGGGGTGCCGGGCGCAATGTGGTAGGTGAAGGTGAGGCACTTCTGCTGGGCGCGGTTCGAGAAAAGCGAATGAATCTTGTCCAGCGTGTAGTGCAGGTCCATGCCCTCCTCGTTGAGCTGCAGCTTGCCGGCCTGAATCTTGGACAGATCCAGAATGTCGTTGAGGATGGCCAGCAGCGCGTCGGACGATTTGCGCAGCGTATCCACGTACTCCTCCTGCTCTTCGCTGCTCACGGTCTGGTGCAGCAGGTCAATCATGCCGATGATGCCGTTCATAGGCGTGCGCAGCTCGTGGCTCATGTTGGCCAGGAACAGTGTTTTGGCCTCCAGCGCCGTTTCGGCAGCCTCCTTGGCATGGCGCAGGTCGTCCTGCATCTGCTTGAGGCCCGTAATATCGCGCCCGATGCCCTCGGTGCCACCGGGGCCATCCACCACGCGCCGCGCATTCACGAGTACGCTCACGGCATGGCCCGCCTTGTGCAGCATGGCAATTTCGAAGTTGCGCGCCTCGCCATGCTCCATCACGCTTTGCAGCAATACCTCGCGCTCATTCGGGCTGAGATAATAGTTGGTAATAGGCGTGCCCGTTACTTCCTCAGGCGTGTAGCCCAGCATTTCCTCCACCGAGGGGCTCACCAGCGTGATAATCCCTTTGCCGTCGGTGCGGTAGTACACATCCTGGAACGACTCGAAGATGGCGCGGAACTTCTCTTCCTGCGCCGCCAGCTCCAGCTGCCCGCGCTTCTTCTCCGTGATGTCGTGGGCAATGCCCGAAATTTCCTCGAACGAGCCGTCATCCAAGTAGATGGGGTTGAGGAAGATTTCGCGCCACGAATCGGCTCCGCGGGCGTCGCGCAGGCGCACCTCAAACCGTTGCGGGTGGCCCTGAAAGGCTTTGCGGTAGTTGTCGAGAAACAGCTCGCGCGGGTCCTTTTCCATCATGGCCAAGTCGGCCTGGAACAGGTTCACGTTGGGTGTGGGGTACACGCCGTTGCGGCGCAGGAAGTAGGCGGCGTAGTTGCGGTTGAAGCTGGTCAGGCGCGAGTGGGTGTCCACGCTCCACATCAGGTGGGAGCCGCTTTCGAAGATGGCGTTCAGGCGGGCGTTCTGCTTCTGAATCTGCACCTCGTTGCGCTTGCGCTCAATGGCCAGCGCCACCTGGTTGGAGATGAAGTGCAGGATTTCCAGGTCGGTGGGCGCGTAGGCGTCGGCCTTATAATAGTCCTGAACGGCAATCACCCCGATAATCCGCTCGCCGATGCTCAGCGGCGAGCACAGCATCACCTCCGGCATCAGCCCGTAGGCCGTGATGGTGCCGTTGCCGATCAGCTCTTCCAGCTCGTGGCGCAGCATGTATTGTGGCCGCCCGGTGCGGATGATGTACTCCGACATGCCCGACGAAAACGGCCGTGACACGGCCCCGGTGTCACCCTGCGAATTCTGATCGACGAAGTAGGCAAACTGCAGCTGCGTGCGGGCTTCGTCGCAGAGGGCAATGAAGAAGTTGTTGGTTTCAATAATCTTGCTCAGCTCGCGGTGAATGGCGCCGTAGAGCGAGTGCAGATCCTTGGAGCTGATGGCCAGATTGGCAATGCTGTAGTACACTTTCTGCAGCCGCTCCGCCTTGATGCGGTCCGTAATGTCGTGCAGAATAGCGCGGGTGCTCACCGGCTCGTCGTCCTGCCAGGAGCAGCTGATGGAGCCGATCAGGTGGACGGGCTTGCCGGTTTTGGTGAGAAACACGGTTTCCAGCTTGTTCACCTTTTCGCCCTTGTACAGGTTGCGCAGCTGGTAGAGCAGCTTGGCCTTGTAGTAAGGGTGCACCACGTCGGAGAGCGTGAGGTGCGGCAGGTCGTCGTCGTCGTAACCGAGCTTTTCCTTCCAGGCCTTGTTCACGAACAGCAGCCGGTTATCGATGCTCAGGTTCTGAATCAGGTCGTGGGCATTGTCGAGGAAGTCCTGTAGCCGGTTGCGGTTGTCGGTGAGGGCGCGGGCTGCCACGTGGCGCTCCGTAAAGTCGCGGCCGACCATGAAGATGCCGGTAATCTGGCCCTGGGTGTCCTGGGCAAACTCAGCGTGCCAGTAAACCATGCGGGTTTTGCCGCTTTTGGTGACGAGGGCCCGCTCGTAGAAGTCCTGCAGCTGCTCCGTCTGGATGATGTGGCGGTAGTTTTCCTCGTTGGCGACGCGGGTGGTGATGGGCGAAAATAGCTGGTTGTAAGGCTGGCCCAGCACCTCGTTCCGGCTGTACTCCGTGAAGTCCAGAAAGAAGTCGTTGACGTCGAGGACGATGCCTTCGCGGTCGAGCAGCACGTAGCTCAGAGTCGTGCGCGAGAGCAGGTCGCGCAGCTGGTGCTGGCTGTGGTCGATGAGGCGCTGCTGGGTATTCTGCTCGTAGCGCTGGCTGTCCTGCGTAACGTCGCGCAGAATCAGCTGCACGCGAACCGTGCCCTCGGGCAGCGCCAGGCGGTGCAGAGTGGCCCAAGCCACCAGCGGCCGCTGGTCGGCGGGGTAGCGGCCGCACCAGCGGGCCGAGGTTTCTTCGCCGGTGCGGGCCGTATGCCGGATGGCTTCGCGGAGCCGCTTTTCGTCGCGCCATTCCTCGGCGTGCCCGGGCACACTTGTGGCCCCTGGCACGGCCAGCGCCATCAGGCCGGTTTGCTGGAGCTGCGCGAGGCTGGTGCCCAGCAGGCGCTGCGCGGTCTTGTTGCAGTCGAGCAGCTGGCCCTGCTCGTCGTAGAGTAGTTGGGCGTCGTAGGCCTCTTCAAACAGAGCCCGGTACAGATCAGGAGGCGAGGCCACGGCAGACGAAGCCAGCGGAATGGCAGATTGCGGCATGAGGGGAGGCAGTGGCTTCGGCGGCAACGACAAGAAACTACCGCCGGGGCCCGGTTTAACCGTTAAATTTGTCGAAAATATCCCAAACCCCTGCGCTTTTTGCCTGGCGCCATTTTCAGCCGGGCACTGCGCTCTGTTCTATGGCTGCACCGCGCCTGCTTTTCACCGTCACTACCGATCTGAATTACGACCAGCGGATGCAGCGCATCTGCGGCTCGCTGGCGCAGGCCGGCTACGACGTGCTGCTGGTGGGGCGTGAGTGGCGCACGTCCCGGCCGCTCACGCCGCAGCCCTACGCCCAGCACCGGCTGCGCTGCCGCTACCAGCATGGCAAGCTGTTCTATCTGGAGTTCAACCTGCGGCTGCTCTGGTTTCTGCTGCGCCAGCGCGCCGCCGCCTGGTGCGCCATCGACCTGGATACGGCCCTGCCCGTGTGGCTGCGGGCCCGCCTAGCAGGGCAGCCGCTGGTGTACGATGCCCACGAGCTGTTCACGGAAGTGCCCGAAGTGGTGGCGCGTCCGGAGGTGCAGCGGCTCTGGCGCGCCGTAGAGCGGTTTGTGGTGCCGCGCGCCGCCCTGGCCTACACGGTGGGGCCGGCACTGGCGCGCCTTTTCGAGAGCCGCTACAGCCGGCCGTTTGAGGTGATTCGCAACATCAGCCGGCTGGAAACGGCTCCGCTGCCGCCCGCGCCGGCCGCGGCACCTGAAGGAGGCTACATTCTCTATCAGGGTGCCCTCAATGCCGGACGCGGACTGGAACAGCTGCTGGCGGCCATGCCCGCCGTGGCGGGGCGGCTGGTTATCTGCGGTGAAGGCGACCTGTCGGACGCGTTGCGGGCGCAGGCGGCGGCGCTGGGCCTCACGCAAAGCGGGCAGGTTGAGTTTCGGGGCTTTGTGCTGCCCGATGAGCTGCGCGAGATTACACGCCACGCCGGCGTGGGCCTCAACCTGCTCGAAAACCTGGGCCTGAGCTACTATTACTCGCTGGCCAATAAGTTCTTTGACTACCTGCATGCCGGCATCCCGCAGGTAGTCACTGATTTTCCCGAATACCGCGCCCTCAACGACCAGTACGACGTGGCCGAGCTGGTGCCCGACCTGCAGCCCGCCACCCTGGCCGCCGCCCTCAACCGCCTGCTGCCCGGTGGCGAGGCGGCCCGCTACCGGCAGCTGGCCGAAAACTGCCGGCTGGCCCGGCCGCAGCTCAGCTGGCAGCACGAAGAAACCCGGCTGCTGGCGCTATATGCCGCGCTGGTCGGCCCTCCCCAACCCGTTTCCGCATGAGTGTTCTTTCTGATCTGATAACTACGCTGGAGTTGCAGCTGGCCGCCGCTCCGGGCCCTGTGCTGGTGGTGGTGGCCGGCCCCACGGCCGTCGGCAAAACGGCCCTCAGCGTGCAGCTGGCCCAGCATTTCCGCACCGAAATCGTGTCGGCCGACTCGCGGCAGTTTTTCCGGGAGATGAGCATCGGCACGGCCAAGCCCACGCCCGCCGAGATGCAGGGCGTGCCGCACCATTTCATCGACTCGCACAGCATCACGGACGACTACAGCGCCGGCCGTTTCGAGGCCGACGGGCTGCAGGTGCTGGAAACGCTGTTTCAGCGCCACCAGGTGGTGGTGCTCACGGGTGGCTCCGGCCTGTACCTGCAGGCCCTCACCGACGGCCTCGACGAGCTGCCCACCGCCAACCCGGCCCTGCGCACCCAGCTGCAGCAGGAGCTGGCCACCACCGGCCTCGCGCCGCTGGTGGAAGAGCTGGCCCGCCTCGACCCCGTGGCCCACGCCCGCATCGATAGGCAAAACCACCAGCGCGTGCTGCGGGCCGTGGAAGTATGCCGCGCCACCGGGCAGCCGTTCAGCAGCTTCCAGACGGGGCGCACCGTGGCCAGCCGGCCATTCCGCATCATCAAAATAGCCCTCACCCGCGAGCGGGAGGTGCTGTATGAGCGCATCAACCAGCGGGTAGATGAGATGCTGGCAGCGGGCCTGCTGGCTGAGGTGGAAAGTCTGCTGCCTTTTCGCCACCACAATGCACTGCAAACTGTGGGCTACCAGGAAATCTTCGGCTACCTCGACGGCCTCTACGACTGGGAGGAAGCCGTGCGGCTGCTCAAGCGCAACACCCGCCACTACGCCAAACGCCAGCTCACCTGGCTCCGCCGCGATGCGGAGTATCAGTGGGTGGTGCTGTAAATTCCATATTTGTAAGGCGCAAGTCTCGCTGCTGAAAATAGGTCGGGACTTGCGCCTTGCCAGTGAAAGTGGCTAAAAATGGCGGCCCACTTTCAGTTGCAGTGTGGCCAAAGAGTTGCCGAAGGTGTCATTCTGAAACAGTGCCTTGCCGCCTACCAACCACTTGCGGGCTGGGTCAACGGCCACATCTAGGTTAAACGAAAACAGGTAGCCGGCATGCAGGCCATTTTCCTGATCAAGGGCGAGGAAAGTTGTACCCGTAGTGGGGTTCAGGCGCGTTGAGGGTGCCCCGTAGCGGCTGGAGTAGCCTGCGTAGCCGCCGCCGCCCACTGCAAACAGCACCCGCCTATCATTACCGAAAGGATACAGGTAGAACTCCTGCTCCAGATTTATGGCTTGGTACGACATGGCGTAGGGCACCGTAACGCCTTCGTTACTGGGCCTGTCGGGATTATATACAGTATTAAAGGACTCCCGGCTGCCTCCCACAAAGGCCAGTCGGGTACCGGTGCTTAGGTGGCGGCCCAGCAGCCGCGCATACTCCAAATGGGCCTTGAGGGCCATGTAGTCGCCGGTTCCTACGCCGGCCGAGCCTATACCTAGCTGCAGGCTGCCGCGGGGAGGAGCATCCTGTGCCTGTGCTACAGTAGCCAGAAGCGTACTGGCAATCAGAAAACAATATCTGCTAAGCATAATACAAAAAATACATGGTGAAAGAGGAACTAATTCTGGATACTGTAGAACGCAAATTCCCTACCACAATTCGAATTGTGGTAGGGAATAACTGATTATTCTGACAAGACTTTAAAAGGCAGCTACACGCTCAGAATCTCCACCATGCGCATGAAGCTCTGGTTGATGAGCTTTTTCTTGTTGATGGTGTCGGTGAATGGAGTGTACACCAGCTTGCGGTCCACAATGCCGGCCATGACGTTGCGCATGCCGTTGAGCAGGCCTTCCACGGCCGCAATACCGATCTGGGAGGCGAGCATGCGGTCGGCGGCGGAGGGAGCGCCTCCGCGCTGGATGTGCCCGATGATGGTCACGCGGGTGTCGAGCTCCGGAATGGCTTCTTTCACGCGCTGGGCCACAATGTGGGCGCTGCCTTCTTCCTCGCCTTCGGCCACCACCACGATAAACGAGGTCTTGGAGCGCTGCCAGCTGTTTTGCAGCGAGTCAATCACCGCCTCAGTGCTCATCTGGGTTTCCGGAATCATCACAATTTCGGCTCCGCCGCCGATGGCGCACGGAATGGCAATGTAGCCGGAGTCGCGGCCCATCACTTCCACAAAAAAGCAGCGGTCGTGCGAGTCGGCGGTGTCCCGGATCTTGTCGATGGCCTCCAGGGCCGTGTTCACGGCCGTGTCGTAGCCGATGGTGTAATCAGTGCCGAACAGGTCGTTGTCGATGGTGCCGGGCGCGCCCACGGTGGGGATGCCGAACTCCTGCTCGAAGAGGGTGGCCCCGGTGAAGGTGCCGTTGCCGCCGATAGCCACGAGGCCCTCGATACCGTTGTTAACCAGCTGGTCGAACGCCTGCTGACGGCCTTCCTTGGTCATGAACTTCTGGCTGCGGGCCGACTTGAGAATGGTGCCGCCCTTCTGAATGGTGTTGGATACCGAGGCCGAGTCGAGGCGTACGAATTCGCCCTTGATCATGCCACTATAGCCGCGCATGATACCATATACCTCAATGCCGTGGTAAACGGCCGTGCGCACCACGGCCCGAATGCAGGCATTCATGCCCGGTGCGTCGCCGCCGCTGGTGAAAACTGCAATACGCTTCATCGTCCTTCCTGTCAAAAATGTCCATTCTGCCTTCCCCCGGAGGGCAGAACGGGCAAAGGTGGCAAATCAATAGCGAAAAGCCATTCCGTTTTGCGCAGGGCCATGAAATTTAGCGAAACCGGGCCGGCTGTTTTTTTTCGAGCAACGTATGCCCACGAGTTGGAAACCAGTGTTCCGCCTAGTAACTTCCACTTGCCGCCCCCGGCCGGGCGGCTTTGTTATTTCATTTCCTTCCGCCCTTCCTAAGCCGCACCCACCTATGTTTGGTTTTTTTGAAAACGAGCAAACCCGGAAAGTCAAAAGCCACATTCAGAATCTGGCGGCACTGGCTAAGGCTGATGGGCACATCGACGAGCGGGAAATGAGCTTTATTGTGGCGGTAGGCAAGAAAAACGGTATCCGTGCCGACGAAATCCGGACGCTGGTGGCCAACAGCGCCAACAGCCGCATGGTAGTGCCCGACAACGATTCGGAGCGCTTCGACCAGATTTTTGATATGGTGGACATGATGCTGGCCGATGGCATCGTGGATGACAATGAAATGGACTTCTGCACCATCATGGCCGAGAAGCTGGGCTTCCGCAAGGACGTAGTGGGGCTGCTAATCAAGCAGATTTCGCAGGGCGTGAAAGACGGAATGGACCGGGACAGCATCAAATCCGGCACCCAGACGCTGCTGAAATGAACAACTAATTGATAGTGCATAACGAGCAATGCGCCGTTTAGCAAACCTCAGGGGTTGTTAAACGGCGCATTGCTCGTTATGTCTATTGGCTACCTATTGCTCACTGATAAACGAAATGGCCCGAAGCAGGGCGGCGCAGGCCTCGTCGATTTGCTCGTTGGTGATGATGAGCGGGGGAGCCAAGCGCAGGGAATTGTCGCAGAACAGGAACCAGTCGGTGAGGATGCCTTCGTGCTCCAGGGCGTGGTCGATGATGGGCTTGAGCACTTCGAACGAGTCGAACTCTACCGCCATCAGCAGGCCGCAGCCGCGCACGGCCCGAATGGCCGGATGCACCAGCTGCCGCCGGAAACGGGCGGCCTTTTCGGCCACACCCGCCAGCATATTTTCTTCCTGAATGGCCTGCAGCGTAGCCAGCGAGGCCGCGCAAGACACCGGATGCCCGCCGAATGTGGTGCAGTGGCCCAGGATGGGGTTGGTCTTGAAGCCCGCCATGATTTCCTGCGACGAGATGAATGCCCCGATGGGCATGCCGCCGCCCATGCCTTTGGCGCACACCAGAATATCGGGCGTAATGCCGAACTGCTCGAAGGCCCAGAGCGTGCCGGTACGCCCGAAGCCGCACTGAATTTCGTCGAGGATCAGCAGGGCGCCTACCTCGGTGCAGCGCTGGCGCAGGGCGGGCAGGTAGCCGGGCTCGGGCACGCGCACGCCGGCCTCGCCCTGCACCGTTTCCACGATGACGGCGGCCGTGTGCTCAGTTATCAGGGCCAGATCCTCGGGGTGGTTGTAGCGGAAGTGCTGCACGTCGGGCAGCAACGGGCGGTAGGAGTTCTTGAAGCCCTCGGAGCCGGTGATGCTGAGCGCGCCGTGCGTGGAGCCGTGGTAGGCATTCTGGCAGCTGATGAAACCAGTGCGGCCGGTGTGGCGCTTGGCCAGCTTCAGGGCGCCCTCAATGGCCTCGGTACCGGAATTGGTGAAGTATACCGCGTCGAGGTGGGCGGGCAGGGTGGCGTGCAGGGCCTCGGCCAGCAAGGCCGGCGGGGCCTGCACCAGCTCACCGTACACCATCAGGTGCAGGTACTTGTCGAGCTGGTTTTTGATGGCCTCAATGACACGCGGGTGGCGGTGGCCGACATTGCTCACGCCGATGCCGGAAATCAGGTCGAGGTAGCGGCGGCCGTCGGGGCCGTACATGTATACGCCCTCGGCCCGCTCAATTTCCAGCAGCAGCGGAAAATCGGAGGTTTGGGCCTGGTGGCGCAGAAAAAGCTGGCGGGTGGTAAGCATACGGCAAAGGTACGGCACCGGCCGCGGCCAACTGCCGGCCCCGGGTAGGTAGCAGGCAACAAACGGGCAACAAAAAAGGCTGCCGAAGCAGCCTTTTTTGTGGGAGAAGTTAGTCGTCGAGGCCGGGGCCGCCGCCGGGGGGGAGGCCGCCGCGCCGGTCGGCTACGCGCTTGAGCACGTCGCGGGTAAACTGCCGCTCAGCCACAAACAGCTTGCCTACCTGCCGGATGGTGAGCACCTTCTGGAACTTGTCGAAGTACTCCTTCTCCAGGTTCACTTCCTGCTGGCGCAAGGCCAAGGCCTGGGTCAGGTTGTCCTTGATCTGGGCGTCGGAAAGGCCGTCGGGCTCGTCGGTGCGGAGCAGGCGCATGCGGCGGTTCAGGTCGCGGCGCTTCTGCGTGAATTCGTTGTAGACGGGCCAGAAACGCTGGGCCTGCTCCTGGTTGAGGGCAATCTTTTCGGTGAGGTAGGCGATTTTAGCATTTTCGAGCTGGCTCAGGCGGCCACCCGGGCGGGCTCCTTTCTGGGCTACGGCCGGCACGGCAGCCAGCAGGCACAGCAGCAGCAGCGTGCGGAAGAGGTAGTTCATGGAGGTAAAAGTCGGGGAAGAAGACAAGGCTTTTTATAGATAGGTTTCGTCGGTGGGCTGGGCATCGAGCAGGTCCTGCAACTCGGCGGAGGAGGCCTGCAGGTAGGTTTCGGGCAGGGCCTGGGCCGTGGCAGGCAGCTCGGCCAAGTCGGTGAGGGTAATGCGCTGCTCGTTGGCCAGCAGATACTCTACCAGCTCGGTGCGCGGCACGCTGGCCAGCGTCCCGGAAGCCGAGGCGGTGGGCAACGCGCCGGGCCCACTCAGCAGAAATGAGGCTGCGAAGCCGCCCAGTACCACCGTAGAAGCCAGGGCCGTGCGCAGCGGCGCCGAGAGGGCCGCCAGCCAGCCCGGCACGGCCAGCGGACCAGCAGCGGCCAAGGCGTGCGGCTCCACGCGCTGCATCACGCGCATCGGTAGCTTATCGAAATAGCCGTCCGGCGGCGGTGCCAGCGGCTGCGGCCGGCGCGGATGGTCGTCCAGACGAAAAGGAGTTTTCATGGCACTTAGAAGCAACTCAGGCGGTAAGGTTTAATCGGGTTGTTAGTTGGTAGTTGTCAGTTTTTCGTTGTTAGTAGATATCGATACTGACAACGAAAAACTGACAACTAATCAAATCACCAACTCATTCAGCATTCGTGATGTAGGCTTCGATTTTCTTGGCGGCGTGGTGGTAGGAGGCTTTCAGGGCGCCTACGCTGGTGCCGGTGACTTCGGCCATCTGCTCGTAGGGCATTTCGTCGTAGTAGCGCAGGTTGAACACGAGGCGCTGCTTGTCGGGGAGCGTGAGGATGGCTTTCTGCAGGCGCAGCTCGATTTCGTCGCCGGCCAGGCCGGGGTCGGCCTCTACTTTGGCCGTGAGTTCGGCCGCCACATCATGGATGGGCAGAAAGAACTTGCGGCGCTTGCTTTGCAGGAAGTTCAGGCACTCGTTGGTGGCAATGCGGTAAATCCAGGTGTAGAGCGAGGCGTCCTGCCGGAAGTTCTCCAGGTGCTTCCACACTTTCACAAACACGTCCTGGGTGAGGTCGTCGGCGTCGTCGTGGTCGATAACCATCTTGCGCACGTGCCAATACACCTTGGTCTGGTACTTGCGCACCAGCTGGTTGAAGGCCACGTTGCGGGAGGCCGGGTCTGCGAACTTGCGGAGGATGTCCTGGTCTTCCAAGCAGAAGAAGGGGGTTAGGCGGGGCGGAGAGCGAGCGGTTGGCCGGTTAGAGTGGCGGGGCTGGCCAGGGTTTAATAGAGGCGAATGAGAAAAGTTGAGTAGTTGCTGTTCTCATGTTGGTGGCGAGTACTTTAACCCAGCATTGGGCTTCTATTTAAGACAAATTAAGAAGAGCAATAAAAAGCCCGAAGCAAGCAAGCCAAATCAGGAAATAGGAGAGCTTGGTATACCGTTTTCCTTTGCTTAAAGCCCTGATGATAATAATCTTGGAATTAATATATCTGTTTAGCAAGTGGGATAGAATCCCTGCGTTTAGCAGATTGACAACTATTGCCAAGTAGTAGGAATTGTCAGATGGCAAGAGGTTAAGCAGGACGTAAAACAGTCCTGTGGCTACAAAGTATGTTGGCAGGAAGGCGAGCATAGCTGTATTCGATACTTCACTAAGGCCTTTACGCGCTACGGAATGCGCAATTGCCAGAAAATGGGTATAAAACTGCATATCAATTAATTGGATTGTAGAATGCTAAATTCATAATAGTGCAAGTGCAGTAGCGGATTCTAATTGGTTACCTCCGCGTGCTGTACGCCAGGCCTACCGTGACGTTGGTGTTTTCCGGTACCCGGCCCTCGCTGAATTCACTTTCGAAGGAGTAATTATAGGAGAGGCTGACGGCCAGCTGGCGCGTGAGCTTGAGGGCAGCGGTGGTGAGGTTGCTGAAGCGGTAGTTGCCGAAATCAGCCAGCGAAGGTTGGTAGAACGTGGTGGAGTTTAGCGTGAGGATCCGCACCGACCAGGCCACTTTCAGGCGGGCCGAGTTGCGGGCCGTCACCTGACGGCGGCCATCTAGAAAGTTGGTTTGCTCCCGGATAACGAGGTTACTGACCGATACTTCGCGGCCCAGCGTATCGGAATAGAAGGCCCAGCCGGGGCCGGCGCCCAGCTGCGTCCGGCTGGTGATGCCGCGCAGGTTGCTTTGCTCGAACCCGCCGAGGGCGTAGGCCCGGAACCGGCCTTTATAGTAGTAGGGTGTGGCATTGAGCAGCAGCTCCCGCTCTTTCAGCCGTTTATCCTGCCGGCCAAAGATGAAGCTGCCCGTGAGGGGTAAGCCAAAGTGCTGGCCGCGCGTGAATGTGAGGTTTTGGGTGGTAGACAGCAGCGTGCGGTTCACGCCGCCCCGGCTGTAGGCGCCCGTCAGCTGGGTATTGTAGACGATGAGCGTGGTGTCGGGCTGCTGCTGATTCTGGGCCCATGCCCGAGGTGCCGGAAGCAGCGTGGCAAGCAGGAAAAACAGGAAAATGAAGCGCATAAGCAAAGGGATTAGCACAGCCGGCACACTACAAAACCGCGGAAAAACCCGTTTCTTCCCGCTTTGCTAGCGGCCCCAAACTTACGGTGGCCGCCCGTGCCTATGAAGCTACTGCTACATTTTATCCTGGGTGTGCTGTTGAGCGGGCTGGCTAGCGGCCCGGCCTGGGCCCTGCGCATCACCGAGCACCGCCGCGTGGGCGTGGTGCCGCCGGCGCGGCTGCAGAAGCTGGAGCTGGGCCTGGCCCTGGCCACGGCCCCGGTGCAGAATCCCTACGACCCCGCCGAAATAACGGTGGGCGCCGAGTTTACCAGCCCCAGCGGCGTGGTGCACCGGGCGGTGGGCTTCTGGTACCAGGACTTCCGGCGCTGCACCACCTGCGCCCCGTTTCCGCGCCAGAGTGCCACCGACACCTGCACCTACTGCACCACCTGCCCCGAAGACCCGCGTTACCTCGTGCCCGTGCCCACGCGCCTGCCCTGGCGCATCCGGTTTGCGCCACCCGAAGCCGGCCGCTGGAGCTACCGCCTGCTGGTGCGCCACCACGATTCCAGCACCGTGAGTGCGCCCACCTACTTCACGGTGGCCGCTACCGACAACCCCGGCTTCGTGCGGGTGCACCCCAACGGCCGCAACTTCGCTTTTACCGATGGCCGCGTGTTTTTTCCGCTGGGCATGAACGTGGTCAACAACGGCGTGGAGGAGCGCTACACCCGCCTGCCGTACCAGGATGTGCGCGACGGTATCCGCAAAATAGCCGACAACGGTGGCAACTTCGCCCGCCTGATGCTGATGCCCGGCCAGTTCAGCCCTGAAGGCGCTGACGGCCCCGCCGGCCGCTACGACACCCGCCAAAACCGCGCCTACGACCTCGACGCGCTAGTGGAGCAGGCCGCCCGCCGCCGCGTGTACCTGCAGATTGCGCTGTCCTCGGTCACGGATATTGCCGACAACGGGGAGGTGGGCCAGGCCTGGCAGCGGCACCCGTACCGGCAGCGGCTGGCGCCGGGCGCGCCGCCCATCCGCTTCTTCACTGACTCCGTGAGCCGGCAGCTGTTCCGGCAGCGCATCCGCTACGTGGTGGCCCGCTGGGGCTACTCGCCGGCCATTTTCGGGCTGGAAATGATGAACGAGGCCGACCTGTTCGGCGGTAAAGCCGACAACTTCTGGAACCCCGGCAACTCGGCCCGCGTGGGCAGCTGGGTGCGCGAGATGATAGCCTACGCCCGCACCCTGGCCCCGCAGTACCTCTACACCAACTCGCTGGGCTACGCCTTCAGCGGCGACTACCTTGGCCCCGATGGCAAGCCGCTCTATCAGGCTCCGGAGCTGGATTTCGTGCAGGACCACTACTACAGCTCCGACCTGAACGTGGAGCACCAGCGCGCCTATCTGGCCCGGCGGGCCGCGGTGCATTTCCCCGGCAAGCCCTACCAGCTGGCCGAGTTTGGGCTGGGTATCGAAAAGCAGTGCTGGTACGGCAGCTCCAACTTCACGGCCCCGCGCTACCCGCCCGGCGTCCGCTACCACGACCTGATTGAGATGCACAACACGCTCTGGTCGTCGGCGTTCAACGGCTCGGGCGGGGCGGCGCTGTATTGGTGGGCCAACCAGGTATTCGGGCTCTGCTACGGCGGGCAATACCACTATTTCAAGCCGCTGCAGCTATTTCTGGCCGGTAGCCCCATCTTCAGTGAAGACTACGAGGTGCTGGCCAGTGCCTGCCCCGGCATGGTCGGCCCTAAAGATACCCCGCACACGCCCACCACGCCCGGCAACTGTGTGCCGGTGTGGGCCGCCGGCAGCCCCGCCAGGGACACGGTTTCGCTGGAGCCCGGCGGGGCTTTCACGTCTGACGCGCGCCTGGAAGTGTTTGCGCTGCGGAGCCCGGCGCGGGTGCTGGGCTGGGTGCACAACCGCGCCAGCTACTGGTACCAGCTGCCCCACCAGGCCGGCTCGTTCACCGATACCACCTGCCTGCGCTTCAACGACAACCAGCCCAGCACCCCCGACAGCATTCCGGCCCTGATAGGCCAGACCGTGAGCCTGCCCGGCATGACCCGCCCGGGCCGCTACCGCCTGGAATTCTTCAGCACTTATCCGTTCTACGCCCTCCGTGCCGGCGGCCCGGTGGCGCAGGGCGGCCGCATTGCGCAGTTCACCACCGAGGCCCGCACCGATGCCACCGGCCAGCTGACGTTCACGGTACCGCCGCTGCGCCCGCTGGGCCGCCCACCCTTCGCGCCCGACTATGGGTTTCGGGCCACCTGGCTGCCAGACGAAGCCCCGAAACCGCTGGTCCGGCCGGCGGCGGCTAAACCAGCAGCCAAACCAGCGGCCGGGAAGCCGGCAGTGCGCAAGCCTGCTGCCCGGCCGGCAGTGCGTAAGCCGGCTGGCCGGTAGCTTGGGGCGTGGAAAGCAGAAATGTAACAGTTGAAAAAAGCAGCGCAGATATAGTAAAATGCTAATTTCAGCCCTCGCACCTACTACCACCGCTATGAGCAGCATGATTCACTTCGTGGCCAACCACGACGACCTCAGCACCGACAAGGGCTTTCAGTTCAAGTTTTACTGCGACAAGTGCCGCAACGGGCACATGTCGCGCTTTCTGCCCAATAAAATTGGGATTGCCGGGGAGCTGATGCGGGCCGCCGGTAGCCTGTTCGGCGGGCACTTCTACGATGCCGGCACCGCCGCCTACCATGTGCAGCGCGCCATCGGCGGCAAGGCCCACGACGACGCCCTGGAAACGGCCGTGCAGGAAGGCAAAACCTACTTCAAGCAGTGCACCCGCTGCGGCCACTGGGTGTGCCCCGATGTGTGCTGGAACCACACCGCCGGCCTCTGCGAAGACTGCGCCCCCAACGAGCACGAGGAGCTGGCCGCCCAGCAGCGCCAGGCCGCCCGCGAGCAGATCCAGACCAAAACCCGGGAGCACAACTACACTCAGGACCTCGATTTTCTGGGCCAGGCCAAGGTAGAGCAGTGCCCCAACTGCCAGGCTCGCCTGCAGCCCGGCCAGAAATTCTGCCCCGAATGCGGCACCGCCAGCGCCGCCGCCGCGCCCAAAGAGAAATTCTGCGGCGACTGTGGGGCCTCCGTGCAGCCCAGCCAGAAGTTCTGCGCCGGGTGCGGGGCCAAACAGTAGCAGTTGCCGCGCCGCCCGGTGGCGCCGCGCAGCGAATATGTTGGCGCGCCCGAAAACCGATTTCAGTGCCCACATACGACGCCCGTCTCTGCAACAGGAACGTGTCAACGGAACAACCCACATGACCCAACTCGAAACCTTACTGCAACAGCTTGAGCAAAGCATTGCCCGCCACGAAACCCTGAACCAAGCGGTTTCCCAGGCCTCGGTGGGCTGGCACATCGAGCACACGCTGCTCACGCTCAACGGTATCCAGCAGGTGCTGGCCGCCTCCGACCCCGCCCGCTACCGGTGGCGGTTCAGCTTGGGGCGGCTGGTGTTTTTCACGTTCAAGCGGATTCCGCGCGGCCGGGCCAAGTCGCCGGAAGTGGTGCTGCCGAAGGGCCCCATCTCGGCCGAAACGCTGACGGCCCACCTGGCCCGCACGCGCGCCATACTGCCCCGGCTGGCCGCGCTGCCGGCGGGCAGCTACTTCTACCATCCCTACTTCGGCGACCTGCGGCGCGACCAGGCCCTCCGGTTTCTGGAAATCCATACCCGCCACCACGTCGCC
Organism: Hymenobacter canadensis; assembly: GCF_027359925.1. Taxonomy (NCBI): domain Bacteria; kingdom Pseudomonadati; phylum Bacteroidota; class Cytophagia; order Cytophagales; family Hymenobacteraceae; genus Hymenobacter; species Hymenobacter canadensis. Next base: position 1,804,566 of record NZ_CP114767.1, on the reverse strand, counting down.
ATCATTGCCGATATTCTGGCGTGAGGGACTTGCCTTAACGCCACAACGCCCCGGCCGCAACACGTGCGGCCGGGGCGTTGGGCATTTGGGTCGGCTGTCGGAAACCTACTTCCGGCGGGCCATTACCTTCTCCACGGCGCGCACGATGGCGGCTTCGTTGAGCTCGTACTTCTCCATCAGCTGGTCGGGCGTGCCCGACTCGCCGAACGAGTCGTTGACGGCCACCATTTCCAGCGGCAGGGGCTCCTCGCGGGCCAGCAGCTGGGCGATGGAGTCGCCCAGGCCGCCGTTCATCTGGTGCTCTTCGGCCGTCACCACGCAGCGCGTCTTGCGCGCCGACTCCAGAATCAGCTGCGCGTCCAGCGGCTTGATGGTGTGGATGTTGATGATTTCGGCGTTGATGCCTTTCTCGGCCAGCAGCTTGCCCGCTAGAATGGCCTTCCACACCAAATGGCCGGTGGCGAAGATGCTCACGTCGGCGCCTTCGTTCAGCACCACGCCTTTGCCGATTTCAAACTCCTGGTCGGCGGGGGTGAAGTTGGGCACCACGGGGCGGCCGAAACGCAGGTATACGGGGCCCTCGTAATCGGCGATGGCCAGGGTGGCGGCTTTGGTCTGGTTGTAGTCGCAGGGGTTGATGACGCACATGTGGGGCAGCATCTTCATCAGCCCGATGTCCTCCAGAATCTGGTGGGTGGCGCCGTCTTCGCCCAGCGTGAGGCCGGCGTGCGAAGCGCAGATCTTCACGTTCTTGCCCGAGTAGGCAATGCTCTGCCGGATTTGGTCGTAGACGCGGCCGGTGCTGAAGTTGGCGAAGGTGCCCGTGAACGGGATTTTACCGCCAATAGTGAGGCCGGCGGCCAGGCCCATCATGTTGGCCTCGGCAATGCCCACCTGGAAAAACCGCTCGGGGAAGTCCTTCACGAAGGCGTCCATCTTGAGCGAGCCAATCAGGTCGGCGCACAGCGCTACCACATTGGGGTTGGTTTTGCCCAGCTCGTGCAGGCCGGCCCCAAAGCCGCTGCGGGTGTCCTTCGATTCAGTGTAGGGGAAATCTTTCATGGGTTGGATGTTGGGGGCTTGGGGACTAAGGGTCTTGGGTTTTTATGTCAGAGGAAGTGCCAGCCGCTCGCGCCACTGCAGCCCATCGGGCAGCTCGGCCGCGCTGAACTCCAGGTGAATCACGCGGCGCGACTGGGCGCTGGTGCTGCGGTTGGAAGCGTGCAGCGTGAGTGGCTGCATCAGCATCACGCCCCCGGCGGGCACGGCGCACGTCAGCGCCTTCGGGGTAAAGGTAGGATGTTGGTCGTTGGGGATGACGCCGTGGCGGTGCGAGCCGGGCACCACCCGCAGCGCGCCGTTGCTGGCGTCGCAGTCGTCGAGGTGCAGGCGCACTGTGACGATGCTTTCCAGGATTTCGCGGGGCGGCAGCACGGTGGTTTCGCCGCCCTTGCTGCTCCAGGGGCCGTAGCCGGGCAGTTCTACCCGGTCGGTTACAGCCACCATCACATCCTGATGCCAGGCCACCAGCCAGTTGGAGCCGGCCGGCTTATCGAAGTAGATAGCCTTCACCAGATGCGGCGTTTGGGCTGGAAACAGCGCCGCCAGCACTTCCCGCAGCCCGGGCGTCAGGAGTTGCTCCTGCAACGCTGGAAGCTCCTGCAGCAGATTCCGGATGGCAAACACGTCTTGGCTGCGCCGGAAGCTGGGTGAGGTGGTATCGGCCGTGGCGATGGTGCGCAGCAAAGCCGCCGTTTCGGCCGGGGTGAAAACGCCGGGCAGGATGGCGTAGCCATCGGAGCGGAGCTGCGTAGCGGCCGGTTCGAGGTCTATAGTTGAAACGGAAGGCATCGTCGTGGGCATATTACTCCTGAATAAGTACTTCATCTTCTTCAGGGAGAAATAGTATTGATAAAGAGTCGCCTATTGAATACTTGTTTTGTGAATAGCCAATGGCTGAAACTGGCTTGTTATTATTTAGATAATTCAATGAATACGTGTGTGTGCCTTTTGTGTAATGATCGTTCTCAATGCTAGCGCAAGCCTGTATACCATCTTTGTTCAGTTTCTTATAAAATTGCTGTTGGTGTTGCTGATATTGCATGATGCTGAATACCAGTAGAAAAATCATAAAAAAAGCAAGCAATTCGAAATAGGGGCGTAGTAGCTCTTGTGTGTCCTCCCAGTTCCTCATCGGCCAAAGATGCTAACCGAGCTGGTCTGGCCCGAGCGGATGGTGAAGTTGCGCACGTCGGTGAACTGGCTGCCGGTGGCGGTTTTGGTGCGGAAGATGAGGCGGTAGGCGCCGGGCTGCATTGGCACGTTTATTTTGCTGCTGCCGCCGTCGGGAAGGTTGTAGAGCCAGGTCTGGGTTTCGTCGTCGTTGAGGCGGTAGATGCTGCCGTAGCCTTTCAGGTCCGACACGATGTTGAGGATGCCGGGCGCCGGGTACGTGACGGTGGTTTCCTGGCCCTGCCGGATGTTGATGCGCCGCACCTGCCGGGGCAGCGTCAGCAGCTCCACTTCGTAGGTGCCGGCCAGCAGCTTCTGCCGCGCCCCGAAGGGCAGAGCCAGCAGCGTGCCGTCCTTGCCGGGCTGCCGGATAACGGCCTGCACCGTGCCGTAGGGGTTGGGCGTCACGTTAGGGTTCTGCAGCCAGAGCGTGCCCTGCGGCGTTTTGTAGGTCAGCACGTTGGCCTTGCCCGGCCGGATCTGCAGGTTTTCCTGGCGCACCGGCGGCACGGTGTTTATCACCAGGTCGTAGCTCTGCAGCGCGTCGATGTCGAGGGCGTCGGGCTGGCCTTTGGCGTCGCGGTAGTGCACGTAGTTGTATTCGGGCAGGCCCGTGACGTTGTTGAGAAACGTCAGGTTCACGTTCGTTTCCACGCCCCGGCCGGCCTCGTCGGTGAGGTTGACGGCCACGGTGGTTTTGGCCAGCGTCTGGGCTACCACGTCGTTGAGGATGGTGCGGAATGTCTTCACGTCAGCGGCATTGTAGTACTGCCCCAGGCATTCCAGCTGCTTACCAAACTCCCGCTCGGCCCCGATGCCAATCACGAAGGGCTTGAGAAACACCCGCTTCCGCTGCAGTGCCAGCGAGGTCGCGCACGGGTCGCCCTTGCACGACTCCAGCCCGTCGGTAATCAGAATCAGCACGTTGCGCGCCGTTTTGTCGGTCGGGAAGTCGCCGGCCGACTGCAGCAGCGAGAAGGTGATGGGCGTGTTGCCGCGGGGCTCAATGGTTTTGAGCTTGGCCTTGATGGCCGCCGCGTTTTTAGGCGCGAAGGCCACTTCCAGCTTGGAGTCTTCGCAGTTGTTTTCCGACTTGTCGTGCAGGTGGCCGTAGGCGCGCAAGCCCAGCTCCAGGTTGGGGTAGGCGTTCAGCGAATCGACCATGCGGGCCAGCAGGCCCTTGGCCACGTCCATGCGCGCCCGCCCTTCCCACGGCGCCAGCATCGAGCCCGAGGCATCCAGCAGAAACAGAATGCGCGTGACACGCGGCTTGGCCGGCGGCGCGTTCTGGGCACGCAGCCCCGCGCCCGGCCAGGTAGCCAGACTCACAAGCACGCATACAAGAACGGCCAGGCGGCGCATAAGGGAGGAAACAGCAGCTCCCCCACGAAACGCGGGGAAGCCAAATGTCAGCGGGTACGGCACCAACAGCAGTAAACTGCCGCGAAGCCCATAGCAGCAACGCTTAACAGACCAATGCCTGTATAAAAAGGCTTCCGCTTACAAACACAAGCCAGACATTAAACCGGCGGTTTGATCAGCGAAATTCCCTCTTTATCTGCAACATCTGCGATTTAGTAGTCGCCGGCTTCTTCTACCAGCAGCTGCTGCAGCGCCTTTTCCAGCTGCTCATCGTTCGGCGCAACGCCGTGCCACTTGTGCGAGCCCATCATGAAGTCGACGCCGAAGCCCATCTGGGTGTCCATGAGCACCATCACGGGGCGGCCCTGGCCGAGCAGGTTTTGGGCTTCCTCGATGGTGGCCAGCAGCGTGGGCAGGTCGTTGCCGTTGGTTTCCAGCACCTGCCAGTTGAAGCTCTCGAACTTGGCGCGCAGGTCGCCGAGGCCGCCGATCTTGTCGGTGGGGCCGTCGATCTGCTGGCCATTGCGGTCCACGAAGGCAATCAGGTTATCGACTTTGTGGTGCGGGGCGTATAGGGCCGCTTCCCAGATCTGGCCTTCCTGCAGCTCGCCGTCGCCCATGAGCACGAACACCGTGCGGTCGTCGCCGTTGAGCTTTTTGGCCTGGGCCGCGCCCGTGGCCACGCTCAGCCCCTGGCCCAGCGAGCCCGACGCAATGCGGACACCGGGCAGATGCTCGTGGGTGGCGGGGTGGCCCTGCAGCCGCGAGTTGAGCTTGCGGAACGTAGCCAACTCACTCACCGGGAAGTAGCCGGAGCGGGCCAGCACCGAGTAGAAAACCGGCGAAATGTGGCCGTTGGACAGGAAAAACAGGTCCTGGTTGGTGCCGTTCATGTCGAAGGGCTGGGGCGTGTGCTTCATCACCTTGAAGTACAGGGCCACCAGCAGGTCGGTGCAGCCCAGCGAGCCGCCGGGGTGGCCGGAGTTCACGGCGTGCACCATGCGCACAATGTCGCGGCGCACCTGCGCGGCAATCTGCTGCAGCTCGGCCACCGACTTGGTGGCTTCGGGGGCGTGGGTTTCGGAAGAAGCGGCGAAGGAATTGGCGTCGTGCGACATGAATTCTATGAGGTTGGGGGAAAGCAAAGGTAGGAACTTGGGCGAGGCGCGCGAAAAAAAAGCCCCGCCAAACGGGCGGGGCTAACAGGGCCTACAGCAACTGGGCCGCGTGGTTTTTGGTGTCGACTTTGGTGATGACCTTCTCGATACGGCCGTCGGCGTCAATCAGGAAGGTGTAGCGCATGGTGCCCATGTACTTGCGGCCGTACATGGATTTCTCCTGCCACACGCCGTAGGCTTCCACCAGCTTTTTGTCTTCATCCACGAGCAGCGGAAACGGCAGCTCGTACTTATCGGCGAACTTCTTGTGCGACTTCTCGCTGTCGATGCTTACGCCCAGCACCTGAATGCCGGCGGCCTGCAGGCTCTGGTAGTTGTCGCGCAGGTCGCAGGCCTGGGCCGTGCAGCCGCTGGTGTCGTCTTTGGGGTAGAAGTAGAGGGCCACTTTGCGGCCGGCGTAGTCCTGCAGGCGGTGCAGGTTGCCGTGCTGGTCGGGCGCTTCGAAGGCGGGGGCGGCGTCGCCGATCTGGGGAATGGGCATAAGGCTGGGATTTGCGGTAAATATAGCGCGCCGCCGCGTGCCGGGCACGGTTACGGCTTGCCGGCAATGGGCTGAGGCGTGAACAGGATGCGGTCCACGTCAAAACCCAGCTCGCGGGCCTTGGCCAGATAGTGGTCGCGGAGGTTGCGCTCCATGTGCGGCGTGCGGCTCAGCAGCCACAGGTTGGTGCGGTCGGGGCCGCCGGCCACCAGGGCGTGGCGGTAGTCGGAGTGGTCGAGGGCAATGATCCAGTAGTCGCCTTCAAACGGCCAGAAGAAGCTCACTTTCAGCTTGGCGTTGGTGACGGCATCTACCACGCGGGCCGTACCCGTCACGGTTTCCACGGGGCCATTCAGGCCTTCTTTGTGGCAGGTGTTGCGTACGGTCACTTTGCCGTCGGGCCGCAGCGTGTACTCGGCCGTCACGTGCTGGCAGCCTTTCTCGAAGCGGGTCGGGAGCCGGGCCACCTCGTACCAGAGGCCCATGTACTTGTGCAGATCCACGTGGGCCACGGTGGGCAGCGGCGGGTGCAGCTTGCGGCGGGCGAAGGCATAGGCAGCCACGCCGGTAGCTACGGCCGCAGCCACGGAGGCCAGCAGCACCGGCTTGCGGCGCTTAAGCAGATTGTTGGACATGAGAATAGGGGAAAGGTTACTGGAATATACGAACTCATACGCGGCCGCGGCCGATGCTACAGCACCACGTTCAGCACCTTCTCGTTGCCGGCCTGGTCGGTGAGGCGGAGCGTGGCGGGGCCGCGCAGGACCGGGCCCAGCGTGTCGGAGCGCTCCGAGAACAGAGTGGCGTTTTTGTGCTCAAAGCGCAGCAGGTGAAACTGCCCGTTCACTTCCAGCCGGTAGCTGGCCAGCCCCGACAGGTCGTCGCCGACCTTGAACACCACGCCGCCGGGCCCTTTGCTGAGCAGGCGCCCCGAAGGCGGAATGGTGTCGGTGAGCAAACGGAAGCGGCCGAAGGTTTTGATGGGGGCCGATACGGTGGTGTTGTCGGCGGCCCACTTGCCGCCCACGTAGCCTTTGCCGCCGTTGGGCGCTATGCTATAGATGGCGGTGCGGCGCGGGTCAGTTACGGGCGTTTCGGGCCGGAGCGTGAGGCGCAGGGTTTCGTAGAGCGGCGTGCGCGGCAGGTGCACCGTCCAGAGGCCGGCGGCATAGCTGGTTTGCACATACAGCGTGTCAAACAGCGTTTTGGGCGCGAAGCCCAGCTGCAGCGCGCTGGTGGAGAAGGCGAAATCCCGGCCCGATGGAATGCTGGCCTGCCGGTCGAAGCGGCGCGTGACGCCCTGGAAGCTGAGCGAGTCGGGCAGGCCGGCGCGCAGGTCGTAGAGGTAGGTGTTTTCGCTCTGCACCGTGTAGCTGGGGCGCAGTGTGAGGCGGCGGTTGCCTTTGTAGAGCGTGAGCGGCCCACCCACAGAGGCCGTGTCGGGGTCAGAAGCGGTGGCCAACAGCAGGTTGCGGCTGATATCGTAGCGCAGGGTGGGCTTTTTCACCAGCGCCGAGCGGGTTTTGTAGTACACCGGCTGCTCGCCGCGCAGCACGAAGCGCAGCGGCGTGCGGTTGCCGTAGGAGTCGGCCAGCATGATTTCCACCGCGTAGAGCTTGCCGGCTTCCACGCGCAGCTTGCCCTTGGCGGGGCCGGTTTTGTACATGCTCAGGTCGTTGCCGTCGTCCACGAACAGGCGCTCCAGCTGCCGGCCCTGGGTGGCGCGCCACTCATAGTCCACGTGCCGGTTGATCTGGCGCGAGCCTTCCGGAAACGGAATATCATCCACGACGTGGGTGTAGAGCGGCTGGCCGTTCACACGCACGTCCACGCGCTGCAGGCCGTTCTTGTTCCACACCCCGTCGAACCTATCAAAGCCCTGCACCAGCAGGCCCACCTGCCCGAAGGCGGCAATGGTATCGGCCCACACGTAGCCGCCGCCGTTGGGCAGCATCGGCGCTTTCGGCACGAATATGCTCTTGCCGAAGCGCCCCTGCACGCGGGCTTCAATGCCCAGCGCCTCCACCGCAAACGCCTGCAGCTGCGGCGCCACGTGGTCCTGGATTTCGGGGAAGCCCCCAAACTGCAGCGGATTGAGTTGGTGGTCGTCGGGGGTGCGCACTTCCCAGTGCAGGTGCGGGCCCGCCGAGCCGCCCGTGTTGCCCGATAGTGCTACCACCTCGCCGCGCTTTACCGGAAACTGCGTTTTGTCGAAAAACAGCTCCAGATCGTAGGTCTGCTTCTCATACTGGCGGCGCAGCAGCTCGGCGGCTACCGGCCCCTTGAAGTGGTTGAGGTGGCCGTACACCGTCGTCAGGCCGTTGGGGTGCGTGATGTAGAGCACGTTGCCGTAGCCGTAGCTGCTCTGCTTCATGCGCGAGATGTAGCCGTCGGCGGCGGCGTACACCGGCAAATCCACGCGGCCGTCGGTCTTGATGTCGAGGCCGCCGTGGAAGTGGTTGGGGCGAAGCTCGCCCATGCTGCCGGCCAGGTAGTTCTGCACGCCGGGCTTAATCGGGAACAGAAAGTAGCCGGCCGGCACACTGGGGCGTCGGGCATCGGCGGTGGCAGCCGGCGCTGGTTTCGGAGCCGAGGAATCGGGGGCCTGGCCCTCGCAGGATGTAGGCGGCCAAGTGAGCAGCAGCGGCAGCGCCGCCAGACTCAGCAGCCGGCGCGAAAAGCTGGTAAACAACGTATTGGGCATTCAGAAATACTAGGTATGGTGGATTGCTGGAGTAGTGGGGTAGTGGATTGACGGACGTGGGCATTGGTTCGACACGGGTAGTGGTGCTACGAGTTGCCCGAAGGGCCTCGTAGTACCACTAAATCGTTGGTAAGCCGTCGTTCAATGCCCCGGAGGTTGTCTGGGCTACAAACGTGTTCTACATTTCTACACCCCTTGCTGACAGCTTCTGCTGCCGAACCGGACGGCTTTTTAGTGGTCCTACGAGGCCCTGCGGGCAACTCGTAGGACCACCGCCACCAACCCACCTCTCTACTACTTCACAGCCAGATTCAGCAGCTGCTGGTCTTCGATATAGCCGGTGAGCTGGTCGCCGGGCTGCACCGGGCCCACGCCGCTGGGCGTGCCCGTAAAAATCAGGTCGCCCATTTTCAGGGTGATGAACTGCGAGATGTAGCTGATGATTTTATTGAAGTCGTGCAGCATCAGGCCGGAGTTGCCCTGCTGACGCACCTGCCCGTTCACTTCCAGCCGGAAGTTGATGTTCTTCAGGTCTGGGAAGTCGGCCACGGGCTTGAACTCCTGCGAAATAGGGGCCGAGCCGTCGAAGCCTTTAGCCAGCTCCCACGGCAGCCCTTTGGATTTGAGCTTGCTTTGCAGGTCGCGGGCCGTGAAGTCGATGCCCAGGCCGATGGCGTCGAAGTAGGTGGGCGCAAACTTCTCCTCGATGTTCTTGCCGTTTTTGCAGATGCGCAGCACCAGCTCTATTTCGTGGTGAATGTCCTGCGAGAAATCGGGCACGAAGAACGGTTGGTTGCGCTGCAGCAGGGCCGTATCGGGCTTGGCGAAGATGACGGGAGCGTCGGGTGTTTCGTTCTGGAGTTCGGCAATGTGCTCGGTGTAGTTGCGGCCAATGCAGAGGATTTTCATAGCGTAAAAAGCAGGGGAGAGGAAAGGGCCCGGCGGCTGGTGGCAGCGGCCTAAGCCCAGGAAAACAGGATACAGAAAAACGGGCTACTGCCGGCGGGTAGCGGCCCGGAAGTCAAAACTACCGCTAATTCGTAGTGGCTGAACGAAGAAAAGGCAAAAAACAGGTGCGCCGCCATCAGAATAGAGGTAAATAAACATTTTTGCGGCCTGCGCACGTATAGAAGCGTCCGGCCGGCGCTTTCACCACGTCGGGCCCTACTCGTCTCTTTCCCTAAGCCCTTCCTACGTCATGCTCCGCAACCTTGCCCTCGCCAGCTGCCTTCTAGTTACTGCGGCCTGCTCCACGGTGCCCATCACCGGCCGCCGCCAGCTCAGCCTAGTTTCCGACACGGAGATGAACACGATGGCCGCTGCTGAGTACCAGAAAGTGCTGGCCTCCAGTCAGGTGGCAGGCAGCGGCGAGCAGGCGGCTATGGTGAAGCGGGTGGGACAGCGCATTCAGCAGGCCGTGGATACGTACTTCCGCCAGCAGAATGCTCAGGCTCAACTGGAGGGCTACGCCTGGGAGTTCAACCTGATCAACGACAAGCAGGAAAACGCCTGGTGCATGCCCGGCGGCAAGGTGGCGGTGTACACCGGCATCCTGCCCATCACGCAGGACGAAAACGGCCTGGCTGTGGTGATGGGCCACGAAATTGCCCACGCCGTAGCCAAGCACAGCTCGGAGCGCATGAGCCAGCAGATGGCGGCCCAGGGCCTCGGCGGCGTGCTGTCGGCCTCGGCCGGCCAGAACCCCACGGCCACCCAGAACGTGTTTCTGCAGGTGGTAGGGGCCGGCTCGCAGCTGGGTTTGCTGAAGTATGGCCGTAGCCAGGAGTCGGAAGCCGACCGCCTGGGCCTTATCTTTATGGCCATGGCGGGCTACAACCCCGACGGGGCCGTGCAGTTCTGGCAGCGCATGGACGCCCGCGAGGGCCAGGCCTCACCGCCCGAGTTCCTCTCCACCCACCCCTCCAACGGCACGCGCATCGCCGATATTCAGCGCGACCTGCCCGAAGCCCGCACGTTTTATACCGCCCGCTAATCTTTCTACCTGTTAGTCATACTCTTATGCTACGTTCTTTCCGGCCCTTCTGGCGCCTGCTGCTGGCCGCCGGCCTGCTCACCGCTTCGCTGCCCGCCTGCGAAACCACCAAGCGGGGCTTTCCGGAGCTGGGCTCGCCCGACGGCGAAACCGGCGAAGCCAGCCGCCGCCGCCGCGAGCCAACCAGCAAGCTGGTGGCCTCCGTCGGCGACCGGGGCCTGATCAAATACGAAATGCCCCGCGAGCAGCTGGCCCTGGCCTTCAGCCGGCAGTTCGGCGACGGCACCAGCATCGACAAAACTATGGTGCGCAAGGTGCAGGGTAAGCCTAAAGACCCCGCCATGTACTACCTGGTGGGCCTGGGGCTGCGCAACGGCATGTTCCGCGGCATGGCCCTGCCCCTGAACCTGACCACCGACAACGACCTGTACCTGAGCACCAGCGCCTCCCGCTACATCATCAACGGCGTGGGCTGCACGTTCTGCTTCTTCAATTTCGAGAACAACGACATTGTGGGCACGAGCTGCGAGGAAAACACCGGCGGCAGCAGCTGCGACCTGCGCGTGGAGGAAACCAACACCCTGCTTCTCAACCGCTAGTCATGCTGAGCCGCAAATGGATGCTGCGCCTAGCCCTCACTGGCCTGGCCCTACTGGTCACCACCGACCGGCGCCGCCGGCCAGCCGCCGCGCCACCCGCGCCGCCGGAGCCCGATCCGAAACCAGAATAAACCGCAAAGGCCCGCCTCACAAGGCGGGCCTTTTTTGTGGCCGGAAATCTGGTTAGGCTAACGGCGCTGGTCTTCCGTCTGCTCCACGAAGCGCGCAATGCGGCTGGTGAGCAAGTCCGGGTTCACCTTGTCCAGCGGGTGCGGGGTGTTGAAGATGATTTCGAAGGTAGCGCGGGGCATGAAGTCGGCGAAGTGGCGGGAGGCATCCACGCCGGCCGTTTTGTCCAGCTCGCCCACCAGCACCTGCACCGGCACTTCCAGCGCCGACAGGTTCTGGGGCGTGAGCAGCGGCACGTCGCCGAGGCCGCGCATGAGGCCGGCCGTGGCGGCCAGCAGCGCCGGCAGGGGAGTGGGGGCGTGCTGCTGCTCCAGCTGCGCGGCAAACTGCGGAATCTTTGCCCGCATCTTCTCCACGTCCAGAAACCGGGTTTCCAGCGCCGCCGTCGCCGGCGACCAGTCGAGCTTGGTGCCCAGCGTGGTGATGCTGCGGAACCGGTGCGGGGCCGCCACCGCCGCCGCCAGCGCCGCGTAGCCGCCCATGCTGTAGCCAAACACGTGCGCCGACTCCCAGCCCTGCGCATCCAGAAACCGGGTAACCTGCGCCGAGAAGTGGCGCATAGTAAAGGTCGACTCTTCCAACGGCTGCCCACCGTGGCCTGCGAAGCTGAAGGTGCGCACCGTGTAGTGCGCGGCCAGCTCGCGGGCCAAAGGGCGCAGCTGCTTTTCGCTGGCCAGCGCGCCGTGCAGCAGCAGAACCGGGTGTTTGAGTGGAGCCTGCATGGTTAGCGAACCACTTTTTCGGCCAGCTCCACCAGATCCAGCCCGTCGAACGTGCCCGACGACATCATCAGCAGGTTGGCTTCGTGCCAGTCCTGGGCGTGCAGGAAGGCGGCCAGCTCGCGGCTGTCGGTGAACACGCGCAGGTCGGGGCGCTGGAAGGCCTGCTGCACGGCTTCCGGCGGCAGCGCCGGCAGGCGCTTGTGCTCCAGCACGTGGGGGTTGAAGTACACCACGGCCACGTCGGGCGCGTCGAAAGTGTGGGCGTACTGCGACAGGAAGGCGGGGTTCAGCGAGCTGAAGGTGTGCAGCTCCAGGCAGGCCACCAGCTTGCGCTTCGGAAACTGCTTCTTGAAAGAGGTAGCGGTGGCTTTCAGCTTGCTGGGGGCGTGGGCGAAGTCCTTGTACACCACCGAGCCTGCGCCTTCCCGCACCAGCTCCAGCCGCCGCGCCGCGCCCTTAAACGAGCCCAGTGCCTCGTAGAAATCCTTGCCCTTGATGCCCAGGCACTTGCACACTTCCTTGGCCGCCGAGATGTTGCGCAGGTTATGCTCGCCGAACACCTGTACCGGCACTTCCTCGTCCTTCTTGTTGAGCAGGTAGGTTTTGCCGTCCCGGATAACGTTTTCGTGCGGGCCATAGCCCACGTAAGTCACGTCGGGGCTGCTGGGCACCGTCACGAGCTGCACCTGCTCGTCGTCGCGGTCATAGATAAGCGTGCCGGCCTTGGGCGTCATGTCGGCGAAGATCTTGAACTGCTCGCGGTAGATTTCCTCGGTCGGAAACACGTTGATATGGTCCCAGCTGATGCCGGAAATTACGCCGATGTGGTGCTGGTACAGGTGGAACTTGGGCCGCCGGTCAATCGGCGACGACAAATACTCGTCACCCTCGATGATGATGATGGGCGCGTCGTCGGTGAGCTGCACCATCAGGTCGAAGCCTTCCAGCTGGGCCCCCACGGCGTAGTCGAACTTACGGCCGTGGTAGCGCAGCACGTGCAGAATCAGCGACGTGATGCTGGTTTTGCCGTGCGAGCCGCCAATCACCACCCGCTGCTTGTCCTTGGACGCCTCGTAGATGAACTCCGGAAACGAGTACACCCGCAAACCCAGCTCCTGGGCGCGCAGCAGCTCGGGGTTGTCGGCGCGGGCGTGCATGCCCACAATCACGGCGTCGAGGTCGGCCGTCACCTTTTCCGGAAACCAGCCCTCGGCGGCAGGCAGCAGCCCGGCGGCAGCCAGCCGGCTTTTGGCGGGCTCAAATATCTCGTCGTCGGAGCCCGTGACGTAGGCGCCGCTTTTGTGCAGGGCCAGGGCCAGGTTGTGCATGATGCTGCCCCCGATGGCAATCAGGTGCAGGCGTTGGAGCGAAGAAGGAGTAGCGGCCATTTACAGAATAAGTAAGCAGGCCGCAAAGGTAGGCATGTAGCATAAGCTTTAGCTTGTGCCGGCTGGAGAGCTGTGAGCCGCAAGCCGCAAGCTTTTTCACCCCTGCCATTTTGCTTGCCGCTTGCCGCTTGCCGCTTACGGCTTGCCGCTCATCGGTAAAACGGCACTGGCGGAAGCGGATGCTACCCCTGTTCATTCTACGCAAAAGAAACCTTTTTGCCCAGCCCTCACTTGTGAAGCCCAGCCGTTAGCTTTGTGCCCCTTCCAGAAAAACGGGCCGCCCCGGAAGAAATTCTGGCCAGACCGGCCCAACCTGCTTACCTTGTAGTGCCCCCCTATTGATGAACGACCGGATGGATGACCGCCTGAAACTCTCGGCCTCGCGCGCCAAAGCCGCCTGGAGCAGCCGCCCCGCGCAGCTGCCCATGGGCGGGCCCGCGGGCAAGCTGCCGCCCCAGGCTCTGGAGCTGGAAGCCGCCGTGCTGGGCGCCCTCATGCTGGAAAAAGATGCCCTCACCACGGTTATCGACATCCTGAAGCCCCAAAGCTTCTATAAGGACGGCCACCAGCGCATCTTCAAGGCCATCCTGAACCTGTTCGATAAGTCAGAGCCGATTGATATTCTGACGGTTACGCACGAGCTGCGCGAGATGGGCGAGCTGGAGCCCGCCGGCGGCGCGCACTACGTAGCCAACCTCACGTTCAAGGTCAACTCGGCGGCCAACATCGAGTACCACTCCCGCATCATCACCGAAAACGCCATCAAGCGGGAGCTGATCAACATTGCCAGCACCATCCAGCGCGACGCCTTCGAGGACACCACCGACGTGTTCAACCTCCTCGACAGCACCGAGCAGGCACTGTTTGAGGTGTCGGAGTCGAACATTCGCAAGAACTTCGACGACATGCGCAGTCTGATGGGCAAGGCCATCAAGGAGCTGGAAGAAAAGAAGGACCAGAAGGACGGCCTCACCGGCGTGCCCTCCGGCTTCTCTGCCCTGGACCGCGTAACCTCCGGCTGGCAACCATCTGATTTAGTGATTATTGCGGCTAGGCCAGGTATGGGCAAAACGGCTTTCGTGGTTTCGGCCATGCGCAACGCGGCGGTGGAGTTCAAGAAGCCGGTAGCCATCTTCTCGCTGGAAATGTCCTCGCTGCAGCTGGTGAATCGTCTGATTTCGGCTGAGGCCGAGCTGGACTCCGAGAAGATCAAGAAGGGTAACCTCGCCGACCACGAGTGGGCCCAGCTCAACCACAAGATTTCCAGCCTGTCGTCGGCCCCGATATACATTGACGACACGCCGGGCCTGAGCATCCGGGAGCTGCGTACCAAGTGCCGCCGCCTCAAGGCCCACCACGATATTTCGATGATCATTATCGACTATCTGCAGCTGATGACCGGCAACACCGACGGCAAGGGCGCCGGCAACCGCGAACAGGAAATTGCCTCGATTTCGCGGGCGCTCAAAGGCATTGCTAAGGAGCTGAACGTGCCCGTGCTGGCCCTGTCGCAGCTCTCCCGCTCCGTGGAAACGCGCGGCGGCGACAAGAAGCCGCAGCTGAGTGACCTTCGCGAATCCGGCTCCATCGAGCAGGATGCCGACATGGTTATCTTCCTGTACCGCCCCGAGTACTACAAGATTACGGAGGACGAAATGGGCAACCCGACGCAGGGCACCGGCGAGGTTATCATTGCCAAGCACCGGAACGGCTCCCTGGAAACCGTGCAGCTCAAGTTCATCGGCAAGTTCACCAAGTTCGCTGACCTCGACGGCGCGGGCGGCTTCGGCGACGCCGGGGGCTTCAACCCCAGCGCCTTCCCGCCCAGTAGCTTCGACGAGCAGACCGGCTTCACGCCCAACACCATCCGGCTGGGCTCACGCCTCAACAACGACGGCCCGCCGCCGGCCCAGCCCTTCCCCCGCAGCAACTTCGACGACGGCCCGCCGCCGTTCTAACCCTTCGCTTCGAAAGCGTCAGTCGGCAACGGCTGACGCTTTTTTTGTGCCCCGGCCATACGGCGGCTTTTCCGTAAAATTGCCCGTATGAAAGACCTGCTGCGCCCCGACCTGACCTTCCGCCTCACCGGCCGCCTCTGGGTGGAATCCGCGGACGACCGGTTTATGGGCATCGGGCGGCTGGAGCTGCTGCGCCAGATTCAGCAGCACGGCTCCATCTCGAAGGCGGCGCAGGAAATGGGCATGTCGTACAAGCGGGCCTGGGATTTGGTATCGTCGCTGAACGCGCAGGCGGCCCGGCCGCTGGTGCTCACCCAAACCGGCGGCAAGCGCGGCGGTGGCACCGTGGTAACGCCCGAGGGCGAGGCTCTGATTGTAGAGTTTGAGGGCCTGCAGGGCCGGTTTCAGGCGTTTCTGGCCGCGGAGGCGGCGCGGCTGTTCTAGCGTCGGTTCCCGCAGAAGACGCAGAGGGTTGCGCAGAGGACCCAGAAGAACGACCTCCGCGTCCTTTGCGGGAAACCCGGGCGCGCCATATTCGTTATGTTTGGAAAAATATAACGAATGAAACACGTTACGCTCGCGCTTCTGCTGCTTCCGGTGCTGGCCCACGCCCAGGCCCCCGATACCACGCGGCTGGGGGAGGTGGTTGTGACGGCCTCGAAGGTGGAAGAAAGTATTCTACAGTCGCCGGTGACGGTGGAAAAGCTCAACGCCCGGCAGCTGCGGCTTACGCCCGCAGCCTCGTTTTTCGATGCCATTGAGCACCTGAAGGGCGTGCAGATGATTACGCCCAGCCTGGGGTTTCGGGTGCTCAACGCCCGGGGCTTCAGCAACACCACCAACGTGCGCTTCGCCCAGCTCGTGGACGGCATCGACAACCAGGCCCCGCACATTGGGGCACCTATCGGCAATCTGCTAGGGCCG
Organism: Hymenobacter canadensis; assembly: GCF_027359925.1. Classification (NCBI taxonomy): domain Bacteria; kingdom Pseudomonadati; phylum Bacteroidota; class Cytophagia; order Cytophagales; family Hymenobacteraceae; genus Hymenobacter; species Hymenobacter canadensis. The sequence goes on along the minus strand of NZ_CP114767.1, from coordinate 1,788,836 downwards.
AGTGATTTGGATATTCAGGCCGTGGAGCTGGTGCCGGGCACGGCCGCCGCGCTGTATGGGCTGAATGCCATCAACGGGCTGGCCAACTTCAGCACCCGTAACCCGTTCCGCAGCCCCGGCCTGAGCGTGCAACAGAAGGTGGGCGTCAACCACCTCAACGACCCGGCCACCGACGCGCACGCCTTTTCCGAAACCAGTGTGCGCTACGCCCAGGTGCTGGGGCCGAAGTGGGCGGTGAAGGTGAACGGCACCTACCTGCGCGGCTACGACTGGATTGCCCACGACCCGACCGACATCAACCCCAACGGCAACGCCACCACCGGTCTGCTGGGAGCCGATAACCCGGCCCGCGACCTGGTGAGTAGCTACGGCAATGAGTCGTCGAACCGCTCGAACCTCACGCTGGGGGGCAAAAGCTACCAGGTGGCCCGCACCGGCTACCGGGAGCAGGACGTGACCGACTACCAACTGCAAACCCTCAAGTACGACGCGGCCCTGCACTACAAGCTGACCGATAAGGCGGAGCTGGCCTACACCTACCGCGGGGCCAACTTCGACAACGTGTACCAGCGCAGCAACCGGTTCCGGCTCGACAACTACCACCTGCAGCAGCACGCCTTGCAGCTCACCGGCCCCGTGGTGCAGGCCCGCGCCTACTTCACCCAGGAAAACACCGGCCGCAGCTACAACCTGCGCAGCATGGCCGAAAACCTGGACCGCAGCTTCAAGCCCGATAACCTCTGGAACCAGGACTACACCGCCGCCTGGAACGCCGCCGCGCAGGCCGGCCAAACGGTGGCGCAGGCTCACGCCGCCGCCCGCGCCGCCGCCGATGCGGGTCGCCTGCAGCCCGGCACTCCCGAGTTTCAACAGCGCCTGCGGGAGCTGGCCGACATCAACAACTGGGACCAGGGCGCGGCTCTGCGCGTGCAGGCCGATTTGCTGCACCTGGAAGGCCAGCTGAACCTCAGCGAAGCTTTGCGCCGGGGCGGTAGCAAGGGGCTGCCCGCCTGGGCCGACGTGCTGCTGGGGCTCGACCACCGCACCTACTTCATCCGGCCCGACGGCAACTACTTCATCAACCCCGAAGCAGGGGAGGACCCGTTCAGCACGCTCACGTACGGCAAAACCGGGGGCTTCGTGCAGGCCGGGGCGCGGCTCTGGGAAGAGAAAATCCGCCTGACGGCCACCCTGCGGGCCGATAAGAACGATTATTTCACCACCCGCTTCAACCCCCGCCTCACGGCCGTGTACTCGCCCACTCAGCGCCACAACTTCCGGGTGAGCTACCAGAGCGGCTACCGGTTTCCGAGTTTGTTCGAGGGGTTTTCCAACGTGAACAGCGGGCAGGTGAAGCGCATTGGGGGGCTCCGGGTGATGTCGGACGGGGTGTTTGAGAACAGCTACTTGCGCAGCTCCATCGACGCGTTCAATGCGGCCGTCACGCGGGGCGTGAACACCGGCGGCCTCTCGCGCAGCCAGGCCATCAGCCAGAACCAGGGCCTGCTGCAGAAGAATCCCTACACCTACCTGCGGCCCGAGCACATCAAGTCCGTAGAGCTGGGCTACAAAGCCGCTCTGCTGCCCGGCGGCCGTCTGCTGGCCGATATGGAATTCTATTCCAACACTTACCGCGACTTTATTGCCCAGATGGAAGCCTACGTGCCCCTCAACGCCGCTGGTCAGCCCCTGCCCACTGGCTCCGACCTGAACGCCGTGGCCACCGCCCTGAGTGCCCGCGCCGGCCAGGCCCGCTACCGCCTCTGGACGAACTCCCGCAGCCGGGTGTACAACTACGGCGGCTCGCTGGGTTTGCGCTACGAGGTGGCCGGCGGCTACCTGGCCGGGGCCAGCACCACCTACGCCCGCCTGCGCCGCACCGAGTCGGGCGACGGGCTGGAGGATGGCTTCAACACGCCGCGCTGGGCCGCCAACGTGAGCCTGGGCAACGAAAACGTAGCCCACAACATCGGCTTTGGCCTCAACTACCACTGGCAGCAGCGCTACTACTCCCAAACCTTCCTGGTGACCGGCTACGTGCCCGCCTACGGCACCCTCGATGCCCAGCTCAGCTACCGCCTGCCCGAGCCTAACCTGCGCTTCAAACTAGGAGCCAGCAACCTGCTCAACCACTACTACGTGAGCTACCTCGGCGGCCCCGGCGTGGGCGCCCTCTACTACCTGCAACTGACGTATGGGCTGTGATTCGGGCCTGCAAGAACCTTGTCAGAACGATTCTACATCCTCTGCGGAAAAGCGCCTGAACCAGTGTCATGCAGCTGCCACAAGGTTATTCTCCGGTCCGCAGGCAGCGCTGGCTGCGGGCCGGGTGGGGGCGGGCCTGGAAAGCCAGAATTTGCGGGTCGTTGCGTTTCAATAAATATAAAGAAATATAGGCCTGCTGGAGTTTACCCCAATTCCGAATCGGCGGGATATTTAGATTAAATCTTGATAAATAGATAATCAGCTGAAAAATAAGGCATAGGTAAAGCCAGTGGCAAAGGATAGGATTTTGTACTGGAGAAATACGGTAGAAAGCATAACGCTGGCCCGGATGCCAGCGTAATGCTTTGAGGCTCCCCTATGGTTTCTGCCGGGGCAGGAGCACCCGCGTATCCACTCCATCACCACAACACCCTTTCTATGACCCAGCAACCGACCAACTCAGCGGCCAGTGCCGGCGGAGTGGCCGCGCCGCCACCTACCGGCCCGGTTAGCCTCACCATCAACGGTCAGCAGCACACGCTCCAGATTGCCCCCTGGACCACCCTGCTCGATGCCCTGCGCGAGTACCTACACCTGACCGGCACCAAAAAAGGCTGCGACCATGGCCAGTGTGGTGCCTGCACGGTGCTGGTGAACGGCAAGCGCGTGAATAGCTGCCTGACCCTGGCCGTGATGCACGACGACGACGACATCACCACCATCGAAGGTATGGGTACCCTGGAGGCCCTGCACCCGCTGCAGCAGGCCTTCGTCGACCACGACGCCTTCCAGTGCGGCTACTGCACCCCCGGCCAGATCTGCTCGGCTCAGGGCCTCATCAACGAAGGCAAAGCCCACACCGAAGACGAAATCCGGGAGCATATGAGTGGCAACCTCTGCCGCTGCGGCGCCTACGTAGGCATCCTCAACGCCGTGAAGGAAGTGGTGGATAAAAAGAGCTCAGAGCATAGAAGTTAGAGCTTAGAAAGTTCTGTTTCTGGTACGCCCTACCCATTCTACGCTCTAACTTCTCCCATCTAAGCTCTCTAAAATGAACTCATTTACCTACCACCGCGCGACGGCCGTTGAGGATGCCGTGCGGGACCAGGCCAGCCACGAAGGCTCGGCCTACATCGGGGGCGGCACCAACCTCATCGACCTGATGAAGGAAAGCGTGGAGCGCCCCACCCACCTCGTGAACGTGGCCAAGCTGCCGCTGGCCGCCATCGAAAGCCAGCCCGACGGCGGCCTGCGCCTGGGCGCCATGGCCACCAACGCCGACACGGCCTGGAACGAGGACGTGAAAAGCCGCTACCCGCTGCTCAACCAAGCCATTCTGGCCGGCGCCTCGCCCCAGCTGCGCAACGCGGCTACCAACGGCGGCAATCTCATGCAGCGCACCCGCTGCCTGTATTTCTATGATCTGGCCACGCCCTGCAACAAGCGTGAGCCGGGCACCGGCTGCTCGGCCGTCGGGGGCTTCAACCGCATTCATGCCATTCTGGGGGCCAGTGAGCACTGCATTGCCACCCACCCGTCGGATATGTGCGTGGCCCTGGCGGCGCTGGCTCCTACGGTGCGCGTGAGCGGGCCCAACGGCGAGCGGAGCATTGCCTTCGACGACTTCCACCGCCTGCCCGAAAACCAGCCCGAGAAAGACAACACCCTAGCCCCCGGCGAGTTGATCATCAGCCTCGACCTGCCGGAGAAAGGCTTTGAGAAAAACTTCAGCTACTTGAAGCTGCGCGACCGAAACAGCTACGCCTTCGCCCTGATTTCGGTGGCGGTAGGGCTGGAGCTGGAGGGCGGCACCATCAAGGATGCCCGCCTGGCGCTGGGCGGCGTGGCCCACAAGCCCTGGCGCGACCAGAAGGCCGAGGCCATGCTGAAAGGCCAGCCCGCCACCGAGGACACCTTCCGCCGCGTGGCGGCCCAGGTAGTAGCCGAGGCCAAAGGCCAGGGCTCCAACGACTTCAAGATTGCGCTGGCCCAGCGCGCCATCGTGCGGGCCCTGAAGCAGGCCGCCGACGGCTCACAGAAGGCTTCCGACGTATTTCAGAACTCCAATCCCTAACCCGCATGAGCACCACTAACTATATCGGCAAAGCCACCAGCCGCGTCGACGGGCCGGCCAAGGTGACGGGAACGGCCACCTACGCCGCCGAGTACCACCTGCCCAACATGGCGTATGCCTACGTGGTGAACAGCCCCATTGCCAAGGGCAAAATCACGAAGATCCACGCCGACGAGGTGCTGGCACTGCCCGGCGTTATCCAGGTGTTTTCGCACGAGAACGTGCCCTCCGTGGCCTGGCTCGACAAGAAGCACAAGGACCTGGTAGCGCCCGGCGGCTCGCCGTTCCGCGCGCTGCAGGAACCCGAAATTCAGTTCAGCCAGCAGCCGGTGGCCCTGATTGTGGCTGATACCTTCGAGCTGGCCCGCTACGCGGCCTCGGTGCTGCGCATCGAGTACGACGAAGAAAAGCACGAAACCAACCTCGAAACCCAGCGCGCCAAGGGCTACGAGCCGGGCAGCGGCAAAACCGGCTTCCAGCCGCCGCCACCGCCCCGCGGCAACCCCGACAAGGCCTGGGAGGCCGCCGAGCACCGCATGGAGGCCGAGTACGTGCACGGCACCCAGCACCACAACCCCATGGAGCTGTTCAGCACCACGGTGGAGTGGCGCGGCGAAGGTCAGATTACGGCCTACGACAAAACCCAGGGCGTTTTCAATGTGAAAAACTACCTGGTGGGCGTATTCGGCCTGAAGAAGGACGATGTGCGCGTGGTGAACGAGTACATGGGCGGCGGCTTCGGCTCAGGCCTGCGGCCGCAGTACTCGGTGTACCTGGCCGTGATGGCCTCGCTGGAGCTGCGCCGCTCGGTGCGCCTCACGCTCACGCGCCAGCAGATGTTCAGCTTCGGCCACCGGCCCCACGTGCTCCAGACCGTGAAGCTTGCCACCAACCCCGATGGCTCTTTGGCGGCCCTGCAGCACCACGCCCTCCACGAAACCTCGCACTTCGAGGACTACACCGAGAATGTGGTGAACTGGAGCGGCATGCTCTACCAGTGCGAGAATGTGAAGCTGGGCTACCAGCTGGCCAAGCTCGACGTGTTTACGCCCCTGGACATGCGGGCCCCTGGTGCCGCCTCGGGCAGCATTGCGCTGGAAATTGCCATGGACGAAATGGCCTATACCGCCGGCCTCGATCCGCTGGAGTTCCGCCTGCGCAACTACGCCGACCGTGACCAGAACGTGGATAAGCCATTCTCCAGCAAGAAGCTGCGCGAGTGCTACCACCAGGCGGCTGCCAAGTTTGGCTGGGAAAAGCGCAGCCAGGAGCCGCGCTCCATGCGCGAAGGCAAGATGCTGGTGGGCTGGGGCATGGCCGGCGGCGTCTGGGATGCCACCCAGCAGAAATCGGCTGCCAAGGCCTCCATCACGGCCGATGGCAAGCTGACGGTGATGAGCGGTTCCGGTGAAAACGGCGCCGGCACCTACACCATCATGACGCAGATTGCGGCCGAAACCATGGGCCTGCCCCTGGAGGCCGTATCCTTCAAGCTCGGCGACACCGACCAGCCCGAAGCCCCGCTGCAGGGCGGCTCCTGGACGGCGGCCTCCGTGGGCACGGCCATCCAGAGCGTGTGCCAGGACCTGGCCGGTAAAATCCTGAAGCTGGCCCAGAAGCAGGACGACTCGCCGCTCAAGGATGCCAAGTTCGAGGACGTGGAGTTCCTGAATGGCCAGATTCGCCTTCGCGCCGACCACAACCAGTCCGTGGTAATCCGCGACGTGCTGCAGGCCAGCGGCGAGGCCAAAGTGGAAGCCGATGGCTCCACGATGCCCAACATGCTCAAGCAGAAGCAGTACTCGCTGCACGCTCACAACGCCGTGTTTGTGGAAGTGAAGGTAGACGAGGACCTGGGCACGGTGCACGTCACGCGGGTGGTGAATGCCATTGCCGCCGGCCGCATCATTAACCTCAAAACGGCCCGCTCGCAGGTGTTGGGCTCGGTCGTGTGGGGCATCGGGGCGGCTCTGATGGAGGAAACCGTGATGGACCACAAGTTCGGGCGCTACATGAACCACAACTTTGCCGAGTACCACGTGCCCGTCAACGCCGACATTCACGACATCGACGTCATCTTCGTGGATGAGGAAGACGATGTGGTGAACCCGCTGGGCATCAAAGGCATCGGGGAAGTAGGCATGCTGGGGGTAGCCGCCGCCGTGGCCAACGCCATCCACCACGCCACCGGCAAGCGCGTCCGCGACCTGCCAATTACGATTGACAAGCTGCTGTAACGAAGTGTAGCATAGGCTTCAGCCTGTGCCGTCAGCCGCAAAAAAAAATGCCCCGCAACCATCTGGTTGCGGGGTGTTTTTTGTGTGAACTACAAGCTGCTGTAACCGCCGCCGCTTGCCGTAACGCAAACCGCCCCGTAACCGTGAGGTTGCGGGGCAGATTTGTGAGTGGAAAAAAATGTGTCTTGAGCACTCAGATGACAAGATTCATATCAATCTTGTATCCGCTACTTCTAAGCTCTTTAGTAAGACTTAGTTTCCAATCATTTGCCATTGATATGTAAACTACACCAGAAATGTCATTAGGGGTCTCAATATTTCCTTTTACCAAAGCACATACATTATTTCTGCCTATTTTACCAATTAAAAAACCATGCTCAAAAACGACATTTTGACGTGCCCTAGATTGAAGATTTTCTGCATCTTCTTTACTTGCTCCAACATCGCAAGGTGTATATAATACTATGCCGAATCCTACATTAGAATGAGCTTCGATTTTCTCTATAATTGTTCTTCCAGAGCTTGCTTGCTCATGAAGAATTATTGGGTTTAGCCCTAATTTCTCTATAAATCGTGCGGTTTCAATTTTGGCTAATTCATCATGGCCATGTACTATGAAAACCTTGTTTAGGTCAGCTGTTGCATTTATAGAAATCGACTCTTTCTTATCTGCTGACTCGGATGATGATTTTATTAATTTGACTTTTTGATGTAAGTTCTCAAGATTATTTACTTTGCTTTCAATTTTTGCAATTTGTCCTTGCAAAATTTGATTTTCAGTTGGCGGTGGAGCCCCAATACTTCGAATTCGCATGCCGCTCCATTCACCCGCATTATCATACGAGTGCCTATATTCGTTGTACGGAATGTTGAATGATTGCTTCAATAATTCCAGATTATAATCGTTCCATGACGAAAAAAAGGTATACAGTGTTTTTGGGTAATTTTGATCATTTTTATTATCCAATATATCTCTTGCTGTTTTGATTCTTTCTTGAAGCTCTTGCGAAAAATGTTCCTTTGATTTAATGAGCACTGTAACCTCATTTTGTTCTGATTGATTATTTCTCTTTGTTGCCATTTAATCTGTGAATTTAAGTTGCTATTTATTGCAAGGGCAATATAGTCCTCTTTGTATAAAATTTCTGTAAAAGCTAAAACTTACAATAATTTTAAACTGCCCGCCTTCCCCGCCACAACGCCCACAGCCCCAGCGCCGGGCCGATGGCCAGGGGCAGCAGCAGTAGCTGAGGCGGCAGGCGCGGGGCCAGCCAGCCGGTGAGCTGCACGCTCCCGATGGTGAGGGCAAACCCCAGGCAGTTGACGATGGTCAGGGCCGCGCCGCGCGATTCGGCGGGGGCGTGCCGGGCCACCAGGGTGGAGAACATGGGCGAATCGGCCACCACCACCAGCCCCCAGAACGCCAGAAACGCCACCAGCCCCACCGCCGAGCCCCCGCCCAGCACCAGCCCCGAAGCCACACAGCACGCCCCCGACAGCGCCAGCGCCGTGGTGGCTACCCGGCTGGGCCCCAGCCGCCGGGCCAGCAGCCCCGCGCCCACGCAGGCCAGGCTGCCCCCGCCAATAATGCCGAACGAGAGCAGCGGCACCGGCAGCGCCGCCGCCGGGTGCCGCGCCTGAAACGCCGCCAGCACCACCGGCACAAACGCCCAGAACGCGTACAGCTCCCACATGTGCCCGAAGTAGCCCAGCGCCGCCGCCCGAAACTGCGGCTGCCGGAACCCCGCCAGAAATGCCGTGAGCCGGGGCCGCTGCCCGGGGCGGCGGAAAGGGCCATCGGGCACCAGCAGCAGCAGCGCCACCCCGCCCAGCACCGCCAGCGCCGAGGTAGCGCCCGTGACATAGTACCACGGCAAGTGCCCCGTAACGCTACGTAGCAAGTGCGGAAACGCCGTGCCCAGCACCAGCGCCCCCACCAGCCACCCCAGGGAGCGGCCCAGGCCTTCCTGGTAGTAGTCGGCGGCTATTTTCATGCCCACCGGGTAGATGCCGGCCAGGAAAAAGCCCGTCAGGAAGCGGCAGGCCAGCAGCCCTTCGGCCCCGAGGCCGCTCAGGTGCACGCCCAGGTTGGCGGTGGCCGCCGCCAGCGCACTCACAAAGAACACCCGCGAGGGTGAAAACCGGTCGGCGAGGGCCAGCAGCGCAAACAGCAGCGTGCCGCTGATAAAGCCCAACTGCACGGCGCTGGTGAGCGAGGCCACGAAGCCGGCCGGCAGCTGAAACCGCGCCGCCAGCTCGGGCGCCACGGCATTGCCGGCAAACCACAGCGAGGTGCAGCAGAACTGCGCCCCCACAATGGTGGGAAGAGTACGGGACATGGGAGCGAGAGAGTAGGTGGGAGAGCCGCGAAAGTACCCAAATCGGCCGGTTGGCCCCGCCGCCGCGTTTCTTATCCTACATCAAGGCCCCGTCGTTTCGGGCCGGGTACCTTTGGTGTGTAGAAGCAGTTCAGCATGAAGGGCTAAATAACCGCCCAAACGGTGTAGAGACGCGTATTCGCGTCTTGTCGTTGAACAACTGGAACCGCTCATCATTGAACGACCGGAACCGCTCGGTATGATACGGCTGGTATCGGCCAGCTCCGGAACGACTGAAACCGACCAGAACTAACAACATCAGCAACGACTAGACGCGAATACGCGTCTCTACATCGTGCATCAACTCTCGGTATGAACTCCCTGCAAGACCTTCACAACACCGCCCGCGGATTCCAGACCACCGCCAAAATGCCCGTGCTGTTCGTGGGCCACGGCTCGCCGATGAACGCGCTGGCCGATAACGCCTTCACCCGCACGCTGCACCAGCTGGGGCTTGATATCCGGAACCGGCAGCCGCCGCGGGCGGTGCTGGTGGTGTCGGCGCACTGGCTCACGCGCGGCACCTTCGTGGCCGTGAACGAGCGGCCCGAAACCATCCACGACTTCGGCGGCTTTCCGCAGGAGTTGTTTGCTATGCAGTACCCCGCGCCCGGCGCCCCCGACGTGGCCCAGGAGGTGCTGGCCGCCCTGCCCGATGCCCACCCCACCGACGAGTGGGGCCTCGACCACGGCACCTGGACGGTGCTGCACCACATGTTTCCGGAGGCCCACATTCCGGTGTTCCAGCTCAGCATCGACTATCACCAGCCCCTGACTTACCACGCCGAGCTGGCCCGGCAACTGCAGTTTCTGCGCCGCCGTGGCGTGCTGATTCTGGGCAGCGGTAACATCGTGCACAACCTGCGCCAGAGCATGCCCAAGCTCATGGCCGACGACCCCACGCCCTACGCCTGGGCCTCGGAGTTCGACGAGTGGGCCAAACGCAAAATCGACCAGCGCGACCTGCTGGCCCTGGCCCACTACCAGCAGGCCGGCGCCAGCGGCCCCCTCGCCGTGCCCACCCCCGACCACTACATCCCGCTGCTCTACAGCCTGGCCCTGGCCGAACCCGACGACGACATCCGCCACGCCTACGAAGCCGTGGAATACGGCGGCCTAAGCATGCGCACGTTTGTGGTGGGAGGGTAGTAGCGCGAACTTTGGGCTGAAAACAGAACGTCATGCCTCATCTGGCGTCCGCTTGCCGAAGCATCTCGCGTGCTGACGTTGCTTCACTAGCCCAGGGTTTAAACCCTGGGCTACGGAGCGGTTGACGTTGCAATGCTATTCACGCGTCAGCACGCGAGATGCTTCGGCAAGCGGACACCAGATGAGGCATGACGTTCTTTCGTTGGCGTTCTTCAGGCCCCAGGCAACGCCCGGGCTGCGGGCGGCGTCTGTCGGAGCACAGGTTTTCTACCTTGTCCTCCCTATGCGCCAACTCCTCCCGCTGCTGCTCAGCCTGACCGCCGCCACGGCCGCTACCGCCCAGACGCCCGCCGCCCCCTACCGCGCCGCCGAGCTCAAAGTCAACGACCTGGTGCATACCCGGCTGGATCTGCGCTTCGACTACGCCAAGCGTTACGCCTACGGGCAGGCCTGGGTGACGCTGAAGCCCCACGGCTACGCCACCGACTCTTTGCGACTCGATGCCAAGGGGATGGATATTAAGCAGGTGAGTTTGTTGCAGAACGGTGCCCCGCAGCCGCTGAAGTACGCCTACAACAAGCAGCAGCTCCTGATCTGGCTGGGGCGGGTGGTGCCGGCGGGGGAGGCCTATACCATCTACATTGAGTACACGGCTAAGCCCGACGAGCTGGGGGCCAAGGGCAGTGAGGCCATCGGCGACGCCAAGGGCCTGTACTTCATCAATCCCGACAGCGCCGTGGCGGGCAAGCCGGTGCAGATCTGGACCCAGGGCGAGACGGAATCCAACTCGGCCTGGTTTCCCACCATCGACAAGCCCAACCAGAAATCCACCTCCGAAATCAGCCTGACGGTACCCGCCAAGTACGTCACGCTCAGCAACGGCGCGCTCGTCAGCCAGCAGCCGGCCGGCGCGGGCTTGCGCCGCGACACCTGGAAGATGGACCAGCCGCACGCGCCCTACCTGTTCATGCTGGCCGTCGGCGACTTCCGCAAAACCACCGATACCTGGCGCGGCAAGGAAGTCAGCTACTACCTGGAGCCGCAGTACGCCGGGCAGGCCCGGGCCATTTTCGGCAAGACGCCGCGCATGCTGGAGTTCTTTTCCGAGCGGCTCGGGGTGGAGTATCCGTGGAACAAGTACGCCCAGGTGGTGGTGCGTGACTACGTGGCCGGGGCCATGGAAAACACCTCGGCCTCGCTGTTCGGCCCCCAGGCCCAGGGGTCGGCCCGCGAGCTGCTCGATTGGGAATATGCCGGTGTGGAGCGGGAAGTGGCCCACGAGCTGTTCCACCACTGGTTCGGCGACTACGTGACGGCCGAAAGCTGGAGCAACCTGACCGTTAATGAGAGCTTCGCCAACTTCTCGGAGGTGCTCTGGGCCGAGCACGAGTACGGCCCCGACGCCGGCGCGGCCCAGGCCTACCGCAGTCTGCGCACCTACCTCAGTGACCCCACCAACCATACCAAGTCCCTGGCCCGATACCAGTACGCCGACAAGGAGGACCTGTTCGATAACGTAAGCTACCAGAAGGGCGGCAGCATCCTGAACATGCTGCGCACCTACCTGGGCGAGGCGGTTTTCCTCAACGGCCTGAAAACCTACCTGACCCAGAACGCCTTCGGGACTGGGGAGCCGCACCAGCTGCGGCTGGCCCTGGAGCAGGCGTCGGGGCAGGATCTGAACTGGTTTTTCGACCAGTGGTACTACCGCGCCGGCCACCCCGTCGTCAGTATCGACTACGCCTACGACGCCGCCCGCCGGGAGCAAACCGTGACCATCAAGCAAACCCAGTCCGGCCCAACGTATCAGCTGCCGATGGCGGTGGATGTGTACGTGAATGGCAAACCCCTGCGTCATCAAGTAAGGATGACTCAGGCCACCGAAACCTTCCGCTTCCCGGCCGCCAGCAAGCCGGAGTTGGTGAATGTGGACGCCGACAAGGTGCTGCTCTGGCAGAAAACCGACAACAAGCCCCTTTCCGAGTACGCCGCCCAGCTCCGGCTCGCCCCGCGCTACCTCGACCGGCGCGAAGCCCTGGCTGCCGCCCAGATCCAGTTCAAAGCCCAGCCCACCGACGCGCTGGCCCGCCAGCTGCTGACGGCCGGCCTCACCGACAAGTCGCCGGTGCTGCGCCAGTTCGCCATCGAAGCCCTCGACCTGCAGAACGCCGCCCAGCGCAAAGCCGCCGCACCGGCCCTGGCCCGGCTGGCCGCCACCGATACTGTGGTGGTGGTGCGGGCCGCCGCCCTCACGGCCCTGGGCGCATTGAAGGACAAGGAGTACCTGCCGCTGTTCACGAAAGCCCTTGAAAACCCTTCGTACCGGGTGCAGGGCGCGGCCCTGGTGGGGCTGCTGCCATTGCGGCCGGAGCTGGCTTTGGCCCGCGCTGCCGCCTTCGAGGCCGACAACAAAGGCGCCCTTACCGTGGCGATGGTGCAGGTGTACGGCCAAGCCGGCAGCCCTGCCCAATGGTCCCTGATGCGCACCAAATACGACGCTGCCAACCCACCCAGCCGCTTCAGTCTGCTGGCCAGCGTCGGCAGCATGATGGGCCGCACCGATGATGCCACGGCCCTCACCGAAGGCATCACCCGCATCAAAGACCTGACGGTGCGCTACAAACCCTACGTCGATTCCGCCCGCCTCATCGGCCTGCTCCGCCAGATTCAGCAGCAGCAGGCCACGCGCCCCAACGCCGCCCTGGCCGCGCAGCAGGTAACCGCCGCCGTAGCCGAAATCGAAGCCGCGAAGTAGAGACGCGTATTCGCGTCTCGTCGTTGAACGACCGGCCCCGCGCCGCCACCCAAGCAGCGGCAAGCCGTAAATCGACCGATGTAGAGACGAGACATTTCGCGTCTCGTCGTTGCTGACGTTGTTAGGCTGCATACTTCCGGACCGTTCAACGGTGAGACGCGAAGTGTCGCGTCTCTACATCGTTTCGGAACCCTGAATATGCTTTACTGCTTCGGCGCCTTCCCACGGATATGTTTGTGCTCCGAAAAAGGGAAGATGTATTTTTTCTCCCGTTGGTTTCAAGCAGTAGAAATTATCGGCGCTGATGGATTATGCGTCCCAGCTTGGTTGGGCAAACAACCGATTGATACGAGGCTGTATTACCCAGATGCCCACGGGGAAAAACCACAATAGAAAGAACTCGCCTACGAATTCGCTGAAGCTGGCCGGACGCTGCAACTCCACACTTTTCAGGGTCTTTGCCACAAAGTAAAGGCCGTAGAAAATACCGGCCATGGAAAGCAAATGCAGTGGTAGCAGCACGAACGCAAAAGCCGGATTCATAGAGCCTTGGTTGGATACCCAGGCCAATACGGCTAGTATGGCGGCTATATACAGCGCCGGAGCCAGTAAACTAACCTTTAGAAGTTTGCTGGATACAGAAACATGGCTTGGCAGCAGCGACGGGAGTTTAGTGCCCAGAGCCCATAGCCAGCTAAAGATTCCCAAAGCAAACATGCCTGTCGATACAATAAAGCAGCCCAGAAAAAAGGGCAGCGAGACAGGTTTCAACAGCAGTCCTACATTACCGGCAAGAGCCACCAGCATGGGCAAGCCAAACGTAATAGTAAATAGCAGCCAGGGCTTCAGGCGGAGTAAAAATGACATACGGACACAGTGGAGATGGTGAGCCGAAGGTACTAGTTAGTGGTAGCTGCTGTACAACCCTACCCTCAAAAAAGCAGTACGCCTGACCTTCACCCAGCCGGTATACGGGCCCTGCCAACAGAAATGGCCCGACCTTTGGGAAACCGCCACCCGGCGCGCCTCCAACCGGTGGCTACCTGAAGTTGCGCTGCTGCGTATACTCAGCCAGGCCTGAGCTTGAAGTTTATGACGCAGGAACAATTACGCCTAGCCGCGGCCAACGCCGGGCGGGCCCCATGGAAGAAGTTCGGACCCTACCTCACCGAGCGCCAGTGGGGCACGGTGCGCGAAGACTACTCGGCCGAAGGCAACGCCTGGGACTACATCACCCACGACATGGCCCGCAGCAAGGCCTACCGCTGGGGCGAGGAAGGCATCGGCGGCATCTCCGACGACCGGCAGCTGCTGTGCTTTGCGGTGGCCCTCTGGAACGGCAAGGATGAGATGCTCAAGGAGCGCCTGTTCGGCCTCACCAACGGCCAGGGCAACCACGGCGAGGACGTGAAGGAGCAGTATTACTACCTCGACAGCACGCCCACGCACTCCTACATGCGGATGCTCTATAAGTATCCGCAGCGCAAGTTTCCGTATGGCAAGCTGATCCGTGAAAACGGCCGCCGCACTCGTCTGGAGCCCGAATATGAGCTGCTCGACACCGGTATCTTCGACCAGAGCCGCTACTTCGACGTGTACGTGGAGTACGCCAAGGCCGGCCCCGAAGACGTGCTCATCAAGCTCACGGTGCATAACCGCGGCCCCAAAAAGGCCAGCGTGCAGCTGCTGCCGCAGCTCTGGTTCCGCAACACCTGGAGCTGGGACGGCAAGTCCACCCGGCCCAGTATGCGCGAGTCGCAGCCCGGCGCGGTGCACGCCCAGCACCCCGAGCTGGGCCACTACCACCTCTACTGCGACCACCACGAAGGCGAGCTGCCGCCGTTGCTGTTCTGCGAAAACGACACCAACGGCGCCCGCCTCTACAATCTGCCCGCCGAAGGTCGCCACTTCAAGGATGGCATCAACGACTACGTGGTAGATGGCCGCGCCGAGGCCATCAACGACGAGCAGGCTGGCACCAAAGTGGCCGCTCAGTATCAGCTGACCGTGCCGGCCGGCGAGGCCCGCACCGTGCGCCTGCGCCTCAGCCAGCCTTGGCAGGACGCGCCTTTCCAGGACTTCGACCACCAGTTCTACCTGCGCCAGACCGAGGCCAACGAGTTCTACGACTGCCTCCAGGAAAACCTGCCCGCCGACCCCGATGTGCGCAACGTGCAGCGGCAGGCCTTTGCGGGCATGCTCTGGAGCAAGCAGTTCTACTACTACGACGTGAACCAGTGGCTGAAGGGCGACCCGGCCATGAGCAAGGCCCCGGCCAGCCGCCGCGCCGGCCGCAACAGCACCTGGCATCACCTCTACAACGCCGACATCATTTCGATGCCCGACAAGTGGGAGTATCCGTGGTACGCGGCCTGGGATTTGGCCTTCCACTGCATCCCGCTGGCCATGGTGGACGCCGAGTTTGCCAAGCAGCAGCTGCGCCTGTTCACCAAAGACCGGTACATGCACCCCAACGGCCAGCTGCCGGCCTACGAGTGGAACTTCTCCGACGTGAACCCGCCCGTGCACGCCTGGGCCACCTGGCGCGTGTACCAGATGGACAAAAAGCTCCACCATGGCCTCGGCGACACCGTGTTTCTGGAGGTGATGTTTCATAAGCTGGCCCTGAATTTCGCGTGGTGGGTGAACCGCAAGGACAAGAGCGAGCGGAACATCTTCGAGGGCGGCTTCCTGGGCCTCGACAACATCGGCGTGTTTGATAGGAGCGCGCCGCTGCCCACTGGCGGATTCATCGAGCAGAGCGACGGCACCAGTTGGATGGCCATGTTTGCCCTGAACATGATGCGCATGGCCATGGAGCTGGCCAAGTCCAACCGCGTGTACCAGGAAATGGCCGGCAAGTTCTTCGAGCACTTCCTCTACATCGCCGATGCCATGACCCGCGGCGGCGACGGCCAGTTCAACCTCTGGGACGAGGAGGACGGCTTCTACTACGACGTGCTGCACACCCCCGACGGCGTGCGCACCAAGCTGAAGGTGCGCTCCATTGTGGGGCTGATTCCGCTGTTTGCGGTGGAAGTGGTGGAGCAGGATATTCTGGATGCGCTGCCCGAGTTTACGGCCCGCGCCACCTGGCTGATCCGGCACCGGCCGCACCTGGCGCAGCTCGTCACGCGCTGGCAGGAGCCCGGCAAGGGCGCCCGCCACCTGCTGGGCCTGCTGCGCCGTCCGCGCCTCAAGAAGCTGCTCACCCGCATGCTCGACGAAACCGAGTTTCTGTCGGACTACGGCATCCGGGCCATGTCCAGGCACCACCTGGAGCACCCCTACGTCTACAGCACCCCCGAAACCGACTTCACGGTGCAGTACGTGCCCGGCGAGGCCGAAAGCAGCATGTTCGGAGGCAACAGCAACTGGCGCGGCCCCATCTGGCTGCCCATCAACTTCCTCATCATCGAGTCGTTGCAGCGCTACCACCACTACTACGGCGACAATTTCAGGATTGAGTACCCCACCGGCTCCGGCAAGCTGCTCAACCTGCAGCAGGTATCGGAGGCTCTGGCCGGCCGCCTCACCCGGCTGCTGCTCAAAGACGAAACCGGCCGCCGCCCCGCCTTCGGCGACAACGAGCTGCTGCAAACCGACCCGCACTTCAAGGACAACCTGCTCTTCCACGAGTACTTCCACGGCGACGCCGGCCACGGCCTCGGCGCCAGCCACCAAACCGGCTGGACCGGCCTGGTTGTGCGCCTGCTGCAGCTCAGCGGCCAGTAGGCTGCCGCTATTCCTGCCATAACATAGCGGCCCGGTTTCCGCTAAGCATCCCGGCACAAGTGCCGACTGCTTAGCGGAAACCGGGCCGCTGCATTCCTGGGGGATGAGGGCAGTACGCGCTGGCCGGCGCCGGGTGGCGGCTAGTTGCTGCGGTCGGTGAGGAGCGTGAGCTGGGCCGCCATTTCGGCCGGGCCCTGGTACACGAGGCGCCCACTGCGAAGGGAGCCGGTGTATACCTCTACGTCGGTGGAATTGTGGGGCAGAAATACCCGTACCGACTCGCGCCGGCCGGGCCGGATGAGTGTGATGCCGGTAGGCGCGTTGTTGGGGGAGGCTATTTCGTAGAAGCCGGCGTTAGTAAGTTGTTTATCAAGCATTTTGGGCGGGTGGGTTTCATGGCCCCAAATGCGTGGAATTGTTAGATAGTTTCATTCGGGTAAAAGAATTTTTATATAAATGGCGGTGCAGAATGTCCTGCCAGGGGGAAGCAATGTAGCCGTCGGGCGTTGCTGGCAGCAGAGAAATAGGCGGCTTGGCAGCTTACGTCGGGGGCAGCCGGCCGCGCTTCTACAAAGCATAACGGCCAGGCAATGTGCCCGGCCGTTATGCTTTGTGGGCCTGAATTGCCCGCTATTTTGCTTTATGGATCAGTTTCACTACGTCGGAGCTGCCGCTTTCTTTGGCATGAGCCAGCACGTCTTTGCCATCGTTGTCCCTGGCAGTGGGGTTGGCCCCGCTGGCAAGCAGAAAGGCTGTTACCTCCGCACTACCCTGATCTGCAGCAGCCATCAGGGCAGTTGCATTGAAAGAGTCTGGTTTGTCGATCTGGGCTTTATACTTCACCAGAATCTTAACCAGTTCCAGCTGGCCTTTGCCGGCGGCCAGAATCAGAAAGGTGGTTGGAAAGCCCGACACCATTACCACGGGCGCGTTGGCATCAGCCCCCGCGGCCAGCAGCGCCTGCAGGGCCTCCGGCTGGTTGTTGACGATGGTGGCGTATACCTTCTGAGTGGTCGTCTGGGCCTGAGCGAAAAATGTCAGGGACTGAAATAAGACAAAAAGCAGTACGAGTTTTTTCATGATGGAAGTACGTTTGAGTGGAGTGGGATCCGCCAAATGTAAGACTTCATTATCGGAATATCTCTATTTTTTGCGTGGAATTATCGTGCCCCGTTGCCGGAGGTTAGCGCCTCGGAAAACGGCAGGTTGTGGCGGAATCAGGCTTTGAGCCTGTAATAACGCTTTCAGAGTGACGTGTGGGCCCGGGCGTGAGTCAGGCGGAGTAGGATGGCAACTGGACGCAGGATAGTACAGTTTTTACTGAATTACTGAATTGGTCTGCTTGTTTCGGGCTATAGTGCAATTGTTTTTATTGGTCAGACTGCCGCCGGGGTGGAGTCGGGCTGGCGGCTCATCTGCCGGGCCATTGTGCTGGCCAGCACGATCTGCAGGGCGTGGTAGAGCATGAGCGGCAGCAGCAGCAGCCCCGTGGCGGCCAGGCCCGGAAACAGCAGGCTGGCCATCACGCTGCCATGCACCAATGACTTCTTGGAGCCGCAGAACAAAGCCGTAATCCGGTCTTCGCGTGAGAAGCCCAGCAGCCGGCTCAGCCCCCACACCAGCCCGAAGATGGCCCCGTACAGCCCCACCATGCCCAACGCCAGCAGCGCCACATCGGCGGGGGCGTAGCTGCGGAAGATGCCCTCGGCAAACGACTCGCAGAAGGCCGTAAACACGATCAGCAGAATCACAATCTGGTCGGAGACGCGCAATGCGCCTTTGTGGCGCTCGGCAAAGGCTCCGTAGCGGCGGTTGAGCAGCACCCCGGCCACCACCGGCAGTATCACCTGCCACACCAGAATCAGGGCCAGGTGCCAGAGGTGGCCGCCGTCGGCGCTGGTGTTCAGAAACAGGCTGGTCCAGAGCGGCGTGAGCACAATGCCCAGCAGACTGCTGATGCTGGCGTTGAAGATGGCCGCCGGCAGGTTGCCCCGCGCAATGCTCACCATCACGACGGACGTGGACACCGTGCTGGGCAGCGTGCACAGAAAAAAGATGCTTTGCCAGAGCTGCTCGCCCTTCAGACCTTCAAACAGCGGACGGGCCAGCAGCGCCAGCAGCGGAAACGCCAGAAACGTAATGCCCTGCACCACCACGTGCAGCCGCCAGTTGCGCAAGCCAGCTGTGAGCTTTTCGGCGCTCAGGCGCAGCCCATAGAAAAAGAAAATCAGGGCCACGCCGGCCGTAGTGATGATTTTCCAAGGAATGGGGCTGCTTTTGCTCCCGACTCCGGGCACCAGATACGCCAGCGCCACGGCCCCCATCAGCCCCAGCAGAAACCAGTCGAGCAGGCCGGCGCGGCGGAGCAGAGCCAGCAGGCGGTTTTCGGGGGGCGCGGTCAGCGCGGGAGAGAGAGGCGGAGGGGTGGGCTGAATCATGGGCAGAGCAAAAGAAAAGCGTCAGACTATTGTAGTCTGACGCTTGCCGGCAATACGCAGGGGCCGGGCCGGGGGTTAAGCCGCCACCGGTGCATCAGGCCGCCGTGGCCAGCTTGCGCTGCTTCTTACGGCCCTTTTTCAGCCGGTTCAGCCACATGATAGTACCCGTAATGGGGAATGTAACGCCCAGCAGACACACCACCAGACTCACGATTTTGGATGGCCAGCCGAAGATGGAGCCGGTATGCACCGGCTTGAACAAACCCCGCACGCGCTGGCCCAGGTTGCGCTGCTCGTAGGTCTGGCTTTTGAGTACGCGGCCGGAATACTGGTCGAGGTAGACCTCGTCGGTGGCGTTGTCATACAACGCATTCGGCCGCAGCGTGGCCACTTTGATGCTGCCGGTAGGGTCTTTCGGCAGCTGCAGCGAGTAGTATACGGCCATCGGGGCCAGCTTCTGCGCCTGGGCCAGCGCCGCATCAGCAGAGAAGCTCGGCGCGGTGGCCGACGTAGCCGGCTGCGCTGGCGTAGCAGTATCTGAAGCGGCGGGCGTCAGCGCGGCCAAGCCGGCCGGCACCACCGAGACGGGCGGCTCGGGGCGTTCCAGAGGCGAGTTCGTGACGGCGTAGATGCCTTTGTTGAACCACTCAAACGACCACGCCAGCCCCGTGAAAGCAAACACGAACAGCACCAGCGCCGAGTAGAAGCCCAGCACCACATGCAGGTCGTGGTTGAGGCGCTTCCAGCCGCCGCTCCACTTCACCTGCAGCCGCTGCTGCATGGCCTTGCGCGAAGCCGGCCACCACAGCACCAGCCCGGTCCCGATAATGACCAGAAACAGCAGCGTGCTCACGCCCACCACCAGCTTGCCGACGACCCCGCCCACCATGCCGCGGTGCAGCGCCATCATCGAGAAGAAAAAGGTTTCGCGGTAGTTCAACTCGCCCGTTACGGCGGCCGTGTAGGGATTCACGAACACCACCGGGCCCCGGCCGCCTTCGCCGCCGCCTTTGCCGGCGTTCGGGCCTTGGCCTTCCTTGCCGTTCTGGCCCTTGTCGGCTGCGCCTGTGCCGGGCTGGCCGCTCCGCTCAGCGCGGGCGGCCTCTGGCTTGCGTCCGTCGCCGGGGCCGCCGGGCGCTCCGGCAAGGCTGATTTCCACGGTGCGGGTGGGGTCGGCGTAGACTTTCAGGCCGGCAATCCTGGCGTCGGGCTTGTAGGCCCGCACGGCGGCCGTGAGTTGGGTTAGCGGCTGGCGCGGCGTGGCGGCGGGCACCACAAAGTAGCGCTCCGGGTGCCAGGCCTGCTCCAGTTCTTTCTCGAATACCAGCACGCCGCCCGTGAAGCACACCACAGCAATAATCAGCCCCGACGCGAGGCTGAGGTAAAGGTGAATGTTGCGGAAGAAGATTTTCATAAGACAAAAGTTGCGGCCGCCCACAGCGGCCAGATCGGGCAGAATTTCAGCAGGGAAAGCCCCGGGCAGAGGAAAACCCGGGCCGGCGCCAGTTGCTGCTGGTTCCGGCCGGGCTTTCGGCTTCACTCACCTTTTTTTAGATCGGAAGAATGACTTACAGCTGGTAGGCCAAAGTGGCGGCGAAGTTGCGCGGCGCAATGGGGTTCACGCTGTTGTCGTCGTGCAGGTTGTAGCTCAGCTCGTTGAGCAGGTTGGCGGCTTTCACGCGCACCGAAAACCGGTTGTAGGTATAGCCCAGCGAGGCATCAAACAGCAGATAGTCAGGCGAGCTGATGAGGCGGAAGGCATCGGCGGTGGCAAACGGCTTGCCGGTGGCGGGGTCGTAAAGGCGGGTGTTGCGGCCCGCCAGCCGGCCACCGACGTAGTAGGAAGTGACGCCCGCCGTGAGGCCGCGCAGGAAGCTGTTTTCGGCGAAGCTGCTGCCGAAGTTGTAGTACAAACTCAGGTTGGCAGTGTGGGCCGGGTTGTAGCGCAGGCGGCTGCCGTTTTCGTAAATGTTGCTTCTGGTGTAGGCCGTGTGGTTGTAGCTGTAGCCCGTGATGAACGTCCAGCCCATCAGCGGCTTGCTTTGCATGTCCACTTCCACGCCCTTGCTGGTCACTTCGCCCGCCAGCTCCCTGATGCTGGTGTTGAGGTTCGGCACCAGGGTGCCATTCGCCGCCGGCACCAAACCCAGGTAGGTTTGCGCCAGGTTGCTATTCACGATGCGGTAGGCCGTGACGTTGGCCGACAGCAGCCCGTGGAACAGGTCGTTTTTGATGCCCACTTCATACTGGTCGAAGGTGGAAGGCGCGAGGGCCGCGCCGCTAACATCCTGGCCGGTATTCGGCTGAAACGAGTTGGCGTAAGACGCGAATACCGAGGTGGTTTTGAGCGGCTGGTACACCACGCCCAGGCGCGGCGAGAAGGCGTCATCGAAGCGGCGGTTCTGCTGCGTCACCTTCAGCGTCTGGTCGGCGGCGGTTGGCGCGGCGTAGGTGTACACGTCGCTCGGCGTTTCCTGGTAGCTCCAGCGCACCCCGGCCAGCAGCTTTACCTTCTCGGAAATGCTGATCAGGTCCTGCACGTAGAAGCCGGCGCGGCGCGTGTTGGTGAGCGTGCGGGTGTTGCGGGCCAGCGCGTCGAAGCTATTCACGGCGTTGGCCGCCCGTGCCAGCGTCCGGCTGCGGTCCACTACGTTGATGGAGTCGTAGGCCTGCGCGGTGTAAGTCAGCGCGTTGGTGTTGTACTGGTCGGCATCGGCGCCGAGCAGCACGTTGTGCTCCAGGAAGCCGGTGCGCACCTCGCCCGTGAGGTCAAGCTGCGCGAGGTAGTAGTTTTCCGACGTTTCGCTGCGGCCCAAAGTGCGGCCCCAGTTGCCGTAGAGGCTGGGCTTGGGAGCGGCCGGCACGTAAGTGGGGCTGCCCACCGTGCCCCGGGCCGGGCGCGTGCCGTTGTTGATGTTGGTGGGGCGGTTGCCGGTGCGCTGCTCGCTGTCGTAGCGCTGGAATCCGCCTACGGCGCGCAGCTGCCACTTGTCGTTGAGGCGCGTGCTCAGCGTGGCCGTCGTGCTGGTTTGGGTGGTGGCATTCTCGGCCCCCGGCACGTTCAGAAACCGGGTCCGCGACTCCAGAATGTTGTAGTCGATGGCACCCACCCCAAAATCGGGCGTGCGGTTATCGCGCAGGTAGTCGCCTTCCAGCACCAGCGTGGTTTTCGGTGTCAGCTCAAACAGCAGCGACGGGTTCACATACACCCGTTCCGATTTCACTTCGTCGCGGAAGCTGTCGGCGTTTTCGTAGCTGCCATTCAGCCGGAAAGCGGCCTTCTGGCTGTTGCCGATGGCGCCGTACACGTCCACCATCGGCTTCCAGAACCCGAAGCTGCCCACCCGCAGCCCCACCGAGCCGCCGCGCTCAAACTGCGGCTTCTTGGTGACGAGGTTGAGCACGCCGCCCGCCGCCACGTTGCCGTACAGGATGGCCGCGCTGCCTTTCAGCACTTCCATCCGTTCCAGCGAGCTGGCTTCCGGCATCACGCCGTTATTGAACCGGACGCCGTTCTTGAAGGTGTTGTTGGAGCCGTAGGCGAAGCCCCGGCTGCCCAGCTCTTCCTGCGTGCCGCCGGTGGTGCTGGTCACGTACAGGCCGCTCACGTTCACCAGCGCGTCGCTCAGGCGCAGCACCTGCTGCTGATCCAGCACCTCGCGCTCCACCGTCACGGCGCTCTGCGGCAGGTCGAGGGCGGCCACGGGCAGCTTGCCCACGCGTAGCGCCCGTTGGTTCATCGACTTGGTGCCGGTCACGGTCACCTCCGACAGGTTCTGGTTGCTCACGGCCAGCGTGAAAGCCGGTAGCGTTACGGTTTCGCCGCTCGCCACGCTCACCACCACTTCCTGCGTAGCATATCCGATGCTGCTCACCACCAACTGGTAGGAGCCCGCCTGCGCGGCCAGCCGGAAGTGGCCGTCGGCGGTGGTGCTGGCGCCGTACGAAGTGCCTTTCAGCGCCACCGTCACGCCTTCCACGCCCTTCCCGTCGGCATCCGTCACGCGGCCCGCCACCCAGCCGCGCCGCGCCGGCTCGTCGGCGCCCGAGTTGGCAACCGGCCCCCCGGGAGGCGCAACAAACGCAGAAACAGGGAGGGCCGCCGTGAGGGGCAGGGCGGTCAGCAGCAAGGGTAGGAGTCGGGACATGAGAGGAGATGCTTTGCTTATTTAGATTGATTAAAAACAATGCAAAGCACGCCGCTATTTAGATAGATTCAAAATAGTTGTTTAGAAAAATTATAAATAGACAGATAAGCGCCTGACCGACACCCGCAACCTGCCACATGCAAAAGCGCCAGACCTGGACAGATTTGGCGCTTTTGCGTGTGGTGAAGTGGAGGTGCCGGAGCTAGATAGCCGCCGCCAACTGCTCCGGAACGGGCGTATCCAGCGCGAAGGCGTCGGCCAGCAGCTCGTAGGAGCGGAGCCGGTCGTCGTAGTCGTGGGTGATGGTCAAGGCCGACACCTCATCTACGCCGTAGCTGGCGGCCAGCGCCGTCAGGTCGGCCTTCACCTTGTCGGGCGTGCCGCTGATGATGCGCTGGTGGTGGTATGCCAGGCGCGCCCGCAGGTCGGCCGACAGGCTGGCTACATTCACTTTCTCCACGGCTTCGATTGGCGTGAACTGGCCGGTTTCCAGCTTCAGCATCTGCAGCGCCAGGTTGTCGGCCAGGGCCTGGGCGTGGCCGGCGGTGTCGGCGCAGGCCACAAACACGGCCACGTTGGCCTGTGGCTCCGCCAGCTCCGGCGACGGCCGGAACCGCTCACGGTACATCTGCACCATCTTCGGCCCGCCATTGGGGTTGATGAAGTGGGCGAAGGAAAACGCGGCCCCCACGTGCGCCGCAAACAGGCCACTTTGCCCGCTGCTGCTTAGCAGCCACAGCTCCGGCACCGTATCCACAAACGGCGCGGCTTTCACGCGGGCATGGATGGTGTCGGGCACGGTTTCGTCGCGCAGGTAGGCCCGCAGGTCCATGAGCTGCTCGGCGAAGTCTTCGTCGCGGAACTGGTTGTGGGGGTTGAGGGCGTGGGCCGTTATGCGGTCGGTGCCGGGCGCCCGCCCAATGCCCAGGTCGATGCGGCCGGGGTAGAGGGCCTCCAGCATGCGGAAGTTTTCGGCCACTTTCAGGGCCGAGTAGTGGGGCAGCATCACGCCGCCCGAGCCCAGCCGGATGCGGCTGGTTTCGGCGCCCAGGCGGGCCAGCAGCACCTCCGGCGATGATCCGGCCAAGGTGTTAGTGTTATGATGTTCGCTCACCCAGAAGCGGGTGAAGCCCAGCCGGTCGGTGAGGCGCGCCAGCTCTATGGAATGCTGCAGCGCCTCGCGCGGGGTGCGGCCCAGCGGCACCGGCGACTGGTCGAGCACGCTCAGACGAAGGGGTTGCGAAGCAGAGGAAGTCAGGTTCAAGGAATTCATAGCTGGTATAACACCAATCGGGGGCGGTTAGTTTACTGCCGCACCATTACCGTGTGGTACACGCCGCGCGCTATTCGGCGGCTTCCAGCGCGTCGAGGTCGGCGGCATTGAGCAGCGACAGATGGCGCGTGATTTTATCGGCAGGCCAGTGCCACCACGCCAGCGCCTGTAGCCGCGCTATGGTGGTTTCGTCGAAACGGTAACGCACCACCTGGGCCGGGTTGCCAGCCACCACAGCGTAGGCCGGCACGTCGCGCGTTACCACGGATTTGGCGGCCACTACGGCGCCGTTGCCGATTTGCACGCCGGGCATGATGGTGGCTTCGTAACCAATCCAGACGTCATGCCCCACCACGGTGTCGCCCTTGGAGGGGTATTTTTCCTGCACCGACTGGTCGGCCATCAGCGCTTCCCAGCCACCCCCGAAAATGGCAAACGGAAACGTGGAAACCGGCGTAGTTTCGTGGTTGCCGCCATTCATAATGAACTTCACGCCGGACGCCAGGGCGCAGAACCGGCCAATAATCAGCTGGTCGCCCAGAAAGTCAAAATGGTAGAGCACGTTGCGCTCAAAGTTGGCCGGGTCTTCTAGGTCATCATAATAGGTGTAGTCGCCGACGATGATGTTGGGGCGGGTAACCAGGTTTTTGAGGAACACCAGCTTGCGATGGTGCGGCAGCGGGTACAGCGTAGCGGGGTCGGGGCCGTGCATGGTGATTCAGTAAAGTAAGGTGCGCCGCAAAATAAGGCTTGCCGGCCGCCAACAGCATGCCTGATGCGGAACCAGGGGCGTTGGGTGCTACTTTCGCGGCATGGTAACTCCCGTGGCGCTCGGCCTGCTGTGTTTTTTTGCCTTTCTGGCCGGTTTCATTGATTCCATAGTGGGCGGTGGCGGCCTGATTCAGCTGCCGGCCATGTTGCTGCTGCTGAAGGGCACGCCGGTGCCCACTATTCTGGGCACGGGCAAAGTCTCATCGTTGATGGGCACGGCGGCGGCGCTGCGCAGCTATGCCGGCAAGGTGCCCATCCGGTGGCGGGCCGTGGGCACGGCGGCGGCCGTGGCGGGCGTGTTTTCGTTTCTGGGGGCGCGTGTGGTGAGCCAGCTGCCGCAGGAGCTGCTGCCGCCGCTGGTGCTGGGGCTGCTGGTGGCCATTGCCGTCTACACGTTTTGGCGCAAGGATTTCGGGAGCCTGCACGCCCCGCGGCTATCGGCGCAGCGCGAGCCGCTGTACGGGGCGCTGGTGGGCCTGATCATCGGCTTCTACGACGGCTTCTTCGGGCCGGGTACGGGCTCGTTCCTGCTGTTTGCCTTCGTGGGCCTGTTCGGCTACGATTTCATCACCTCCTCGGCGTCTGCCAAGCTGGTGAACGTGGCCACCAACCTGGCGGCGCTGCTGTACTTCGCCTACACCGGGCAGATCCTGTGGGCCGTAGCCCTCCCGATGGCGCTCTGCAATATGGTGGGTTCCACGCTGGGGGCGCACCTGGCGTTGCGCCACGGCACCGGCTTCGTGCGCGTCCTGTTTCTGGTGGTGGTGGGTAGCTTCATCGTGAAGCTGAGCCTGCAGGTGTTTGGGTGATTTTGGGTGATGGGGTGATGAGGTGACAGGTCGTCATTCCGAGCCTGCGAGGAATCTCGCGTGCTGACGTGGGCCTCACCCCCCGGCCCCCTCTCCCGTGGAGAGGGGGAGCCAGACGAGTTTTTTGATAATGTGGTTTTTGGGGATTACTACGCTGGCGAGATTCCTCGCGCTGCTCGGAATGACGTTCTTTCTTTACCTGTCACCTGTCACCTGTCACCTGTCACCTGTCACCTGTCACCTGTCACCAAAAATCACTCATTACCCGGCAGGCCGGGGGCGGGGGTGCCTTGGGCGCCCTGGGCATTCGGAACGCCCATTTTCTCTTCGCGCTTGCGTTGATACCGGTCGAACTGGGCGGGCGTCAGCACGTCCTTCAGGGCGCCCATCCGGGCCTGCCCGATGTCGTCGATGACGGTGGCCATCTTGCGCACGTTCTGGCGGTAAGTGAGGCGGGCGGTTTCCACGCCCCGCACGCTCACCAGGTTTATCTGGCGCACTTTCTCCACCTGCTGCGGATTCAGGCCCAGGGCTTTCTGCATGTTGGCCGTGAGCGAGGCAGCGCGGGCATCTACCTTGGTGGCATCGGGCTCGGCGGCGGGCAGCGGAGCGGCGGATGTGGCAGCGGAAGTGCGGGTCTTGGTCTTGGTGTCAGCGCCTGCCGTTTCCGACTTGGTTTTGACTTTGGTGGTGGTCTGGGCCAGTAGCAGACCGGGCGCGCTGAGCGCCAGCAGCGTGGCTAAAACAGATTTTTTCATGGAATGGCAAAGAAAATGGGAGCCGGCGGCCGTTGGCGGATGTGGTCATAAGGGCCGCCGCCCCAATTGATATGTAAAGATGATGCCAATTCAGAAAAGGCAGGGCTATAACGCCGGCTTTTCCCTTTTTGGTCGGCCCGGCTCCAGAATTTCGGCAAAGGTGCCTGGCCGGCAAACTTCCCACGGCTTCCGGTAGTATGTAAGCGGCAGGCTCACCTTCCGCAACCCTCTCTAGCCATGACCCCAACTACCCGAAACAACTGGCTGGCCGCCGCTGGCGCCGGTCTGGCGCTGGCCGCCGCCACGCTCTGGAGCAACCGCCGCGGCACCTACGACCTGCGGGGCCGTGTGGTGCTGGTAACCGGCGGCTCGCGCGGCCTGGGCCTTATTCTGGCCCGCCAGGCCGTGGCCGAAGGCGCCAAAGTAGCCATCTGCGCCCGCGACGCCGAGGAGCTGGAGCGGGCCCGCCAGGAGCTGGCCGCCGACGGTGCGCAGGTAATGGCCCTGGTGCGCGACCTGACCAACGCCGTGGAAGTCCGGACGCTGGTAGCCGAGGTGCAGCAGCAACTGGGGCCTATCGAAGTGCTGGTCAACAACGCTGGCATCATCACGGCCGGCCCCCTCGACCACATGGAGCTGCGCGAGTACGAGGAGTCGATGGACACCCACTTCTGGGCCCCGCTGCACGCCATGCAGGCCGTACTGCCCGATATGCGCCTCCGCGGCGAAGGCCGCATCGTGAACATTGCCTCGGTGGGCGGCAAGGTGGCCGTGCCGCACCTGGCGCCCTATAGTGCCAGCAAGTTTGCCCTGGTGGGCTTGTCAGAAGGCTTCCGGGCCGAGCTGCGCCAATATGGTATTCAGGTGACCACCGTCTGCCCCGGCCTGCTGCGTACGGGCAGTCCGCGCAATGCCATTGTGAAAGGGCAGCACCGCAAGGAATACGCCTGGTTCACCATTGCCGACTCGCTGCCGGCTCTCACCGTCGCGGCCGACTCGGCGGCCCGCCAGATCTGGAACGCCTGCCGCCGCGGCGACGCCGAAATCATCATCGGCCTGCCCGCCAAGCTGCTTTCGGCCTTCCACGGCCTGGCCCCCGGCACCACCGCCGACCTGCTGAGCTGGGTGAACCGGACGCTCCCGGCCCCTACCGGCGAGCAGGGCGATGCCCGCCGTTTCGGCCACGAAAGCGAGTCGGAACTGTCGCAGTCGTGGCTGACGGCCCTCACCCGCAAAGCCGAGAAGGACAACAACGAACTGCCCCACGCCTAAGGCAACGGCAGCAGAACGCTGGCCCATCATGACAAAAAAAGCGCCCGGCTGAACAGCCGGGCGCTTTTTTGCTTGAACGGTGGTACATATTGGGGTACGCGGCGGGCGAAAATTCTAGCGGCCGTACACCGACGTTATCGTGGTAGTCTTGCCCCCGGCGCCGGCTTCGGTCTGAACCAGCCGCAGAGTGGTAGCCGTCAACTCGGCAATGGAGTATGTGGTAGTAACTCCGGCGTGGGCCATTGCCAGCGATTGGCCGTTATCGGTGAAAGCCCAGGTGCCTTCCGTTTGCTGGGTGGTTTCGGCGTCGCGCTTCAGAGTGCCTTCATCCAGGATCAACTTGCCGGCGTCGCGGAACTGCGTGAGGTTGTCGAGCTTATCGGCCTTCAGCATCACCCGAAGGTCGGTGGTCAGCTCATTGGCGGTGCCCACCTGGCTGGTCAGTTTCCAGTCGCCGGTAGTAAGCAGGCTGGTTTTCTCTTCCACTGTTTGAGCGGCAGTGGCGGCAGATGCTGTAACAGCCTGGTTCGGCGTATTTACATTATCCAATTCTTTCTCACAGGAAGCCAGGCTTAGAACGGTGGCAGCGAGGCTCAGGAACAAGGTTACTTTCTTCATGAAATGGGTTTTGGGTGATTTTTGAGTTACTTCAACAACACGTCTTACTTCGGCATGGCCACTCCGGGCCGGTACTTCTTCACTAGGCGTCCAACTTCTCTTCTCAACGAATCACCCAGGTGGGTTTCGTTAGTGCAAATCTAACTAACTGTTTATCAAGTTAGTTCGTCATGTATAGGAAAAGGTCAATTTTTACCACTTTATATCAGAAGAGTACACTAGATGGCTGATTATCTTGATTTTGTGATTAATTATTCCCTGAAAAGTAAAAAAGGCCCCTAAATCTGATTCAGAGGCCTTTTAAATATACTGTATAGCACTATTCAGAAGCCGGTGGTGGTGGCTGGCACTTAGGGCAGTAGTAGGTAGCCCGCCCACCTACGTAGCTTTTTGCTATTTCAATTTTTGGATGACGCGGGCAGAAAATATGGTTATTCGTGCCTGGAGTGGCTGAGTCGTCCCATTCGCGGGCATGAATCAGGAACGAAGCCGGGAAATACCGGTACGTGGCTTCGTGCCGGATAGCCGTGCTGAGCACCAGCTGGATAGCCGCGTGTAGGGCCTCAAACTCGGTGGTGCTGAGCGTGTGTGCTCGACGCTCCGGATGTACACGCGCCTGGAACAGCACTTCGTCTACAATCCAATTTCCGAGGCCAGCCGTGATGCTCTGGTCCAGCAGCAGCGGCTTGATCATGGGCTTACGCGCGCCCAGGGCCTGCTGCAGCTGGGCAGCCGTAATATCCAGGGCATCGGGGCCCAGCTTCTTGGCTTTCTGGTACTGCGCCACGCCCTCTACCAGCCGGATACGGCCAAACTTACGCGCATCCACAAACGCAATGCGCAGGCCGTCGGCTAAGTGCAGGGCCAAGCGGGTAAAACGCGGGGCGTCCGGCTCGTCGCGGTAGGCGCCCACGTCGCCGGTCATGCCGAAGTGCAGTACCAGCACCCGGTCGTCATCGAGGTGTAGAAAGCAGTTTTTGCCCAGGCGGCTGGTATGCGTGATGGTGCGGCCGGTGAGGGCGCGGCGCAGGGTGTCTTCGTCGGTGGCCAGCACTTTGGCGTCTTTCACTTCCAGCGCCGTGATGGTCTGGGCCACCACCAGGTCGTCGAGGAAGCGGCGGTAGGTTTCTACCTCGGGTAATTCGGGCATAAGCAGCGCAAAAAAGGGAATGCAGCGCCCTGCCGGACGTGCCCGGGTATAACTGCCAAATGGCGGCCGTGGTTGCGGTGCCTGTGCCAGCACGGGTAAAACCGCTGCGCTACAGCGTGAGGCGTCCTTCCAGCACCACCACGCCCGTCCCGCTGATGCGTACTGCTTCAATATCAGTTGGGGGGCCCTGCACCAGCACCTGCACCGTGCCGGGGCGGCCCAGCCAGTGGCCCTGTTCGGCCAGAAACGCCGGCGAATCCAGCAGGCCGTAGTGCCAGAGGTAGGCCGCCATGCCGCCGGTAGCCGAGCCCGTAACGGGGTCTTCCAGCACATCGGGCGGGGTGCAGATATGGCGCGCAAACGTGCGGCCCGCCGGCGTGGCGCCTTCCAGGCAAAACAGGTGGGAGCTAAAAAAGCCGGTGGTCTGCCGGTAGGCCAGCAGCGCCTCGGGCTGGGCCAGGTGCGCCCGGCGCAGGGTGGCGGCGTCGCGCAGGGGCACCATCAGCTGCGGGGTGCCGGTGCTCACGGTTTGCACCACAGTTCCGGGCAGCAGGTCGGCGGGCGTGAGGCCGAACATGGGCAGCACCTCGGCGGCATCGTGCACCTGCCCGAAGACGGGGCGGCGCTGCGTCATGTGTACCAGGTGGGGGCGGCCGGGCTCGGCGGGCTCTACGGCCACCGCAATGGGCCCGTGCAGCAGCTCCAGCGTGAGGGGCGTGGCGTGCGTGGGGCGGGGCAGGCGGCCGGTGTGCAGCAGGGCCGTGAGCGTGGCAATGGTGGGGTGGCCGGCCAGCGGAATCTCCTCGGCCGGCGTGAAGTAGCGCACGGCAAAGTCGGCTGTGGCGGAGTGGCGCACGAAGGCGGTTTCGGGCTGGTTGAACTCCTGGGCCAGGCGCTGCATCTGGTCGGCGGTCAGGTTGTCGGCGTCGAGCACCACGGCGCAGGAGTTGCCGCCCAGCGCGGTTTCAGTGAAGGCATCCACCAGCAGAAAAGGATAAACGGGCATCGAAAGCGAAGAGAAGGAGAAAAGAAGCAGCCGGCACCGGCGGCCCTAAAGATAACGGCCGGCACCTGCACGCAGGAGCCGGCCGTTGCCGAAGAGAAACCAGAACGAAAATCTATGCTGACTACGACGGGTCGGAGAGCAGGGCTACCTGGCGGCCATTGGCGTCGAACACTCCCCCGGCGGCACTCACGAACAGGCGGCGCTGCTGCCCATCGACGATGATATAAGGATACGACACCGAATCGGAGCGGGTGAGGCGGCCCACCACCTGCGTGGTGCGGGCCTCCTGGTTGAGGCGTACGATGTTGAGGTGGCTGGTGAGGTAGTACAGCTCGGCAGGGTTGCTGCGGAACGTGATTCTGCCGATGGTGTTGCTGGGCTGGCTGATGCGGCTGGCCACCGTAGCTACTGGCGCCGGCGCCGGCCGGCTCATCACCATTGCAGGCGAGGCAGATGGCGCGGTGCTGCGGCTGCTGGCCACAATCTGCCGGCTGGCACGCTGCCAGCCCTCGTTGATGGACTGCAGGCGGGTGCTGCGGCCGGGGTGCGTGGGCGAGGCCTGCTCGTCGGACACCACGGCCATGCCGGCCTGCGCCTGCGCCAGGCTGGCGCCCATCTTGCGCAGCACAAACCCCGAAAACTCGTCGGCTTCCAGCTCATCGGCGGGGTTGGAGCCGCCGGCGCGCAGGGTGTGGCCGTTGAGGTGGTGGCCCATCTCGTGGGCCAAAATGCTGATGCCGGCCCAGTCGGTGCGGCCGGCCTGGTTCACGGCCGCCACAAACTGCGGGTTGTAGAGCAGGTAGCGCTGCCCGCCGTACACCACGGCCGCGGCGTTCTGCACCTGCGTGGTGGAGCGCAGCTGAAACCGGGGTTTGAGGCCCACGACGTCGGTGATTTCGCGCAGCACGTCGCGCTGGGCGGTGGCGGCCGACTGGGCCTCAGCCGGGCCGGCCAGAATAAGCCACCCGGCAAGCACCAGACCTGAGAAGCGGCGGAAAAAGCGTAGGTGATTCATGGAAAAGTTATTCTTGAGGTGAGTAGTGACTGGCAATTACCTTGCCGGAATCAGAAACGGGTATTTCAATGAATTTCGCTCACTGGTAGCAGGTTAGCTGACACAATTGTTATATTGGTTGTATGAAATATAGGGTATGGGTGCGGGAGGGATATTGCAAGCAGATACGAAAGACGGCTGATCGGCATGAAAAAAACACAATTAAACCAGAAGGGGTTCCTGCGAGCAGGATTGGGCGTACTGGGCGTGATGCTGGCCCTGGCGGGCCCCGCCCACGCCCAGGAGATGTGCCTGCTACAGCCGCTGTCGTGGGCGGAGCGGCTGCAGGAGGCGCCGCTGGTGGTGGAGGCGCGGGTGCAGGCCACGCGCAGCCTCGATACCGGCCCGCACATCATCACCCTCAACGAGCTGGAGGTATTTAAAGTATTCCGGGGCACGCTGCCGGCCGGTGCCCTCACGCTGCTGACTGAAGGCGGCACCGTGGGCCTACGCCGCGAAGAAGTTTCCAACGCACCCACGCTGGCCGTCGGCGAGCAGGCCATCTTCCTGCTGCAGCCCGACCCCACCCAGCTCGGCCGCTACCGCCTGGCGGCCGGCCCCCAGGGCCTGATCCGGCTGGACCTGGCCACGGCCACCGCCGCCGACCCGTTCCGGCGCTACACGTCCATCCCGGGGGAGCTGTACCCCACGCTCCAGGCCCAGACCGGGCAGGCCTACCGCGAAATCCAGCCCAACGAGGTGCTGCTGGCCCGGCTGCGGCGGGTGGCCCGGCCTGCGGCGCCCCCCGTCATTACCAGCTTCAGCCCCGCCACCGTCACGGCCGGCACCCGGGCGGTGCTGACCATCACCGGCTCGGGGTTTGGGGCCACGCAGGGCACCGGGACGGTGGGCTTCAGCAATGCCAACAACGGCGGGACGTCGTTTGTGTCGCCGCTGGCGGGGGAGTACCTGAGCTGGTCGGACACGGAAATACGGGTGCGGGTACCGGCCGCGACGGTGGGCGGCGCGGGCCCGGCCGGCACGGGCCGGCTGCTGATTACCAATGGCACCTCGGAAAGCAGCCTGAGCGGCACCAATCTGACGGTGGACTACTCCCTGGCCAATGTGGAATTCAGCGGCGCACCGGCTCCGGTGGCGCTGGTGAGCCGGGATGGCGCCGGCGGCTACACGCTCACCTACAACCAGAATTTCGCGGCCAATACCGCCGCCACGGCCTCCTTTGAGCGGGCCCTCATCACCTGGCGCAACGGTGTGGGCGCCAACCGCAAAATAGCGGCCGTCACCACCCCCATCAACTCCAACGTGGCCAACGACAATGTGAACGTGGTCAGCTTCGATGATGCCACCGAGCTGCCGGCCGGGGTGCTGGGCGTGGCCTACTCGTACTTTTCCGGCTGCTCCAACGGCGCAGGCGGCTTCAACTGGGTGCTAGCGGGCACCGACTTCATCTTCGACGGGGAGCGGAGCTGGCAGTACGGCCCGGCCGCGCCCACCGGCGGGCAGATTGATTTCGAAACCGTGTCGTTACACGAGCTGGGCCACGGCATTCAGCTGGGCCACATCATCCGGCCCGGCGCGGTGATGCACTTTGCCATTGCGGCCAACACCCAGAACCGGGTGCTCAACGCCACCAACGACGTGGCCGGCGGCAATGCCATCATCGACTTCAGCCTGAGCGCCCCGCGCTGCGGCAACCCCAGCTACGTGCGCCTGGCGGCCGTGCCTCTGCCCGTCACGCTGGTCAGCTTTGGGGCCGGGCGGGTGAGCGGGGGCGTGCAGCTACGCTGGCAGACGGCCACGGAAGTAAACAGCGCCTTCTTCGCGGTGGAAACCACCTTGGACCCGGCCGGCGAGTGGCAGGAGCTTACGCGGCAGCCCGCCGCCGGCAACTCCACCACTGCACGCCGCTACGAGTATCTGGACGGCCGGGCCGGGGCCGGGCTGCGCTACTACCGCCTGCGCCAGCAGGATGAGGACGGCACCGATCATTTCTCCTCCGTGGCAACGGTGGCCCCAGCTGCCGGCCGCGAGCTGGTGGCGTATCCGAACCCGTTCGGCGCGGAGTTGCAGGTGGCGCTGCCGGCCGCCGAAGCTGCCACCCTGCGCCTCTACGACCTGGCGGGCCACCTCGTGCTCACCCAGGCTGTGCCGGCCGGGCAAACCGCCGTGGAACTGTCGGCGCCGGCTGTGCGCCCGGGCGTGTATGTGCTGGAATGGAGCACGGCCGGCGGCCCGCCGGTCCGCACCCGGGTGGTGAAGCAGTAGCCCCCGTTCGTTTTTACAGCATAAAGCCGCCGGCCTGAAGTTCTTCGGGCCGGCGGCTTTGTGCTGTTTAAGGGGATGGTGCAGTAGCGCGAACTACACAGTTCGCGCTACTGCCTTACGCTGGCTGGCGCTGCGGCCGGATAGAGGCCTGGGGCCGCTCGCCGATCTGCTGGCGCCACATGGCGTAGTAGAGGCCGCGCTGCGTCAGTAGCTCCTCGTGGCGGCCGGCTTCGGCCACGTGGCCGCGCTCCAGCACGAAAATGCGGTCGGCGTGCAGGATGGTGCTCAGGCGGTGGGCAATGAGGATGGTGATATGCCGGCGCGAGCCCGACAGCTCACGCACCGTCTGGCTGATTTCCTCTTCGGTCAGGGAATCCAGAGCCGAAGTGGCCTCATCGAACACCAGCAGGGTGGGGCGGCGCAACAGGGCCCGGGCGATGCTGAGGCGCTGCTTTTCGCCGCCCGATACCTTCACGCCACCTTCGCCGATTACCGTATCCAGGCCCAGCGGGGCGCGGGCCAGCAGCGTGTCGGCGGCGGCCTGGTGCATGGCGTGCAGGCACTGCTCGTCGGTGGCATTGGGGGCCACGAAGCGCAGGTTTTCGCGGATGGTGCCCGCGAACAGCTGGGTGTCCTGGGTCACGAAGCCGATCTGCTCGCGCAGGGTATCCAAGTCCAGCTCGGGGCCGGGGATGCCGTTGTAGAGAATCCGGCCCTGTGCGGGCGGGTAGAGGCCCACCAGTAGCTTCACGAGCGTGGTTTTGCCCGAGCCCGAGGGCCCTACGAAGGCAATGGTTTCGCCCAGCTTGGTCTGGAAGCTGATGCCGTCGAGGGCGGGGGCGCTGGCCGTGAGGTGCTGGAAGTGCACGTCGTCGAAGGCCAGGGTTTCGATCTGCTCGATGGTTTTGGGGTGAGCCGGCTTGACTTCCTTGGGCGTGTCGAGAATCTGCTGGTAGTTGGCCAGCGAGGCCTCGGTTTCGCGGTAGATGTTGATGAGGGTGCCCATCTCCTGCAGCGGCCCGAAAATGGCGAAGGAGTAGAAGAAGAAGGTAATGAACTTGCCCGGCTGAATGACGCCCTGCACCACCAGAAACACCAGCATGAGCAGAATCACGTTGCGCATCAGGTTCACGAACGTGCCCTGCACAAACGACAGGGAACGGAGGTAGCGCACCTTTTTCAGCTCCAGCTTCAGGATTTTCTCGGTGGTGGCGTTCAGGCGCTGGGTTTCCTGCTGGGCCAGCCCCAGGCTCTTGATCAGCTCAATATTGCGCAAGCTTTCGGTGGTGGAACCGGCCAAAGCCGTGGTTTCGGCCACGATGGTTTTCTGAATCACCTTGATGCGCCGGCTCAGGAAAAAGCTCAGCGTCGCCAGCAGCGGAATGGTGAGAAAATACACCAGCGCGATGGGCCAGTACACGCTCAGGGCATACCACGTCACGAAAATGATACCCACCAACGAGATGAACAGGATGTTGATGAAGCTCTGAATGAGCTTTTCCACGTCGGTGCGCACCTTCTGGAGCTTGCCCAGCGTCTCGCCCGAGCGTTGGTCCTCGAACACCTGGTAGGGCAGCTCCAGCGAGTGGCGCAGGCCGTCGGAGTACAGCTCGGCGCCCAGCCGCTGGGTGATGACGTTGGTGTAGTAGTCCTGGAAGTTCTTGGCGATGCGCGACACCATGGCCACGCCCAGCGCCTTCAGAATGAGCAGGCCGGCGCCGCCCGTGACAAACACCCAAAACGTGGGTTTCTGGGCGGTTTTCAGGGCCGGCGACACGTAACGATCAATAATCTGCCCCAGAATGAAGGGGTCGAGCAGGGAGAATATCTGGTTGATGGCGGCCAGCAGCAAAGCCAGCGCCAGCAGGCCCCAATAGTGGCGCAGGTAGCGGTAGAGAAGATTCATGCGGATTGAGAGAGGGGAGAAAGGCTACAAGCGCCGCAACCGGCTAAATGTTCAGCCCGGGCAAAGGTCGCACAGATTCGCGTGGGGTTCCAGGGCTGAAGCCCTGGGCTAGGCAGCGGCCGGTTACGGCGGCCGGCCGCTCTGGTCCGGCGGCTCTTTCCGCCGTCGGGCCGGTCGTTGCGTGCTGATGTTGTTACGGCCTCGTTCAGCAGTCGTACCGGAGCAATTGGCTACGTGGCCTCGCCGGCGGTGCTGGCCACCAGGCGGGTGCTGCCGGGCACCATCACGGGCGGCGGCGAAGTATCGTGGTAGGACTGGGCCAGCAGGTGCGCCACTGCCGGGGCGCCCGGGCCCTGGTGCAGCGCCCGCAGCTGGGTTTTGAGCGCCGCCTCGTCGCGGCTGACGCCCCGCTCGTGCTGCTGCGCGTGCTCCTCCCACGATTCGGTCATGAAGTACTCCACCAGGCGGGTGGGCTCGGCCAGATCCACGTAGAGGCCCCAGCCGATGGCTCCCTCGCGCCGCCGGATATCGGCCAGCTGGTCCATGAGGTAGGTGAAGGTGGGGCGGTTTTCGGGCGCGACCTGGTAGGTGGTGGTGATGATGACCGGGCCGGCCGTGGGCGCGGGGGCCTCGGCCAGCAGCGGCTCGGGGCGGGGGCGGGCCGGCGTGTGGTCGAGGGTTTCGGGAGCGTTGTAGAGCGAGAAGCGCAGCCCCAGCAGGGTGCTGAGCGTGAGCCAGGTGGCCGCGCCGGCCAACGCCGCCGGCAGCCCCCAACGGCTGGCCACCGCCCCCCACACTACGCTGCCCAGCGCCATACCACCCTGAATGGTAAGCAAATACAGGCTGATGGTGCGGGCCTGCACCCAGCGCGGCACTACGGTTTGCACGCCCACGCTGAACGAGTTGAGCACCAGCATCCAGGCCAGCCCCACCAGCACCAGCAGTGCCATCAGCAGTGGCTTGCTGCCCGAGTAGGCCAGCCCCAACAGCCCCAGCGCAAAGGCGGCGGTGGCCAGCGTCACGCGCCAGTCGATGCTGAGGCGGCGGTTGAGGCGCGGCAGCAGCAGCGCCCCCAGCACTGCCCCAGCGCCCATGCACGAGAGCAGGATGGAGTAGAACGAAGTGGGCAGCTGCAGCTGCCGGATTACCACGGCCGGCATCAGGGCCAGCAGGGCGCTGGCCCCAAACGTGAAGCTCACGCCCCGCACCAAGATGTGCTGCACCGGCGGCGAAAAGCGGGCGTAGCGTACCCCGCCCCGGATGGCCGCCACCACCCGCTCGGTAGCCAGCGAAGAAGTAGTCTGCGGGGCCCGCTTCCAGCTGTACACCATATAGATGGTGGCCAGAAACGACAGCCCGTTCAGTAGAAACGCCGCCCCCGCCGAGAAATACCCAATCACCAGCCCGCCCAGCGCCGGCCCGAAGGCCCGGGCCAGATTGAAGCTGACGCTGTTGAGGGCAATGGCCTGGGGCAGCTCGGCGCGGGGCACCAGCTCGGGCGTCACGGTTTGCCAGACGGGGTTGTTGAG
The DNA here is from genome assembly GCF_027359925.1 of Hymenobacter canadensis. Lineage (NCBI taxonomy): Bacteria > Pseudomonadati > Bacteroidota > Cytophagia > Cytophagales > Hymenobacteraceae > Hymenobacter > Hymenobacter canadensis. The sequence goes on along the minus strand of NZ_CP114767.1, from coordinate 1,751,345 downwards.
GGCGCCGCCCAGCCCCAGCAGAAACGTGAGCGTGAGCAGCAGCCACGGGTTGTTGAAGCCCAGCAGCGTGATGGCCGCCAGCAGCAGCGCCACCGTGGCCATCCAGGTCTGGGTGGTGAGCAGCATCTTGCGCCGGTCCACAAGGTCGGCGAGGGCGCCGGCGGGCAGACTCAGCAGGAACACGGGCAGCGCGGCGGCCGTCTGGAGCAGGGCCACCAGCACCGGCGAGGGCGTCAGCTCCGTCATCAAACCCACGGCGCCCACGTTCTGCATCCAGGTGCCGATGTTGGACACGAACGACGCAATCCAGAGCATCCGGAAAATAGGGATGCGCAGCGGCGTAAACGGCGAGGAGGCCGCAGGTAGAAGCGGTGGGGCAGAGGCAGGCATACGAACGTGAGCAGTAAACCAGCCTACTACGTAGTTGCCTCCGCCACGACTGTCGGCCCGGCGCCGGTGCCGCGCACGGTGCCCCCGGATTGCGGGTCCGTTCCGGGGCCGGCACCGCAGTCTGCCACAGCACTGGCGGGAAGCTGACCGGTGAAAAACATGATCTGAGGGCTTATTAAGCTTGTTTTTTTCGGGGCCGGCGGCTGGCTGGCCGGTGGTAGGAAGGCGGTGCTTTCTGGTTACTTTTGGATGTCTTTTCCGCAGCGGGCCTGTTCTTTTCCTGGCTGCTGCTCCGTGCGTATGCAAACTCCCAAAGCGCCAGTTATCGGCCAAACAGCTACTTCCGCCGCCGCTGTTACCCCCGTAGCGGGCGGGCGGCTGCAGGTGCAGCCGGGGCCTCTGGCGGTGGGCCTGGCCGGGAGCAGCAGCAGCTTCCCTATCGTGTGCCTGGGGGGCTCGGCGGGCTCGCTGGTGGCGCTGGAGCATTTTCTGCGGGCCGTGCAGCCCACCAGTGGCCTGGCCTACATCGTCGTCACGCACCAGATGCCCACGCAGGATAGCGAGCTGGCCCATGTGCTGCAGCACTTCACCTCGCTGCCCGTGCACGAGGTAACCGACGGGCTGAAAGTGCGCCCCAACCACGTGTACGTGATTCCGCCCGGCCGCGACATGTCGCTGCTGCACGGGTCGCTGCACCTGTTCGAGTTCACCCAGGCCCGCGGTCATCGGCTGCCCATCGACTACTTCCTGCAAAGCTTGGCCAAAGATGCCCGCGACCGGGCCGTGTGCATCATCCTCTCGGGCATGGGCGCCGATGGCAGCATCGGCCTGAAGATGGTGATGGAAAACTTTGGGATGGTGATGGTGCAGGACCCCCAGGAAGCCGAATTCGACAGCATGCCCCGCGCCGCCATTGCCACCGAATTCGTGGATTTTGTGCTGCCCGCCGCCGACATGCCGGCCCGGCTGCTGGAGTACGTGCGCCAGCCGCCACTGCGGCGGCCGCTACGCAGCTCCTCGTTTGAGACGCTGGGCGGCATGCCCGCCCACGCGCTGCAGAAGATCTTCATTCTGATTCGCAACCAGACCGGCCACGACTTCTCGTTCTACAAGCGCAATACGGTATTCCGCCGTATTGAGCGCCGCATGAACGGCCACCAGATCCGCGAGTTCACGCACTACGTGCGCTACCTGCAGCACAACCCCGAGGAAGTGGAACACCTGTTCAAGGAGCTGCTGATTGGCGTCACGAAGTTCTTCCGCGACCCGGAGGCCTTTGCCTCGCTCAAGCGCCAGCTGCTGCTCATGCTGCGGCAGCTGGCGCCGGGCACCACGGTGCGGGTGTGGGCCCCGGGCTGCTCTACCGGCGAAGAAGCCTACTCGCTGGCCATGACGCTGCTCGAGTGCTTCGAGGAAATCCCCGGCCACAGCCTGCGCCTGCAGCTCTTCGCCACCGATATCAGCACCGAAGGCGTTGAAACGGCCCGGGCCGGCGTCTATACCAGCAACATTGAGGCCGACGTAAGCCCGGAGCGGCTGCGGCGCTTCTTTATCCGGCTCGACGGCGCCTACCAAATCTGCAAGGAAGTGCGCGACTCGGTGGTGTTTGCCCTGCACAACCTCAACAAAGACGCCCCGTTCACCAAGCTGGACCTGCTCTGCTGCCGCAATCTGCTCATCTACCTGAGCGCGGAGCTGCAGAAAAACCTGCTTCCCATCTTCCATTACGCCCTCAACCCCAACGGGCTGCTGTTTCTGGGGCCCAGTGAAAACCTCACCGGCTTTCAGGACCTGTTTGCGCCGCTGGATGTGAAATGGAAGATTTCGCGCCGTTCCGAAGGCTCCGCCTCGCTGGTGCGGCTGGCCAATTTCCCGTTTACTTCCGGGCCGCAGGCCCCGGCGGCGCTGCCCGCTAATTCCCTTGCCATGATTCCTGCTACTCCCCGCCGCGACGGCATGTTTGCCAGCTTGGTGCAGCGCGCCATGCTCGGGGCCTTTGCGCCGCCGTCCGTGGTCGTCAATACCAAAGGCGACATTCTGTTTGTGCACGGGCGTACCGGCAAGTACCTGGAGCCGGCGCCCGGCCTGAGCGGCATGAACATCCTGGATATGGCCCGCGACGAGCTGCGTTTCGAAATCAGCGACGCCATGCACCGGGCCAGCCACGAGCAGCAGCCCGTGGTGAGCGAGGGCCTGCGGTTGCAGACCGAGGCCGGCTACCAGCTGCTGCGCCTGCGGGTGCAGTATCTGGCTGAGCCGGAGCTGCTGGCGGGCCTGCTGCTGGTATCGTTTGAGGATATGCCTACCCCGCGCCGGGTGCGCCACGGCAAGCCCACGACCGACGAAGCCACCCGCACCGACCTGGTGGCCGCTCTGGATAAAGAACTGCAGTACACCCGCCACCGCCTCCAGACCACCATCGAAGAAATGGAAAGCAGCCTGGAGGAGCTCAAAAGCACCAACGAGGAGCTGCAGAGCGCCAACGAGGAGCTGCAAAGCACCAACGAGGAGGCCATGACCAACAAGGAGGAAATGCAGAGCCTTAACGAGGAGCTCATGACCCTCAATATGCAGTATCTGAGCAAAACGGAGGAGCTGTCGTTGGCCGCCAACGACATGAAAAACCTGCTCGATGCCACGGAAATTGCCACCATTTTCCTCGACAACGACATGCTCATCAAGCGGTTTACGCCGCCGGTCAGCCGGATCATTGCCCTGATGCCGGCCGACGTGGGCCGCCCCATCACGCACTTTGCCAGCACCCTGCGCTCCGAAAACCTGGCCGCCACCGTGCAGCAGGTCCTCGACCGGCTGATCAGCACCGAGGCCACCATCCAGACCACCTCCGGCGACTGGTACGCTATGCGCATTCTGCCCTACCGCACCTTCGAAAACTACATCAGCGGCGCCGTCATCACCTTCACCGACGTGACGGCCATGAAGCAGCTGGAAGAGCGGGTGCAGGTCAGCCGCCGCCTGGCCGAAAGCATCGTGGAAACGGTGCGTGAGCCGCTGGTGGTGCTCGACGAGCAGCTCCGGATCCTGACCGTCAGCCAGGCGTTTGCCACCACGTTCGGGGTGGATGCCGCGGCCGCGAAGGGGCAGGAGCTGCGCCTGCTCAGCAATGGCGCGTGGCAGCAGCCCGCCCTGCACCAGCAGCTGGCCCGCCTCCTGGACGGCACGGCGGAGGGCTTCGATGACTTTGGCCTGGACGTGTCCTTTCCGGGGGCCGGCCGGCAATCGGTGCTGCTCTATGGCCGGCGTATTCTCAGCGAAGGGCAGCCCACCGGCCACGTGCTGCTGGGGCTGCAGTCGCGCCCCTAGCTCCGGCCCGGCAGCCGCGCCAGGGCCAGCCGATTACGGCTATCTTCGAACTGCCTTGCCTTGCGCGGGCAACCTGGCCTGCTGCCATGAACACCAACGACGACCACGACCTTCCGCCTCCCCAGACCGCGCAGCAGGCACTGCTGGCTCTGCGCGAGCGGGCCGAAAAGCGCCGCTACCTCGTTACGCAGGCCGTCACCGACAAAAGCCCCGACGACATGCAGCGACTGGTGCAGGAGCTGCAAACCCACCAGATAGAGCTGGAAATGCAGTACGAGGAGCTGCTGCTGGCCCAGGCCGAAGCAGAAAGCGCCCGCGCCGAGTTCGTCAACCTCTACGACTTTGCCCCCGTCGGCTACCTCACGCTGGATGCGCTCGGCTGCATCCGGCAGCTCAACCTGCGGGCGGCCCAGCAGCTGGGCAGCATCCGGCAGCGGCTGCTGGGGCGGCGGCTGGCGCTGTTTGTGGCCGAATCCGACCGGGCCGCCTGCGCCGATTTTCTGCAGCAGCTGGGCCAGTCGTCGGACCAGCGCCATACCTGCGAGCTGGACATGCGCCGGCAAGACGGCAGCCCGTGGTTTGGACTGCTCGAAGGCAGTCAGGTTTCCTTCACGGACCACGAGCCGCGCTACCATGTGGCCCTGCTCGACGTGACGGAGCGCCGCGCCACCCGCGACGCGCTGGCCGCGAGTGAGACCCGGTTCCGGCGCCTGTTCGAGCAGAGCGCCGACGCCGTGCTGCTCGTGCGCAACCTGCACATCGTCGACTGTAACCAGGCCGCCCTGCACATGGTGGGCGCCAGCACCAAGGAGCAGCTGCTGCGCCAACCCGTGACGTACCTGGTGCCCGAACTTCAGCCCGACGGCCAGCTGTCGGCCGACGTGCTGGAGCGCCACCACCAGACGCTGCGCCGCCAGGGAATAAGCCGTTTTGAGTGGTACCGCTACAGCCTGCAGGGGGAGGGCATGTGGCTGGAAACCACCCTCACCAATATCAACGTGAGCGGCGAACAGCTGATGCAGGTAGTCTGGCGCAACATCACGGAGCAGCGGGCGGCACGTGAGCAGCTGCGGGCCGAAAAGGAATACACCAAAAGCCTGCTCGACAACAGCCTGGACGCCGTGGTGGCCCTGGACTGCGAAGGCACCATCACGGCCTGGAACCGCGAAGCCGAGCGCTACTCCGGCCAGGCAGAGGCCCAGGTGCTGGGCTGCAACCTCTTCGTTTTGTTCCCGCAGTTTGGCGAAAGGGGGCGCGCTATGCTGCGGCAGGTGCTGGAAACCGGGGAGCGGGCGATGCAGGCCAACCTTCCGTACGCCCACCGCCCCGGCCACTACGATGCCTACATGGTGCCGCTGCGCGGGCCGGAGCACAGCACCATAACGGGGCTGCTGCTGGTAATCCGCGACATCACTGAGCGCAACCGCCTGCAGGAAGAAACCACGCGCCTGCAGCTCACCCGCCAGCAGGAGGTACTGTCGGCGATTCTGGCCACCCAGGAAGCCGAGCGCAAGCGCATTGCCGAGGCCCTGCACAACGGCGTGGGGCAGCTGCTCTACGCCACCAAGCTGCACCTGCTGCGCTCCACCGATGCCACCCGCGACAAAAGCCTGACCCTGCTCGAAGACGCCATCCGGATGACGCGCACCATCTCCTTCGAGCTGACGCCCGGGATTCTGGAAGACTTTGGGCTGGCCTATGCCCTGGGCGAGCTGGTGCGGCGCATCCCGGAGGCCAGTCTCAAGGCCTCGCTGCACGTTTCGGGGCTGGAGGTGCCGCTGCCCAAGCTGCTGGAAGTGGCCGTGTACCGCATGGTGCAGGAGCTGTTCAACAACATCATCCGGCACGCCGGCGCCCAGGAGGCCTTCATCCATGTGGTGCGCGAAGGCGACCAGCTGTCCATTTCGGTGGAAGACAACGGCCACGGCTTCAACCCCGAACCCCGGCCCGACGCGCTGCCCGGAATCGGGCTGCCCGGCATCCGGAGCCGGGTGGGGCTGCTCGGTGGCACCCTCCACATTGCCTCCCGCCCCGGCCAGGGCACCATCATCACCATCGAGCTGCCCGTGCGGTAGAAATGTGGTAGAACGTCATTCCGAGCGAAGGCGGAGCCGCAGCCGAGGAATCTCGCGTGCTGACATTGTAATGGTAATTACTACACTAGCGAGATTCCTCGACTACGCTCCGCTTCGCTCGGAATGACGTTCCTAAAGCCTCACGCCGATGCCGGGGCCGAAGAGGAAGAACAGGCGGCCGGTGCTTACGAGGTAGCCGCCGCCCAGGTAGAGCGGGAACGTGAGCTTGGCGTCGGAGCGGGTGGGGTAGACGGAGCCCAGCACCACGATGCCCAGGTCGCGGCCGGCGGTGCTGTTGGGGTTGAGGTTGAAGGCGTTCAGGGCCACGAAGCCGGCGCCCACCTTATAGGGCCGCAGCTTATTGATTTTGGTGGGGTGGTAGAAGCTGAACTGCGCCAGCGTAGCCAGGCTGATGCCGCTGAAGGCTGTATAGTTGTTGCTTTCGCCGCTTTTGGCGTTGAGCTGCTTGGTGAGCAGGCCGGCCGGAAAGCTGATGTCGATATCGAACTTCACGCGGCGCTGCAACACCAGCTCCAGCTTCTGCGAGAAGCCCGCCTCCTGGTACTGGGCCGGGTTGTGGCGCACCGTCACGATAATGGTGCTCCAGTCCTCGAGGGCGTAGGTTTTGCGCGCGCCCAGCAAACTGTTGAGGCTGATGTTGCCCACCTGGCACTGCTTGTCCTGGTAGAACGCAGCCCGCACCGAGTTGTCGTCGGGGCACACCACCACGTTCTCGACGGTGCGCAGCTCAATCAGCTCGCCCTTGGCGTTCTGGGTCCGGATGTCGAAAATCAGGTACTGCTTGCCAAACAGCTGCTTGTCGGAGTCGATGCCGCCGCTGTTGAAGCCAAACACCACGTCGCTCACGGTGCGGTCGTAGAGCACCGGCCCGTTGAGGCGCGTGACGGGCCGCGGCGCTTCGCCGAACGTCACGCTCACGAAGTCCAGCGGGTGGGGCCGCTGAAACTCGCGCACGGCCAGGCTCTGGCCCGTAGGCGTGCCGGCGTTGAAGATGGTGATGCGCTTTTTGTCGATGGTGACGGGCACCTGCACGCGGTACACCACGGCCGCGTCGGAGCGCACGCTGGAGTCGGAGGGAATCACCTGCACGTCCTCGAAGTGGAAGCGGGCCCGCGCCAATGACTCGCCCTCCAGGCGTACATCCACCGTTTCGCCGGGGTTCACGTTCAGGCTGCTGGTCCAGTCGCCGCCGCGGTGCCGCACGCTCACGGCCGTAATGTTGGTTTTGGGCGAGATATTGAGGTTGGTGATGTACTTGGCCTGGTCGTTTTCCTTGATGTAGAGGTAGCTGTCGGTCTGGCGGTGGGTGTTGTACACGCGCAGCCAGCACAGCACCCGGTCGTTGGTGAGGTACTGGCGCGTAAACAGCTCAGCCACCAGCGAGCCGCCGGCTTCCTCCTGCTCCTCAATGCGGTAGGTGCGCTTCAGATCAAAGGTGCGGCCGTTGTCGAGAATCAGCTCCACGCCCTTGCGCCTGGACACTTCGTCCAGGGTAATTTCCTTTTTATCGACGCTCAGAAAGCGCAGCCGTGAGGCCTTCACCGTGAATTCCTGCCGGATGGGCGGCAGCGCGTAGCTCACGCGGCGGTTGTTGTCGGTGAGGAAGGGCCGCTCGGTCTGGGGCTGCACCGTGAGCAGGCGCGTGCCGGTGGCGTTGGGCAGCACGTGCAGCCGCAGCCCGCCCTTTTCCTGCGTGATGCGGTAGTCGATGTCGCGGCCCTTGGTCCAGTCGGCGGTGGTGCGGATGTTCTTGAGGTTGTTGGAGCTCAGCTCGAACACCTTTTCCTCGCCCACAAACAGCTCCGGGTCGGCGGCCCGCAGTTCCAGCGTAGTGCGCGTCACGGGCAGCAAGTTCACGGTCTGGGTGAGCGCCGGGGCCCCCGCCGAGTCAGGGGCCTGCGAGAAGGTGAGGCGCAGAAACCGCGCCGCCGTCAGCTCCCGGAACCGCACCTTGGCGCGGTAGAACGGGCCGGCCGGCCCGGTGGCGGCCGTCAGTGAGTCGAGCAGCAGGAAATCGGCGGAGCGCACCAGCCGCAGCGGGCGGCGGCTTTGCGTGGCGGCGGGGTACACTTCCAGTTCGGCGGTTTCGTCTTCCTGGCGGTAGTAGAAATACAGGCTGGGCTCGTTCTGCACCAGCACCGTGTGGCGGCTGAGTAGGTAGCGGCTGGTGTCGGTGCGCAGGGCCAGGTCGCGCAGGAGCAGGCCGGGCTCATCGGCGCCGCTTTGCGCCACGGCCGCTACGAATGGGGTGAACAGCAGCAGCAACAGCAGCGCACAGCAGCGCAAGAGGCGAAATCCCGGAGAAAGGCGCACGGGTAGTCGGCGTAAAAAAGATGAGCAATCAGCGGGGCAGTTGGCAATGGCCGCCTGCCCGTAAGCCCGCAAAGGTAAGCCCCTGCGCCACGAACCGAACAGGAAAATTTGCCTGATTTCGGGGCGTAGCAGCTGGCGAGGCTGCTGCATCGGCAGGCCCTGATGTATGCGGAGCGCGGTGCTGACGTTGGCTGGCGCCGCCCTGCCCGAACAAATAGCGGCATCTGCAGTAAACCTAAAGCAGGCCCGGCGGCCCGGCCATTTTCTGCGCCGGCTGCTTTGGTCAATCATCTGTTTTTGTTTTTTCTATGGATCTGAACTACATCCGGCGCGGAGCCGGCCGGCCGCTGCTGCTGGTACACGGTATCGGGGGGAGCTGGCGCTCCTGGAACACCGTCATCGACGCCCTGGCCGCCGAGCGCGACGTTGTGGCCGTCGACCTGCCCGGCCACGGCGAAACGCCCGCGCTTGTCGGCGAAAACTCCATCCGCACCTTCGCCGACGCCCTCACGTCCTTCCTGACCCGCCACGGCCTGCTCGGGATTGATGCGGTGGGCAGTTCCATGGGGGCCCGCCTCGTGCTGGAACTGGCCCGGCGCGGCGGCGTAGTAGGGGCGGTGGTGTCGCTGGATCCCGGCGGCTTCTGGCAGGGCTGGGAAGTTCCGTTTTTCTATCACTCCGTGTCGGCTTCGGTGAAGCTGGTGAAGGCGCTGCAGCCCGTAATGCCGATGCTGGCCGGCTCGGCTGTGGGCCGCACCGTGCTGCTGCCCCAGTTTTCGGCCCGGCCCTGGGCCGTGGATGCCCGGCAGGCTCAGGAGGAGATGCGCACCTTCGCCAACACGCCCGTCTTCGAGGAGCTGCTCGATCAGCTGGCCCATGGCGAAAAGCAGCAGGCCGCCCCCAAAGGCAGTATTTCGGAGCCGCTGGTGATTGGCTGGGGCCGGCAGGACCGGGTGTGCTTGCCCAGCCAGGCCAAGCTGGCGCTGGCCAAGTTCCCGGATGCCCGCCTGTACTGGTTCGACAACTGCGGCCACTTTCCGCAGTGGGACCAGCCCGCCGAAACCATCAAACTCATTCTGGCCGCCACCAGCGGCCACGGCCTGCCCGAGGCTTTTGCTGCCGACCAGCGGCAGCTGCAGACCTCGCAGCCGAAAGTGCCTACCGCCGCCGTGGTAGGCAGTACTCTGGCGCTGCTGGCCGGCGGTGTATGGTTGCTGGCTTCGCGGCGCAAGTAGCCGCTTTGGGTGTTCATTGCTTCCGAAACAAATCAGGGCCGGCTTTCCGATGGGAGGCCGGCCCTGATTTGTTTCGGTTAATAGCACAGCCCGAAAAAGCAAAACACCCGCTCCGACGTGAGTCAGAGCGGGTGTTTTTGTAGTCCGTAGGGGAATCGAACCCCTGTTGGTAGAATGAAAATCTACTGTCCTAACCCCTAGACGAACGGACCATTTCAAACGGCGTTTTCCGTTTTGGTGATGCAAAGATAAGGCACTAAAAATGTATCCTGCAAGTCGCAGGCAATGATTTAGTGGGATTTTTGTTGGCGGCGGTCCCACCATACGTACCCGCCGAACAGCAGCAGGCTCACTGCGGAAACCCATAGCAGGCCGGTTTTCAGGCGGTTGCTTTCTTCGCCGAGGTAGGCCAGCAGCGCAATCAGGGGTACTACGCCGGCCACGGTGGCGGCCATAAATTTCCAGTAACCCATGCGCGCCACCCCCGCCACAAAGCTGATGGCGTCGTCGGAGAGGGCCGGGGAGAGGCGAGCAATGATGATGGCCCACACCCCGTAGCCGTGCACGATGCCGATGACCTTCTTCTCGGTGGAGCGGCCCAACAGGCGGCTCACAAACGACTCGCCGAGGGCGCGGCCCAGCCCGTAGCCCACCGTGGAGGCGGCCACAATGCCGGCCAGCGCCAGCAGCGAGCCCCACCACGGCCCGTACGCCAGGATGGCCACCAAAATCAGGGCTACCACGTTCACCACAAACAAAAACATCTGCACCACCATCAGCCCCACCAGCACCACCGGGCCCCAGTTGCCGAACTGGGCCATCCAATCGGCAATCTGCCGTTGCTCGCCGCTTTTCAGCACCCGAAAACCTTCCTGGGCGGCTTGCTGAAAGGCCGGCCAGAAAAAATAGGCGGCCACCAGGGCCACCATGAAACTCAACGAAAGATAGAGGGGCCAGTGGGTGCCGCGGCGCGGCGCAGAAGACTCGGGCATATGCAGGTAAGAGGCAGGTGGTCAGGCAGCTGAAGGCGGGTGGGCTGCGGGGTGCAGGCAGGAATAGTGGGGCAGAACAGGCGAGCCGGCACCCGGCCGCCGGATGCCTGTACGCAACTCAGGCGGCTATGGCCAGGACAACCCCGACCGCCCATGTGGGGTACTACAACGAGCAGGCCGCAGCAAAGGGTAGCGCCTGCCGGCCCGCAGCAGGGCTCTAAAACCGACAACCAGCAACTGACAACCAGCATGATCAAACATACCTACGACATGGGCCTAATCGGCAACTGTGCCTTTCTAGCCCTCATTCGCAAGGATACCTCGGTGGCCTGGATGTGCTGGCCCCGTTTCGACAGCAGCTTTGTATTCGGCGACCTGCTCGACGGCCAGAAAGGCGGCGAGTTCAGCGTGCGGCCCGCCGCGCCTGGCCAGTTCGAGTCGCACCAGTACTACGAGCAGAACACCAACGTGCTGTGCACCGAAATCGAGAGTGAAGACGGGCGCTACCGCGTCACGGACTTCGCGCCGCGCTTTCCGCAATATGAGCGCTACTACAAGCCCCTGATGCTGATCCGGAAGCTGGAGCCGCTGGCCGGCACGCCCCGCATCCGCGTGACCTGCAACCCGGTGGGCAACTACGGCGAAACCCGCCTCACCCGCCGCCGCAGCTCTAACCACATTGCCTACCTAGGCTTGGAAGAGGAAATCCGTCTCACTACCGACATCCCGCTCACCTACATCACCGACGGCGAGGACTTCGTGCTCAGCGAAACCCGCTACCTGGTGCTCACCTACGGCGCCCCGCTGGAAGCCGCCCTGGGGAGCACCGCCGAGCGGTTTCTGCGCGCCACCACCGACTACTGGCGCCAGTGGGTGAAAAGCACCACCATCAGCAACTTCCACCAGCAGGCCGTGATTCGGTCGGCGCTGGCCCTGAAGGTGCACCAGTACGAAGACACCGGCGCCATCATTGCGGCCAGCACCACCAGCCTGCCCGAGGCCCCCGGCAGCACCCGCAACTGGGACTACCGCTACTGCTGGATGCGCGACACGTTCTACACGCTCACGGCCTTCAATAACATCGGGCATTTCGAGGAGATGGAGCGGTACTTCCACTACATCGCCAATATCACCAGCAAGGCCACTGGCGACAAGTACCAGCCGCTCTACGGCATCAGTGGCGCTTCGGAGCTAACCGAGCACGAACTGCCACTGGCCGGCTACCTCGGCAACCAGCCCGTGCGCATCGGCAACGACGCCTTCACGCACATCCAGAACGACGTGTACGGCCAGATTCTGGTGGCGCTGCTGCCGCTCTACGTGGATGCCCGCTTCCTGAACCCCGAGCGCAACAGCCCCGAAAAACTGGTGTTTGACACGCTGCGCATGATCGAGAAGACCATGGACCAGCCCGACGCCGGCCTGTGGGAGTTTCGCCACATTGCGCAGTATCACTGCTACACTTACCTGTTCCATTGGGCCGGCAGCCACGCCGCCCGCAAGGTGGCCCAGGCGCTCCAGAACCCCGAAATGGAGGCCCTAGCCACGCGCCTCATGCACGCCGCTGAAGAGCGGATTGAGCAGTGCTTCAGCGAAGAGCACCAGGCCTACGCCAACGCCATCGGCTCGCCCCACCTCGATGCCAGCACCCTGCAGCTGATCATGATGGGCTACCTCGACCCCACCACCGAGCGCGCCCACCGCCATCTGCAGGCCCTGGAAAAGGAGCTGATGACGCCCGAGGGCCTGTTTTACCGCTACCGCCACCCCGACGACTTTGGCACGCCCGAAACCACGTTCCTAATCTGCTCCTTCTGGTACGTCGAGACGCTGGCCTGCGTCGGCCGCCTCGACGATGCCGTGCGCGAGTTCGAGAAGCTCATCACCTACACCAACCACCTGGGCCTGCTCTCGGAGGATGTAGATGCCAAAACCGGCTCGCAGTGGGGCAATTTCCCGCAGGCCTACAGCCACGTGGGCCTCGTGAATGCCGCCTACCGCATCTCCAAGAAGCTGGACCGCCCGACTTTCGTGTAGTTTCAGTTGTAACAAAAAGATAGAACGGCCAGCTTCTCGCTCAGAGAAGCTGGCCGTTCTATCTTTATTTCTACGTCTTCTAATCCGCGTCGGCGGCGCGCAGGTGCACGCGGTTGAGCTCGGCTTTGTGCTGGCGCCAGTCGGGCATGAACTGGTCCATAAAACCCCAGAAGCGGGCGTTGTGGTACCGCTCGTGCAGGTGGGTCAGCTCGTGCACCACCACGTATTCCAGGCAGGGTAGGGGGCGCTTGATCAGCTCCAAATTCAGCCAGACGCGGCGCGCCTGAATGTTGCAGGTGCCCCAGCGGGTTTTCATCTGCTTGATGCCCCAGCTGCTAGCCTGCGCCCCCACCACGGGTTGCCAGGTGGCCAGCAACGCCGGCAGCTGCTCGCGCAGGCGCTGCCTGTACCAGCCATCCAGGGCCTTGCGGCGCTGCTCCACGGTGCTGTCGGCCCGGATGTGCAACGTCAGGGTAGGGGGCTCGGCGTTGGGCAGCAGCACTACTTTCGGCGTGCCCTCCGCCTCGTGCACCTGCAGCACACACGCTTGTCCCTGGTATGGATGCAGCTCGCCCGAAACGTAGGTTAGGGCCGGCGCCACCTCGCGCGCTGCAAAACGCGCTTGGTGCTTCTCAATCCAGGCACGGCGGGCCACTACCAGCTCCCGGATAGTGGCCTCAGGCGTGCGTAGGGGCACGGCTACCCGCACCCGGCCATCGGGCATGTGCACGCTCAGGCGCAGCGTCCGGATATTCTTGCGCACGACTTCCACGGGCAAGTCGTCAATCAAGAGCTGGGGCATGAGGTGGAGTAGTGGTGGGGTGGCAAAGGTAGCTGTCATCCTGGGGAACTGTCATCCTGAGCGGAGCGAAGGATCCTATCACGTTGGAACGGTCGTCGTTCAGTGGTAATCCAGACGTGATAGGATCCTTCGCTCCGCTCAGGATGACAGTTCCCCAGGATGACAGGGCTTTCCCCCACCTACTTACAGTAGCTGCCGCAGTAGGTGGCGCACGTCGGGGGTGCCGGCTACGTGGTAGCGGGCCAGCGAGCGGGAGGCAGTGCCCACCTTCACGGTGTAGGCTTCGGGCGGCATGGCACGGAACGTGTCCTCGTCGGTGCGGTCGTCGCCGATGGCTAGCGCAAAATCGGGCTGGTAGGTGGCCAGCCAGCGGGCCGCTGCCGAGCCTTTGTGAATCCCGGCCGTCTTGATTTCGATGACTTTGTTGCCTTCCATCACCTGCAAATCCCCATTCGAAGTCATAAAGGTGAGGTGGTTGAGCAGGTCGCGGGCGCGCACGGCTCCCAGGTCGGCGTCGGCACGGCGGTAGTGCCATACCAGAGAGTACTCCTTATCCTCAATGAAGGAGCCGGCCGTGCGGGCCACGTAGAGCTCCAGAATCGAGCGGATTTCCGGTTTCCAAGCGTTGCTGAGCGTCTGGAACAGCTGCCACTCCTCACCGGCCGGCCGCAGCCATACGCCGTGCTCGGCAATGAAATCGATGGGCAGATGGCCCAGCCAGGCCTGCAGCGTGGCCCGGTCGCGGCCACTGATGACCACCACCCGGTTCTGCGGCACGTCGGCCAGGGCCTTGAGCAGCAGCAGCAGCTCCTGGTCGGGGCGGGCGCGCTGCGGGTCGGGGTGGAAGGGGGCCAGCGTGCCGTCGTAGTCGAGCAGCAGCAGGCGCGACGGGGCGGCGTGGTACTCGCTGAGCAGCCGGGCCGTGGCCGTGGGCGTGAGGGTTTCGGTGGCCAGCGTGTGCTGCTTGATTTTGGTGTAGGCCAGCCGGTCCATGAACAGCTGGGTCCAGGCAAACACGTTGTACTGGCGCACCAGGGCCTGCATGGCGCTCATGCGCTGGATCTGTTCTTCCTCCGGCATCACCAGCGCGTCGTGCATGGCCTCAGCCAGCTGGCCGGTGTCGGTGGGGTTGATGATGAGGGCATCGGACAGCTCCCGGGCCGCCCCGGCCCGCTCGCTCAGGATCAGCACACCGCGCTGGTTGGCTTTGCTGGCCACAAATTCCTTCGCCACCAGGTTCATGCCGTCGCGCATGGGCGTCACCAGCGCCACCTCGGCCAAGCGGTAGAAGGCAGCCAGCTCTTCCAGCGGGAAGGAGCGGTAGAAGTAGTGAATCGGGGTCCAAGAGATGGTGCGATACTGCGAGTTGATGCGTCCCACCAGCTCGTCGATTTCCTCTTTCAGGCTGGCGTATTGGGCCACCTGGTCGCGGGAGGGTACCACCACCATCAGCAGGCTGGCCTGCTCGCGCCACTCGGGGTAGCGCTGCAGCAGCAGCTCGAAGGCCCGCAGCCGCTGGGCAATGCCCTTGGAGTAGTCGAGGCGGTCGATGCTCAGAATCACGCGCACGTCGCGCAGGGCCTCGCGGTAGTTGGCCTCGTGCCGAACGGCCGTTTCCGAAGCCGCCGCCGTCACAAACCGCTCGTAGTCGATGCCCATCGGAAAGGCATCGACCAGTACGGTGCGGGTGCCGGTTTCAATCTGCCCGTTCTGCGACGACATGCCCAGCAGCTGCGATACGGCGCTCAGGAAGTGGCGCATATACCCAAAGGTGTGGAAGCCAATCAGGTCGGCGCCCAGCATGCCCTGCAGCAACTCCCGGCGCCACGGCAGCACCCGGATCAGCTCATACGACGGAAACGGAATGTGCAGGAAGAAGCCGATGGTGCAGTCGGGGCGAGCCTGGCGCAGCATGGCCGGCAGCAGCAGCAGCTGGTAGTCGTGGATCCAGATGGTATCGTCGGGGCCAGCCAGCTCCAGCACGGCGCGGCAGAATTTCTCGTTCACGGCCACGTAGGCTTCCCAGTGGCTTTGCTCGTAGGTGGCGTACTGCGTGAAGTAGTGGAAAGTAGGCCAGAGGGTGGAGTTGCTGAAGCCCTCGTAAAAGTCGCGGATTTCGGTTTCGGTGAGAAACACCGGCACCATACTGTTCTGGGCCAGCTGCTCGCACACGTAGGCTTCCTCGGCGGCGTCCTCCACATAAAGTCCCGGCCAACCCACCCACACGTTGTCATCCTGCTGATAAATGGAGCCGAGGCCGGTAGCCAGCCCGCCTTCGCTGGGCTGAAACGTAAGGCTTTCTGCAGTCCGCAGGATTTTCGTGGGCAGGCGGTTCGAGACAATAAGGGTACGGGACATGGGCCGTGTGGAATGGTGAACCCCTTAGCTTACGGCAGAAACCGGCGCTTAGCCATTAGTATTTCTGCGCAGTTTTCTTACCGCGCCGGGCATTACCGCGCATTCGGACCGGAGCCTACACGGTTTGCCAAACTGCTATAACATGCGGGCCACTTTCCGCGAAAGGCTGCCCGCCATCCAGCCCGAAAAAGCAAAACACCCGCTCCGACGTGAGTCAGAGCGGGTGTTTTTGTAGTCCGTAGGGGAATCGAACCCCTGTTGGTAGAATGAAAATCTACTGTCCTAACCCCTAGACGAACGGACCATTTCAAACGGCGTTTTCCGTTTTGGTGGTGCAAAGATAGGAACCGTCTGGCAGCAGACAAGACCAGCCTAATAAAATTTTTGTCTCAACAGGGAAAACAACTTGATTGTCAGAGGTAAATTTTTTCAAAATGCCGGCTTCGGCCCGCAGAAGGCGCCCGATTTGGCGAAGTACCCGTAGCCCGTTACCTTCGCTGCGCGTTTTCACCGGCCCCTCCCGGGCCGATACACTCCCCAATTCCCCATACAACTATGGCTAAAATCAAAGTTGCCATCAACGGTTTCGGCCGGATTGGCCGCCTGACGTTCAAAGCGCTGCTCGAGCGTGAGGATGTTGAAGTCGTGGCCATCAACGACCTCACCGATAACAAGACGCTGGCGCACCTGCTCAAATTTGACTCCGTACACGGCCGCTTCAACGGTACCGTGGCCTACGACGAGAATAGCCTGACCGTAAACGGCAAGCACATTGCTGCTCTGGCCGAGCGCGACCCCAAGCTGCTCCCGTGGGGCAAGATGGGCGTGGACGTGGTACTGGAAAGCACGGGCCGCTTCGTAGACGAAGCCGGCGCTGGCCAGCACCTCACCGCAGGTGCCAAGAAGGTGGTTATTTCGGCTCCCGCTACCGGCAACATCCCGACGGTGGTGCTGGGCGTGAACGAAGACATCCTGACCGGCGAGGAAACCATCCTCTCCAACGCTTCGTGCACCACCAACTGCCTGGCCCCGATGGCCAAGGTGCTGGATGATGCCTTCGGCATCGAGAAAGGCTACATCACTACGGTGCACGCCTACACCTCCGACCAGAACCTGCAGGACGCGCCGCACAAAGACCTGCGCCGCGCCCGCGCTGCTGCCTACAGCATCATCCCAACCAGCACCGGTGCTGCTAAGGCCGTGGGGCTGGTTCTGCCCCAGCTGAAGGGTAAGCTCGACGGAATTGCCATGCGCGTGCCTATTCCGGACGGTTCGACCACGGACCTGACCGTGATTCTGAAGCGCGAGGTGACCAAAGAGGAAATCAACGCGGCCATGAAGGCGGCGGCTGAAGGCCCGATGAAAGGCATCCTGGAGTACAGCACCGACCCGCTGGTGAGCATCGACATCGTGGGCAACCCGCACTCGTGCATCTTCGATTCGGAGCTGACCTCGGCCAATGGCTCGCTGGTGAAAGTGGTAGGCTGGTACGACAACGAAACCGGCTACTCCACCCGCACCGCCGACCTCATTCAGAAGCTGGGCGCGAAAATGAACAGCTAAACCTTCGGGTTCCTGCTGAGTAAGAAGGCAGCCGCCTGTCCGGGAAACCGGGCAGGCGGCTGTTTTTTGTGCTGTTCATCACTCTTCGATGTGCTCAGGACGTCAGATAATTGGACCGACTCGTAAAACGAGGCTCACGGCGTAAAATGGTCCGGCGCAAGCTCCGGATGACCGTATATTTGCTTCCCTGGTTCACTATTTCCTTCCGTTTGTGCGCATTTGTTTTATCCTGAACCCGACTTCCGGCACTAACCGCACCCAGGATGTGCCGGCCCTGCTCACGCGCTATGCCACGGCCGCGGGAGCTGAGTTCGAGATTCAGCCCACGGCCTATGCTGGCCACGCCGAGCAGCTGGCCCGGCAGGCGGCCGCGGCGGGGTGCCGGGTGGTGGTGGCCGTGGGCGGCGACGGCACCGTGAACGAAGTGGCCCGCGGCCTGCTGGGCACTTCGGCGGCGCTGGGCATTGTGCCGCGCGGCTCCGGCAACGGGCTGGCGCGCCACCTGCACATTCCGCTGGACTTGCCGGGGGCCGTGCGCCGCGCCTGCCAGCCCACCTTCCAGCGCATCGATGCCGGCGAAATCAACGGCCGACCCTTTTTCTGCACGGCCGGGCTGGGGTTTGATGCGCACGTGAGCAAGATGTTTGCGCGGGCCGGCACCCGGGGCCTGAGCACCTACGTGAAAGTGGCCCTGCGCGAGTACCGGCGCTACCGCCCCGTGCCGGTGCAGGTGACGCTGCAGGGCCAGAAGCTATTCGACACCCACTGCTACGTGCTGGCCTTCGCCAACGCGGCCCAGTACGGCAACAACGCCTACATCGCGCCCCGCGCCAACATTCAGGACGGCTTACTGGACGTGTGTTTGATCGACGGGCTGTCGTTGCCGCGGGCGGTGCGTGTGGGGCTGGGTTTGGCGCTGGGCACGCTGGCTACCTCGGGCGGGGCGGTGTACCATACCACGCAGCAGGTGCGGGTGCGGTCGGCCGCGCCGCTGGGCTTCCACGTGGATGGCGACTACGTGGAGGACGCCACCGACTTTGAGGTGGTGCTGCATCCGCTGGCGCTGGAAGTAGCCGTGTAGCGCCTCAGGCGGGGCCTGGCAGCGTCACCACAAACTCGGTGCCCTGGCCTTGCTCGGTTTCAAAGGTGAGGGTGCCGTTGTGGCCGTTGGTGATGATGTCGTAGCTGAGCGAGAGGCCCAGGCCGGTGCCTTCGCCGGTGGGCTTGGTGGTGAAAAACGGCTGGAACACCTTCTGGCGCACCGCTTCCGGAATTCCGTCGCCGTTGTCGTGCACGCAGATTTGCACGGCGCCGGTGGGCAGGCGCCGGGTGCACACGCGCACGGTAGGCTCGAAGCCCACGGGCTGGCGCTGCTGCCGCTTCTGCACGGCATAGAAGGCGTTGGTGAACAGGTTGAGCAGCACCCGGCCCAGATCCTGCCCCACGGCCTCTACCTGCCCGATGGCGGGGGCCAGCTCGGTCAGTAGCGAGGCGTTGAAGGTGCTGTCTTTGGCGCGCAGGCCGTGGTAGGCCAGGCGCAGATATTCATCGGCCAGGGTGTTGAGGTCGACGGGCTGGCGCTCGGTGCTTTGGGCGCGGGAGTGCTCCAGCATGCCCCGCACGATGCTGGCGGCCCGGTGGCCGTGGTGGTTGATTTTCTCCAGATTCTGGCGCAGATCCTGCAGCAGTAGCGGCTCCAGCGCGGAGTTGCGGGTGGGGCTGCGCTGCTCGGCCTCCAGCTCCTGCACCAGCTCGGCACTGACGTCGGCGAAGTTGGTGACGAAGTTGAGCGGGTTCTGAATTTCGTGGGCAATGCCGGCCGTCAGCTCGCCCAGCGAGGCCATTTTCTCGCTCTGAATCAGCTGGGCCTGGGCGTTTTTGAGCTCGGTGAGGGCCTGCTGCAGCTCCTCGGTCTGCTGCTGCAGCGTGGCGGTGCGCTCGGCTACCAGCCGCTCCAGCTCGGCGTTCTGGGCTTCCATCTGGCGGCGGACTTTCTCCTCTTCCTCGTGCTGCAGCCGCTCGGCTTCCAGGCGCTTTTTCTGGTTTTTGGCAATCACAACGAAGGTGATAAACCAGATAAGCGCGAAGCCCTGCGCCGATTCCAGCACATTGTTGTAAGTTTTGAACAGGCCCCCGTTGAGCAAGGTCAGCAGCTCGGCAATTGCTTGCAGCACCAACGGCGCCAGGGCCAATAGCAGGGTGCGAGCGGGACGGTAGTCGCGGACCCGAATCAGCACGGCTACCACCACCGCATACGCGAAGAGGAAATACAGCTCATCGCCCAGGTTGGCCTTCCAGCCCACCAGGTAGCTCAGCGCAAAAAATGCCACTCCCGGCACCCAGATCCAGCCCAGCAGGCGGTTCAGGTGCGGTACGCGCGTGGGCAGGTCGAGGAAGCGCCGCAACGCCCGCACAGCCAGCAGAGCCATCAATACGGTAACGATAAGGCTGGCATTCACGGCGTCAGACTGAATAGCAATGTTCACTAAACCAAGTAGAGTCGCCGCCATGGGCAGGAGTGCTAAATCGACAACGTTGCTCTCTTGTTTTTAGCTACATACCAGCCGGGGAGCGGCCGATGGCCAGCAGGCAGGTACGAAAGCCCACAGAAGAAATGCACTACATAAAGATGCAACTATAAATGGTTTTTACTATGATTGGTTTCGCGCTACCAAAACCAGCTCCCCCATGTCGGCCACAGGCTGGCGGGTGATGGTGCGGGCACATTCTGCTACATTTCGGCCATGAAAGCCGACAAGAACCGCCGGGAAGGCGTGGTGTACTCCACCAACCCCGATTTCGAATACCAGGACAACACCGAGCCCGCCGCCGCCACGCTGCCCCCGCAGCAGCAGAATCTGCGCGTGCAGCTCGATAAAAAAGCGCGCGGCGGCAAGCAGGTCACGCTCATCACCGGCTTCGTGGGGCAGGATGCCGACCTGCAGACGCTGGGCAAGCTGCTGAAAACCAAATGCGCCGTGGGCGGCAACGCCAAAGACGGCGAAATCATCATCCAGGGCGACTTCCGCGACAAGGTGATGGCCGTGCTGCTGGAGAAAGGCTATAAGGCCAAGAAGGCCGGCGGGTAGAAAGGAGCCGCGCGGTTCCCGCCTGCTTTAACCTAGAACGTCATGTTGAGCTTGTCGAAGCATTTCTACCGCTGGCTAACTTTTTTGATTAGTACTGCGGTAGAGATGCTTCGGCAAGCTCAGCATGACGTTCTGTTTTATAGGCTACTTGACCTCCCGGCTTACTGTTTCCAGCCGCCGCCCAGGGCGCGATACACGTTTACGGAGGCGTTGAGCTGCTGCATCTTGGTTTCGATCAGGTCGAACTTGGATTCCAGGGCGTCGCGCTGGGTGAAGAGGACTTCGGTGTAGTCGGCGCGGGCGGAGCGGAACAGGCTGTTGGAAATGCTGCTCGACTGGTCGAGGGCCTGCACGGCCTTAGCCTTTTCGTTGTAGCTCAGCTGCAGGTTATTGATGCTGGACAGCTGGTTGGCCACTTCCACGTAGGCGTTCAGGATGGTGCGCTCGTAGTGGTAGGCGGCCTGAATCTGCACCGCGTTGGCGTTGCCGTACACGGCTTTGATGCCGTTGCGGTTCACCAGCGGGGCCACCAAATCACCGGCCAACGAGTACAGCATACTCTCGGGCGTGGTGAACAGCAGACCGGACTTGAAGGCTCCGAAACCGGCCCCGCCGGTGATGCGCAGCGCCGGGTAGAAGTTGGCGCGCGCAATCTGAATGTCCAGCTTGGCGGCGGCCAGCTGCTGCTCGGCCTGCCGGATATCGGGGCGGTTTTGCAGCAGCTGGGCCGGCACGCCGGCCTGCACCGGGGCGGGCAGCAGCTCATTGAACGCCGCCGAGTTGCGGGCAATGGGCTGCGGGTAGCGGCCGGCCAGAAAGTTGAGGCGGTTCTCGGTTTCGGTGATGCGCTGCTGAATACCGTACTGCAGGCTGCGGGTGTTGTGCAGCTGGGCCTCGAAGCGCTGCACGGCCAGCTCGGTGGTGCGGGCCGACTCCTTCTGCAGCTTCACCAGCTCCAGGGCGTTGGTCTGCAGCCCGATGTTCTGGCGCACGATAGCCAGCTGGTTGTCCAGGGCCAGCAGCTCGTAGTAGGAGGTAGCAATTTCGCCGATCAGGTTCGTGACCGTGAAGTTGCGGCCTTCCACCGTGGCCAGGTAGCGCAGCGCGGCCGACTTGCGGGCGTTGCGCAGCTTGTGCCAGATGTCCACTTCCCAGCTGGCAAACGCCCCGATCTGGTAGTTAGGCAGCGGATTGGGGTTGCGGTGCTCGGGCCGGATGTTGATGGCTTCCTCGGTAGCCCCCTGCAGCGTGTTGCTACTGGCCCGCGCCGTTTCGGCCTTGGCGCCCAAACCCACGAAGGGCAGGTACTCGCCCTTGCGGATCTGGACCTCGTTGCGGGCAATCTGGATTTCCTGCAGCGAAATGTTCAGCTCCTGGTTGCGCTGCAGGGCCGTATCGATGAGGCCGATGAGGTTGGGGTCGGTGAAGAATTGCCGCCACTGGTTGCGGGCCGTGTTGATGCTGTCGGCGGTGGGGGTGGTGGCGTAACTGGTGGGTACCGGCCGGCCGGCGGCCTTGGTGGCCAGCTCGGGCGTTTTGCACGCGCCCACCGCCAGGGTCAGCAGGGCTGCGCCCAGGCCTTGATAGATGCGTTTCTTAAGCATGACTGTGGCTCGGAATTTCTTCATCAACTAAAATGTGCGGCTCAAACTCCGACAGCGGGTTTTCATTCTCATCCTGAATCAGCTTGCGGCCGGCGGACAGCGTACCAAAAATGTAGTACAGGCCGGGCACGAGAATCACCCCGAACACGGTGCCGAACAGCATGCCGCCCAGCGCCGCCGTACCAATGGTACGGTTGCCGATGGCGCCCGCGCCGTGGGCAATAACCAGCGGAATCAGGCCGGCAATGAAGGCGAAAGAGGTCATCAGAATCGGCCGGAAACGCACTTTGGCGCCTTCAATGGCCGCTTCGCGCACCGTCATGCCTTCCTCGTGCTTCTGCACCGCAAACTCCACAATCAGCACGGCGTTTTTGCCCAGCAGGCCCACCAGCATCACGAGGCCCACCTGGGCGTAGATGTTGTTGGCCAGGCCCATGGTTTTGATGAGCAGGAAGGAGCCGAAAATACCGGCCGGTAAGCTCAGAATCACGGACAGCGGCAGCAGGAAGCTCTCGTACTGCGCGGCCAGCACCAGGTACACGAACAGCAGCACGATCAGGAAGATGTAGATGGCCTCGTTGCCGCGGCCCACTTCGTCCTTCGACAGCCCGCCCCAGTCGATGTCGTAGCCGCGGGGCAGAGTTTTGGCGGCCACTTCCTGCACCGCCTTGATGGCCTCGCCCGAGCTGTAGCCCTGGGCCGCGTCGCCGCGGATGGAGGCCGTGGGGTACATGTTGTAGCGGTTGATTTCGTTGGCGCCCTGGCCCTTCACAATCTTCATGAAGGCCGACATTGGCACCATTTCGCCCTTGTCGTTCTTCACCCACATGTCCAGGATGTCCTTGGGCAGGCGGCGGTACTCCGGCGAGGCCTGCACGAATACCTTGAAGAAGCGCTGGTACTTAATGAAGCCCAGCTCGTAGGTCGAGCCCACCATAATGCTGAGCGTATTCATGGCGTTGCCGATGCTCACGCCCTTCTGCATGGCCAGCTGGTTGTCAATCTGCAGCTCGTACTGCGGGTAGTTGGCCGAGAAAAAGGTGAACAAGCCGGCCAGCTCCTTGCGCTTCTTGAGCTCGGTCATGAACTCCTCGTTCACTTTTTCCAAGGCCTTGTAGTCGCCGGTGGCGGTTTTATCGAGCAGCTGCAGCTGGAAGCCGCCCGCCGCGCCGTAGCCCGGTACGGCTGGCGGCTCGAAGAACTCGATGGTCGCGCCGGGAATTTCCTTGGCTTTCTCCTCGAGGGCCATAATCACGTCGTGCACCGATTCCTTGCGCTCGTTCCAGGGCTTGAGGCTGATGATGCAGGTACCGGCGTTGGAGCCGCGGCCTTCGGTCAGAATCTCGTAGCCGGCCAGCGTGGAAATGCTTTCGATGCCGGGTACTTTTTCGGCCAGCTGCTGCAGGCGCTGCGAGAGGTCGTTGGTGCGCTCCAGGGTGGAGCCGGGCGGCGTCTGGAGCACGGCGTAAATCATGCCCTGGTCTTCGGCCGGAATAAAGCCCGAGGGCAGGGTAGTGGAGATGCCGAAGATGCCCGCCCCGAACGCAATCAGAATCAGGAAGGTGAGCAAGCGGCGGTCCACCACCTTTTCCAGCAGGTTGGTGTAATGGCCGGTCAGGCGCTCGAAGCCGCGGTTAAACCAATCGATAAACCGATTGATGGGCGTTTTCTTGCGGGGCTGGCCGTGGTTGTTCTTCAGAATCATGGCGCAGAGCACCGGCGTCAGCGTCAGGGCCACCACGCCCGAAATGACGATGCTGGCGGCCATCGTAATCGAGAACTGGCGGTAGAAAATGCCCACCGGCCCGCTCATGAAGGCCACCGGTACGAACACGGCCGTCATCAGGATGGTAATGGCAATAATAGCCCCGCTGATTTCGCCGATTACCTCGCGCACCGCGCCGTAGGGCGAGAGGTGCTTCTCCTCCATCTTGGCGTGCACGGCTTCCACCACCACAATGGCGTCGTCCACCACAATCCCGATGGCCAGCACCAGCGCAAACAGGGTAATCATGTTGATGGTGAGCCCAAAGGCCTGCATGGCCATGAACGCGCCCACCAGCGACACCGGCACGGCAATAATCGGAATCAGCGTGCTGCGCCAGTCGCCCAGGAACAGGAACACCACCAGGGCCACCAGAATAAAGGCGTCGCGCAGGGTGTGAATCACGTTTTCGGTGGAGGCGTCGAGGAAGTTCGACACGTCGTAGCTGATCTTGTAGTCCATGCCGGGGGGCATGGTTTTCTTGAGCTCCTCCAGCTTGGTTTTCACGCTTTTAATCACGTCGATGGCGTTGGAACCATAGGTCTGCTTGAGCATGATGGCCGCCGAGGGGTAGCCGTCGAGGTTGGAGTAGATGTCGTAGAATTCCGAGCCCAGCTCCACGTTGGCCACGTCCTTGAGGCGCAGCGTTTCGCCGTTGGCGTTGGCCTTGATGATGACGTTCTTGTACTCCTCCACGTCGTTGAAGCGGCCCTTGTAGGTCAGCACGTACTCCAGCGCCGAGGCCTCCTTGCCGTCGGAGCGGCCAATGCGGCCCGGCGAGCCAATCACGCTCTGGTCGTTGAGGGCCTCCATCACGTCGTCCACCGACAGGTTGTAGGCCCGCATGCGGTCCGGCTTCAGCCACACGCGCATGGCGTACTGGCGGGAGCCCAGAATGCTGGCCCGGCCCACGCCATCAATGCGCTGGATTTCGGGCAGCATGTTCACCCCGGCAAAGTTGAAGAGGTACCGCATGTCGGTATTCTTGTCTTTGCTGTAGAGGTTGACGTACATGAGCATGTTGGGCACCACACGGTTTACCACCACACCTTCGCGCTGCACCAGCACCGGTAGGCGGTTGAGCACCTGCGCAATGCGGGTGTTCACGTTCACCACGGCCTGCTCGGGGTCAGTGCCCAGGTTGAACACAATCTGGATGTTGGCCTCCCCGGCCGATACGGCGTCGGAGGTCATGTACTTCATGCCGGGCACGCCGTTGATGGCCTGCTCCAGCGGAATCAGTACCGATTCGGTGAGCACCTTGGCGCTGGCGCCGGGGTAGGCCGTGCTCACCATCACCATCGGCGGCGAAATCTCGGGGAATTGGGACGTCGGCAACGTCTTGATTGCCAGAACACCCAGGAACATGATGACCACCGATATGACGATGGCAAACACGGGTCGGCGAATGAATTTACTGAACATGATAGTTACTGTTCGTTGCTGTTAGAAGGCCGTCATGCTGAGCTTGTCGAAGCATCTCTACCGCTTCGTTGCACGGTTCACCAGCCCAGGGTTTAAACCCTGGGCTATGGAGCGGAAATCGTACGATAAGAAGGAGTTAGTTTGGCGGTGGAAATGCTTCGACTGCGGCTGCGCACACTGGCTTTATGCGCCACATGCTCAGCATGACGTTCTTTTTCCGGGAAATGCCCGCCTTACTCCGAATACACTTTCAGGTGCGAAATCACCGTTTTCGGCTGCTCGTAAGTGAAGCGGATCTTGTCGCCTTCCTTCACCTTTCGGATGCCTTCGAGCATGATTTTGTCGGTGGCTTTCAGGCCGGCCGAGATGATGTAGAGGTCGGGCATTTCAGAGGCCACGGTTACCTCGGTCTGGTGCACTTTGTTCTGGGCATCCACCACGTACACGAACTTCTTTTCGAGCACCTCGAAGGTGGCTTTCTGCGGGATGATGACGGCGTTTTTGAGCGGCACGGTCATCAGCACCGAGCCGGTTTCGCCGTTGCGCAGCAGGCCGTCGGGGTTGGGGAAAGTGGCCCGGAAGGCAATGTTGCCGGTTTCGTTGTTGAAGTCGGCCTCAATGGTCTGCACCACGCCGGGGTACTTGAACACCTCGTTGTTGGCCATCATCAGCTTCACCTTCGTCTCGGCTTCGGTGCGGGTGTGGGCTTTGTAGGCCAGGTACTCGGCCTCGGGCACGTTGAAGTACACCCACATCTTGCTGTTGTCGGAGAGAGTGGTTAGCAGGTCGCCCTCATCTACGAGGCTGCCCAGCCGGGCCTGGAAGTGGTCCATCATGCCGCTGAACGGGGCCTTGATGGTGGTGAAATCGAGGTGGGTTTTGGCCAGCCCGACTTCGGCGTTGGCCTTGTCCAGCTTGGCCTGGGCCAGGGCCAGCTCGTTTTTCGACACCACGTTCTTGTCGGCCAGCAGCTTGGTATTCTGGTACTCGATGCCCACGTAGTTGGCCTCGGCCTTCGACTTCTGCAGCTCGGCCTTGTACACCATCGGCATGATCTGGAACATCAGCTGCCCTTCGCGCACGGCCTGGCCCTCATCCACGTAAATCTTCTGGAGGTAGCCCTTCTCCAGCGCCCGCACCTCAATGTGCTGGTAGGCGTGAATCTGCGACACGTACTCCTTGGTGATGGTCGTGTCTTTCTGGAGCGGGCTGGTGACCAGGAATTTCACCTGCTCCTCTTTTTCCTCGTGTTTCTCGGCGCAGCTCGTGCTGCCCACCGCTACGCCCACGCTCATGAGCGCCAGCAAAAAACTTCTTTTCATATGCGTATCACGTGCCATCCTGATTTGAATGGGACAAAGCAACCGCTGACTTCATGAAGGCCGTGTGAAGCCGAAAAAACGTTTAGCGCAGTTGTCGGACATGGCCGTGCACGCCAGTTGGGGCACAGACTAAAAATCAATACCGCAGGTAAACCGGGCAACAGAACGGTAGTAAAACCCCCGGCAGCAACGCAACTTGCAGCCGGCATTCCCGACCCTTGGCCCGGTGGGCCAACCCCATTCGTATTATCCCCTCCTCTGCATGAACCTACTCCGTATTTCCTTTCTGCCCGCCGCCCGCCGGGGCCTGCTGCTGGCGCTGCTGGCGTGGGGCGCCACGGCCCAGGCCGAAGACCTCCAGTCGCCGAACAAGCAGCTGACGCTGAGCGTGAACGTGCAGGCCGATGGCGTGCCCACCTACAGCCTCAGCTACAAAGGCCGGCCGGTGCTCAACACCAGTAAGCTGGGCCTGGAGCTGCAAAACGCGCCCGCCCTCACCAGCGGCTTCACCCAGACGGCCGCCACCCGCCGCACCGTGGATGAAAGCTGGAATCCGGTGTGGGGCGAGGTGAAAACCATCCGCAACCACTACAATGAGCTGGCCGTGACGCTCACTCAGCCCGCCACCAAGCGCGAAATGCGGGTGCGGTTCCGGCTGTTCGACGATGGCCTGGGCTTCCGCTACGAGTTTCCGCGCCAGCCCGAGCTGGCTTACTTCGTGGTAAAGGAAGAGAAAACCAAGTTTGCCCTCAACGGCGACCATAAAGCCTTCTGGCTGCCCGGCGA
This sequence comes from Hymenobacter canadensis, assembly GCF_027359925.1. Classification (NCBI taxonomy): domain Bacteria; kingdom Pseudomonadati; phylum Bacteroidota; class Cytophagia; order Cytophagales; family Hymenobacteraceae; genus Hymenobacter; species Hymenobacter canadensis. Next base: position 1,724,244 of record NZ_CP114767.1, on the reverse strand, counting down.
CTACGACACCCAGGAGTACAGCACCGTCACCTCGAACCTGTCGCAGGTGCGCGGGCTGATGAAGGCTTCGACCACGCCCAATGCCTCCCAGACGCCGTTTTCGGCCACTGGTCTGCAGACGCCGCTCATGCTCAAGCGCCCCGACGGGCTCTACGTGAACATCCATGAGGCGGGCCTGATTGACTACTCGGCCATGCACTTGGAGCTGGACGATAAGACGTTTGTGCTGGAGTCGCACCTGACGCCCGACGCGCTGGGCAACAAGGGCTACCTGCAGACGCCCTGCCAGTCGCCGTGGCGCACGGTGCTCGTAAGCGACAAAGCGGCCGACATTTTGCAGTCCAAGCTGGTGCTCAACCTCAACGAGCCCACCAAGTTCAAGGACGTGTCCTGGATCAAGCCCGTGAAATACGTGGGCGTGTGGTGGGAGATGATTACGGGCAAAAGCTCGTGGTCGTACACCAACCAGGAAAACATCAAGCTCGACTCCATCGACTATAAAACCGTGAAGCCCAACGGCACCCACGGCGCCAACACCGCCCACGTGAAGGAGTACATCGACTTCGCCGCCCTGCACGGGTTTGATGCCGTGCTGGTGGAAGGATGGAACACCGGATGGGAAGACTGGTTCGGCAAGCACAAGGATTACGTGTTCGACTTCGTGACGCCGTATCCGGACTTCGATGTGAAAGAGCTGCACCGCTACGCCGAAAGCAAGGGCGTGAAGATGATGATGCACCACGAAACCTCGGGCTCGGTGCGCAACTACGAGCGGCACCTGGAGCAGGCCTTCCAGTTCATGAACGACAACGGCTACAACGCCGTGAAAACCGGCTACGTCGGCGACGTGCTGCCTTTGGGCGAGCACCACTACAGCCAGTGGCTGATCAACCACTACAACTACGTGCTGGAGCAGGCCGCCAAGCACAAAATCATGGTGAACGGCCACGAGGCTGTGCGCCCCACCGGCCTGAGCCGCACTTTCCCAAACCTCATCGGCAACGAGGCCGCGCGCGGCACCGAGTACGAGTCGTTCGGGGGTAACAACGCCGACCACACCACTATTCTACCCTTCACCCGCCTCATTGGCGGCCCGATGGACTACACGCCGGGCATCTTCGAAACGAAGGTCAGCAAGCTCAACCCCAGCAACACGTCGTTTGTGCACAGCACCCTGGCCCGGCAGCTGGCCCTCTACGTGACCATGTACAGCCCGCTGCAGATGGCCGCCGACCTGCCCGAGCACTACAACCAGCACCTCGACGCCTTCCAGTTCATCAAGGACGTGGCCGTGGACTGGGACGATACCAAAGTGCTGGAGGCCGAGCCCGGCGACTACATCACCTACGCCCGCAAAGCCAAAGGCAAAAGCAGCTGGTTTATCGGCAGTACCTGCGACGAACAGGGCCGCACCTCCAAAATCGACCTGAGCTTCCTGGATTCCGGCAAGAAGTACGTAGCCACCATCTACGCCGACGCCAAGGACGCGCACTACGAGAAAAACCCGCAAGCGTATACCATCCGTAAAGTCAACGTGACACGTAAGTCCAAGCTGGCGCAATACTGCGCGCCGGGCGGCGGCTACGCCATCAGCGTGGTGGAAGCCGGCAAGTAAGCGTAACTGCCAGAAAAAGCCCCGGCGGGGCGGCCTACCACGCAAGCGGGGAGGCTGCTCCGCCGGGGCTTTTGGTGTCTGGGGCGGCCGGTTTGCCGGCCAAGGAGCTACTTGGCAAAGCAGCACTTTCCCGTTGCCGTGTGAAGGTAGAAAGCGTAGCTTTACCGCAATTCCGGGAGCCCGGCCTTACTACTATTCATTGACTATTATGAACGCCAGGCGCGTTGCAGCGGCCCTTTTGTGGGTGGCGCTGCTCATGTGCGGCAGCTGCCGCTTCAGCCCCGAAGAAATTCCAGCTACTATCACTACCAAGGCTACGCCGCAGCACCGGCGTATACCTGGCACGCACATGCTGCTGGCTGCCCCCACGGGGTATGAGCTCGAGGCGCAGCAGCATCTGCTACGCCTCAATCCGCTGCAGTTTGTGCAGGTGCTTGAGATGCCTGGGGTAAAGTTTGCTGCGTATCTGGAGCAGCTGCAGAAAGAGCTGGCCGGCCAGCCTGATATTCCCACCACGGCCCTGCGCCGCCTCACTTACAACGGCCACCCGGCCGTGTTCCTGACTCAGCCCTACCGCCGCGGGCCCGGTCTGACGGCGGCTTTGCTGGCTTTCGGCGATAGTAGCCGCGTTACACTGCTTGTCGGCGTGTACCCTAAAATTCTGCCCGGTGCGGCTGCAGATTGTCAGCAAATGTTGCTCACCGCCCACTACGACCCGGCGGTGAAAGTGAAGGAGCAGGAGGTTTTGGGCTTTCGGGCCGACATGCTGGATACTGATTTTCGGCAACTAAGCCCCCAACTTGGGCGCTGGGCAGTATATGCCCCGCAGGGCCGCATAGGGGCCGATGGCGACACGGCGCACGCCACGCTGTTTCGGGTTACAACGCTGCCGCCTATTGCCGAGCGCACAACGGTCCAGGACATAGCCCTGTCCATCATCCGGGAATACCGCACCGTCGCCAGCGTGGATAACGTGCAAGAAATCAACGGCACCATCAACGGCCACTACGCCTACGAAAACGTGATAACCTTCAACTACGCGGGCAAGCAAGGCCGGGCCCTGGTGCTTCTGTTGAGCACACCCACCGGGATACTGGTATTCGACGGCCGGGCCTACGAACAGCCCGAAGTACGGCTGGAGCAGTTTATGCGCCTTGCAAAGGCCATTGAGCTGGCTCCCCCGTCGTCTTAGCAGCCTGAATAAGCAGTTTTAGCAACCAAGCTGGCTAAGTCGAGGCAATCAATTCTTGATTCCCAACTGCCGTAACGCCCGCTCCACGTCTTCCGGCGTATCGATGCCGATGGTTTCCAGGGTGGTTTCGGCGGTTTGGATACGGTAGCCGGCTTCCAGCCACCGCAACTGCTCCAGGCTCTCGGCCAGCTCCAGCGGCGAGGGCGGCAGCTGCGTGATTTCGCGCAGCACGTCGGGGCGGTAGGCGTAGAGGCCGATGTGGCGTAGGTAGCGGTGGTGCTGCAGCCACTGCTCGGGTGCGTGCTGGCGCTGGTAGGGCAGGGGGTGGCGGCTGAAATACAGCGCTTCGCCCTGGGCGTTGAGCACCACTTTGGGCAGGTGTGGGCTGAACAGCTCCTCGTCGCTCACCACGGGCTTCACCAGCGTGGCCAGCTGAGGCGGCGCGGGCACGGCAAACAGCTGCACCAGCGCGTCGATCTGGCTGGGGTGGATGAAGGGCTCGTCGCCTTGGATGTTGATGATGCAGTCGGCCTGCACGCCCAGCTGCTCGTAGGCGTCGCGTACCCGGTCGGTGCCGCTGGGATGGTCGGGATGGGTCAGCACGGCCTCGCCGCCGAAGCCCAGCACGTGCTCCAGAATGCGCTGGTCGTCGGTGGCCACCACCACCCGGCTCAGGCTGGATTGTTGGGCCTGGCGCACCACCCGCTCAATCATGGTCTGGCCGCCGAGGTCGACGAGGGGCTTGCCGGGCAGGCGGGTGGAGGCGAAGCGGGCGGGAATGATACCGATGGCAAGCATAAAAATGGGTTGTAACACCAGGCTTCTGTCTGGTGAATCGTGGAACAGGCCTCGTTGCGGAAGTCGGCAACAGCGCGCCCAGCAAAAACTGCGCGCTTCAATCTTCAAAACAAACAATAAAATGCGGCACTGATACCGCGAGGCTCGGCTACTGCGCCCGAATGCCTAACTTTCGGCAGAATTTATGCACAGCCCCGGTTTTTCGCCGTTTCCTGGCCGTAGCTGTTCTTGCCTGTTGTTTCTATGTTCCGATTCTCGTTGCTGTCCGCCGCGCTGGTTTTCTCTGGTTTCACTGCTTCCGCCGCCGGCTTTGTGGCGCCGCCCGACTCCATCGGGGTGGAATACCGGAGCGGCAAAATGCTCATCCGGCACCGCGTAGCGCCCGGCGAAACGCTCTATGGCCTGGCCCGCCGCTACCGCGTGCCTGTCGAGCAAATCGTGGAAGCCAATGACGGGCAGAAAGGCGCCCTCACCACCGGCCAGATTGTGCTGGTGCCACGCCAGCGCGTGGTGATGAATGCCTCCGACAACCCGCGCCCCGCCGCAGCTGGCACCGCCGCCCGCAGCCTGCCCACCGATGCCCGCGGCAACCGCGTATATAAGGTAGAAGCCGGCCAGACGCTGTTTGCCATTGCCCGCAAGTTCAACACCACGCCGCAGGCGCTGGCGGAGCTGAACGACTTCGCGCCCAACTACAACGTGCGCCAGGGCCAGACGCTTATTGTGGCGGCTGGCCCTGGCGCGCCCGCCCGCCGCGAAACGCCCGCCGCGCCTGCCACCCGCGAGTCGGCCGTAGCTACCGCACCCGCCCGCGAAACGCCGGCGCCAGTTGCTACGGCCCCTCGCCCGGAAACCGCCGCGCCCCGTCCCGCCGACTCAGCTAACTCAACTCCTAATCCTGTCAGCACTCCGAAGGAGAAGCCCGAGGAGCGCGCCCCTACTCGGGCCAGCGAAATCGTGCGCCGCGTGACGGAAAGCGGCTTGGCCACCAGCATCCCCAACAGCACCACCGACAAGTACCTGGCGCTGCATAAAACCGCCGCCGTGGGCACCATCATGCAGGTGCGCAATATCATGAACGGGCAGTCGGTGTATGTGCGCGTTATCGGCCCGCTGCCGGATACCGGCGAAAACAGCAACATCCTGGTGCGTCTCTCGCCCCGCGCCGTGCAGCGCCTAGCCACCCCCGACGCCCGCTTCCGCGTGGAAACCAGCTACGTGCCGTAGGCAGCACAAGCAGTAAATACTAACAGAACGTCATGCTGAGCTTGCTGAAGCATCTCTCCCGAGGGTAACTCAATGGTTACAACGAAGCGGGAGAGATGCTTCGGCAAGCTCAGCATGACGTTCTTCTTTGGTGCCCTACCTTCCAAACCATGAACCAAGCCCAGGTCCGCACGATCCTCGAAGAAAGCTACGCCCGCTACAACCAGCCGGCGTTTATCCAACACGACCCCATCCAGATTCCGCACCGCTTCACGCAGCGGCCGGACGTGGAAATCAGCGGGCTGTTTGCGGCGCTGCTGGCCTGGGGGCGGCGGCCCACCATCATCAGCAAAGTCACCGAGCTGCTGCAGCGCATGGACAACGCGCCCCACCAGTTCATCCTGCAGCATCAGGATGAGGACCTGAAGCGCCTGCTCGGCTTCTGCCACCGCACCTTCTGCGACACCGACCTGCTCTACTTCGTGCACTGGCTGCGCTGGTACTACGGCCAGCACGCGTCCTTGGAAGATGCCTTCCTGCACGGCAATACCCAGAAAGAACGGCTGGAGAACTTCCACAATCTGTTCTTCAGCCTCGACGACGCGCCACAGCGCACCCGCAAGCACGTGGCCACGCCGGCCCGCGGCTCGGCCTGCAAGCGCGTGAACATGTACCTGCGCTGGATGGTGCGCCAGGACAGTTACGGCGTGGACTTCGGCCTCTGGACCCGCCTGCCCATGGCCGACCTCGTCTGCCCCTGCGACGTGCACGTGGAGCGCGTGGCGCGCCGCCTGGGCCTACTGGAGCGCAAGCAAGTCGACTGGCTGGCCGCCGAAGACCTCACCGCCCACCTGCGCACCTTCGACCCGCTGGACCCCGTGAAGTACGATTTCGCCCTGTTCGGGCTGGGCGTGGAAGGGGAGATGTAAAACAGGGGCCAGTCTGTTACCGGGGGGCCTGCTCTGAACGCACAACGGCGGGCAACTCACCAAGGAGCCGCCCGCCGTTATGCGTTGGAGTTGTCTGCTAACCGCAGCGGAACTAGTTCGTGAACTTGAGATTCAGCGCTTCGGCTACCTGCTCGGCCGGAATGGCAAAGCCGATGCCCTCAATGCCGCGGCCGACCAGCTTGGCATTCACGATGCCCAGCAGCTGGCCGCTGCGGGCCACCAGAGCGCCGCCGCTGTTGCCACCGTTGATGCTGACGTCGGTTTGCAGGAAGGAACGGCCATCCACTTTGCGGCGGCCGCTGATGATGCCTTTCGTAACGGTCTGGCCAAGTTCCTTATCGGCAGGAGTGCCAATAGCAAACACATCCGACCCGATTTCGGCCAGGCTGCTGGTGGGGAGCTGGAAAGCAAGCAGGCCTTCGGCATCTACCTTCAGCAGCGCCAGATCCATTTCGGCATTCAGCCGCACGACCTTTGCCTTGGTGCTCATCCCGTCAGCCAACTGAATCTTCACTTCTTCCTGATCTTCCACCACATGCGCGTTGGTCACGATGTAGCCATCCGGCGACACAATGCAGCCGCTGCCGTGGCCATTGCTGGTTTCCACGATAACAACGCCGCGTGCCGCTTGGCTCAAGCCTTTGTCGGCAGCCATAGGAGCACCACGCCGCATGCTGATGGGGGCCAGCGAGGTGGCAGTTTCGGTCTTGCTATCAGCTGGTTTAGCCAGGGCCTGCGCAACCTTTGGGTTGGAGAAAAACGCGTAAAACGAGTTTTCAAACGCATCCTCGAAAGCCGCGCTGCCGCCCTGCTCAAACTTAACGCTGGAGCCAGTCGTTTTTTGCTCTACCACGGTCTGGCGGGTTTGATTGAGTAGTTTCCAAGTTACCTCAACCGTGCAATCTGTTTCGTAGCGTGCTGATTGGTAGGGCGACGAAGCGTTTACGTTGTACTTTATGTCGCGCATTTCGCCCTGTAGGGTGTAGCGGGAGTTGGCGCCGGTAGAAAAAATGCTCTTCGATTCACCATCGGGTACGGTGTAGCCAATATCCTTGAGGGCACCATTAACCGATGATTTCAGGTGCTCAGCATCGACATCAAGCGACTTGCCGAAGTAGAGGATTTCGGTGGGCTCTTTCCGCACGAAGTAATTGCCCATTTTGTCGCCGCCTTTCGTACGCACGTTCATCAGCGTGCACTGAACAGACTGGCTGCCGGCCACGGCCTTAGGCAGTTTCGTCATGGAAGTCTGTATTTCCTTCTTGTTGAGGCGGTTGTTGGCGCCAGTGGTGCGGTCAGTCAGCAGGCCCCCCAGGCCGCCTACCATAATTACCAGCCCCGGCAGGCCCGTGTACTTCATATCACCGTTGTCATCAGTCGACATTGACAAGCTGGTGGCAGCGCCATAGAAGAAGGGCAGGTAGTTCAAATACGCCAGGCCGGTGGATTTTTCCGGATAAAGCACCTCGGAATAGTCCTTATAGCCCTCGTGCTTCACCTTCACTTCTGAGCTGCGCTTGCGCGGCACCCGTACACTTACGGTATTCGACTGGCCCTCTACGGGCTTAGCCTCCACGGGCTTGTCGTTGATGTAGTACGTGCTGCCGCTTGGCGTGCCTGACAGGAGCACCGACTGCCGGGAGCCGGAGATGATGGTAGCGCAGCTGGGCAGCAGCAGCGAGCTGAGCAGTAAACCGCTGATAATCTGAGTAGACTTTTGTTTCATAAAGGCACCTATGTGAGAAAGAAGAGAAAACAGCAACAGGAATAGACACCTGCACGCACAAGCATTTCAGCAGCTGGCGTAAAGGCAGACGGCATTACAGAGAAAGGGGGTGGCGGCGAAGTATCGGCGGGCCAGGGATACGGGATACAGCTGAAGTCATGTAGCGGGGCTCATGCTTCCGAGTAGTATAGGCTAGCAGGATGGTCAGTGACACTGGTAGTAAATGGAAATAGAATAACGCGTCAAATTGACTTGTATAGGAAGGCGCTGCGTACAAAACGTGCAGCTTTCAAAAGTAGTGGGTTCAGAAGCTGGAAAAAAAGGTAGTCGCTTATTTTAATTCAATATTCGCTATTATAAAGATAATGTGGGAACCCAGGTGCTGAGGAGTATGCTGAAAACCTGAATCTTTCCGCCAGCAAATGCTGTTTACCTTTACATTCCATCCCGATTTCCAAGACTACCCGATTTGATTCTTCCTCAGAACTTCGAGCAGAAAATAGGCTTCGCGCAGCTGCGTGAAATGCTGGAAAGTATGTGCCTGAGTGCGCTCGGCCGCCAGTTTGTGGCCAAAATGGTGTTCCAGACCAAGCACGACCAGCTGCACAAGCTGCTGCTGCAGACCGACGAGTTCCGCTTCCTGCTCCATAGCGGCGCCGACTTCCCCAGCCAGCACTACCACGACGTGAACCCGCAGCTGGTGCGCGCCAGCCTGCCCGGCGCCTACCTCGACGTGGCCGCCTTCTTCGCCGTGAAGATGAGCCTGCGCACCATCCGGCAGGCGCTTACCTTCTTCACCCAGGCCGCCGAAGACCTGTACCCCACGCTGCGCCTGCTCGGCATTGGCGTGCAGGTCGACCGCAACCTGCTGGCCGCCCTCGACAAAGTGGTGGACGACGAAGGCCTTGTGCGCGACGACGCCTCGCCGCTGCTGCGCCAGCTGCGCCAGGAGCTGATTACGCGCCAGGGGTTGCTGCGCAAGCAGATTGCGGGCATCCTGCGCCACGCCAAAAACGAAGGCTGGATTCCCGGCGACGCCGAGCCCACCATCCGGGGCGGGCGGCTGGTGCTGCCCGTGGTGGCCGAGCACAAGCGCCGCGTGAAAGGCCTGATCCACGACGAGTCGGCCTCGGGCCAGACGGTGTACATCGAGCCGGAAGCCGTGTTCGAGCTCAACAACGACATCAAGGACCTCGAAAACGCCTACCAGCGCGAGCTGATCCGCATCCTGACGGCCCTCACCGACCAGCTCCGGCCCCACATTCCGGATCTGCGCAAGGCCTACCAATACCTGGGTTTGATCGACTTTATCCGGGCCAAGGCGCGCCTGGCGCTGCGCCTGGAGGCCACGCTGCCCATCCTGCACCCGCGCCCCCAGATGCTCTGGAAGCAGGTGCGCCATCCGCTGCTCTACCTCACCTTCCTAGGCCACGCCAAAGACGACCCGCGCGAGGTGGTGCCGCTGGATATCGAGCTGACGCCGGAACAGCGCATTCTGCTGATTTCGGGGCCGAATGCCGGTGGTAAGTCGGTGAGCATGAAGACGGTGGGATTGGTGCAGTACATGCTGCAGTGCGGCCTGCTGATTCCGGCCGGCGAAGGTTCGGAAGCCGGCATGTTCGATGATATATTCCTCGATATCGGCGACGAGCAGAGCCTGGAAAACGACCTTAGCACGTACTCGTCGCACCTGCTGAGTATGAAGCAGTTTGTGACGCTGGCCGGCAAGCGCAGTCTGGTGCTGATTGACGAATTTGGTACCGGCACCGAGCCGGCGCTGGGCGGCGCCATTGCCGAGGCCGTGCTGGAGCAGCTGAATCGGGCGCGCAGTTTCGGTGTCATCACCACCCACTACACCAACCTCAAGAACTACGCCGAGCGCACGCCCGGCATCGTGAACGGGGCCATGCGCTATGACCCCGAGCAGCTGCAACCGCTCTACCGCCTGGAAATCGGGAAGCCGGGCTCGTCGTTTGCCATCGAAATTGCCCGCAAAATCGGCCTGCCCAAGCAGCTGGTAGAGCGCGCCACCCAGCTCGTCGGCAAAGACAAGATCCGCTACGATCGGCTGCTGGAAGGCCTCGAAAAGGAAAAGTCGGACCTGGAGGCCCGCACCGCCGAAGCAGCCAAAGCCGAGCGCCGCCTGAAAAAAGCCGCCCAGGAATACCAGGACCTCAAGAAGTACCTCGACGACACCACGCTGGAGGTGTTGCGCAAAGCCAAGCAGGATGCCAAGCTGCTGCTCAAGGACACCAACCAGCAGATTGAGGCCACCATTCAGGAAATACGCCTCGGCCAGGCCGACAAGGACCGCACCAAGGAGGCCCGCGGCAAGCTTGACACGTTTGTGCGCGAGAAGCTGCAGATTGAGCCGCCCAAGCCCAAAGCCACCCGCGAGCTGGCCGAAGCCGGCACGCTGAAAGTCGGCGACAAAGTGGCGCTGATTGGGCAGGAAGGCTACGGCGAGCTGATGAGCGTAAAGGGTAAAACCGCCGAAGTGAGCTTCGGGGGCATGAAAACCATCGTCAAGATCACCCAGCTTGAAAAGCTGACGCGCTCCGAAATCCGGGAGCGGGAAAAGGAGGCCGTGCGCCGGGCCCCAGCCCAGTACGCCGGCTTCAGCACCACCGACAAGATGTCGAGCTTCAGCCCCACGCTGGATTTGCGCGGCGAGCGGGCCGAGGATGCCCTCACCAAAATCACGACCTATGTGGATGATGCCGTGATGCTGGGCGTGCCCGAAATCAAGATCCTGCACGGCCGCGGCAACGGCGTGTTGCGCCAGGTGGTGCGCGACTACCTGCACCGCACCCGCCAGGTGGCCAGCGTGGCCGACGAGCACGCCGACCGCGGCGGCGACGGCGCCACGGTGGCCGTGCTGAAGTAGGATCACGGATTAGCACGGATTGTCCACGGATTGCACGGATTTTGTGGACGGCTGAAATACAAAGGGTCTGGCGAAACGCGCGAGCGGCTTTGCCAGACCCTTTTTCGTGTGGGAGCCGCGGCCCGGGCAGGACGCGCGGGCCGCTCACCGGCTCTGAAACGATTGTGCTATATTCGGCAGGATTGATTTTTCGGCTACCGTCGCACCTGCTTTCTGTGCTGAGCACTATGCAAGATTCCCGTCGAATTTTCTGGCCGGCAATAGCCGGGGCGTTGCTGGCGCTAACGGGGCTGCTGGCGCAGTTCTACGTCACGTTCAGTAGCCGGCAGCTGCCGCCGCTGGAAACCGTCGTGCGCTTCTTCAGCTACTTCACCATCCTGACCAACACGCTCGTAGCCGGCTATTTTCTGGTGCGCAGCCTAGCACCGGGCTCCCGCTGGGGGCGCTGGGCGGCCCGGGCGGAGGTGGGTACGGCCCTCACGGTGTACATTCTGGTGGTGGGCGTGGTGTACCAGGCGGTGCTGCGCGGGCTGGTGCCGCTGGCCGGCTGGGGCATCCTCGTCGACAACATCCTCCACGGCCTCGTACCTTTGTACATGCTGGGCTTCTGGCTGCTGCTGATTGCCGGGCAGCCGGTGCGCTGGCGCACGTTGCCGTGCTGGCTGCTTTATCCGGCCGCTTACCTGGCGTACACGCTGCTGCGTGGGCCGTCCGCCGGCTTCTACCCGTATCCGTTCGTGGATGTGGCGGCGCTGGGCTACAGGCCGGTGCTGCGCAACTGCCTGCTGGTGCTGGTGGTCATGCTGGCTATTTCGGTGCTGCTGGCCGCGTTTTCCAACTGGCGGCACCGCCGCTCGTTGGCCTGATCATTAAAGCCGTTGGGCTTTTACCTTTTTACCCCTTTCTCATTTTGCATCCTCGCAACCCCCACGCCGACCGCTACGATTTCCCGCAGCTCATTGCCGCCAGCCCGGCGCTGGCCCCCTTTGTAGCGCGCAACCAGTACGGCGACGAAACCATCGACTTCGCCAATCCGGCTGCGGTGAAAGCTCTCAACCAGGCCCTGCTGAAGCAGTTCTATGGCGTTCAGCTCTGGGACATTCCGGCCGGCTACCTGTGCCCGCCCATCCCGGGCCGCGCCGACTACCTGCACCACGCCGCCGACCTGCTGGCGGCCCTGCACGGCGGCACCGTGCCGCGCGGCAAGCAGGTGCACGTGCTCGACATTGGCATCGGGGCTAACTGCGTGTACCCCATCGTCGGCACCCACGACTACGGCTGGCGCTTCGTTGGCTCCGACATTGATACGGTGGCCCTGAAATCGGCCAAGATGCTGGTGGCGGCTAATCAGTCCTTGTCCGGCCGGGTGGAAGTGCGCCAGCAGACCCACGCCAACTACATCTTCGACGGCATCGTGAAGATCCGGGAGGAGTTTGACCTGACAGTGTGCAATCCGCCGTTCCACGCTTCGGAAGAAGAGGCGCTGGCGGCCAATCAGCGCAAAACCCGCAACTTGGGCCAGCCGCGCACGGCCGAGCCGGTGCTCAACTTCGGCGGCCGCAACACGGAGCTCTGGTACACGGGCGGCGAAGAAGCCTTCGTGCGCAACCTGGTGGAGCAGAGCGTGCCGCTGGGGCCGCGGGTGCTGTGGTTCAGCACGCTCATCTCCAAAAAGGAAACCCTGCCCAGCATCTACCACTTCCTCAAAAAAGTGGGGGCTTTGGAAGTGAAAACCATCGACATGACCCACGGCCAAAAGGCCACCCGCTTCGTAGCCTGGACCTTCCAAACGCCCGAGCAGCAGCAGGCCTGGGCCGCGCGGCGCTGGAAATAAGGTGTTTCAGGACGCTGTAGAGACGCGTACTCGCGTCTCACCGTTGAACGACTGACACTGCGCTATCCGCTCCGGTAGATAAACAACATCAGCAACGACAAGACGCGAATACGCGTCTCTACACCCAAGATTCCACAACGAAAAAGGCCGTTCCCAGATGGAAACGGCCTTTTTCGTTGTATCGATTCTATCTGATTATTCCACAACCACGCGGCTCATCTGCGTGGCTTCGGGCGTCACGATCTGCACCATGTAGAGGCCGGCGGGCAGTTGCGAGGCGTCCACTGCAACATCCTGGCCGGAGAGGGCGCTGGTTTGGTTGAGCACCACGCGGCCGGTGGCATCACGCAGGGTGATGGTGGCGGTGCGGGCTTTGCCGGTGGCGAGGCGCACGGCAAACTGGCCGCGCGTCGGGTTGGGGTACACCTGCACGCTGCTTTGCTGCACGGTGGCGTTCTTGTTGCTCAGCACCAGGTTGCAGACCTGCACGCCACGGTTTTGCTCGGCAATGCGGGCCGCAAACTCCTGGTAGTACTGGTTCACGATGCGCGGCTCGTGCACGATGAGCGTGTTTTCGTCGTTCTCGGTGTTGGCCGAGAGGCTCCAGTTGTGCGAGCCCACAAATACCTGCGGGTCCGACTGCGAAGCGCCGGCATCAATGATGGCGTATTTGTGGTGCATGATGCCGCTGGTGTTCTTCACCATGCCGCGGGCCCCGATGGCCTGGCGGATGGTACGCAGCACGGCGCCCGAGCCCACGGAGCTGGTGTCGTTGTTGAGCACCTCGGTGCAGGCCGCAATGTTGCGAAGCTGCACCTGGTCGCGGATGGCGCGCCCGATGTCGATCTGCGTGTTGAGCATGGTGGCAATGTGCAGGTCGAAGTCGGCCGTGCGGATGGCGTCGATCAGGCGGCCGTTCACGTTGTCGGTCGGCGAGAACCACGATTCCACCAGCTTACCGCCGATGTTGAGGTAGTGCGGGGTGTTATCGGTTTTGCGCGAGCCGAACTTCACGGCACCCGCAGCGGCGCCGCTGCCGCCCCACATTTCCTCGAACTCCATCTTATACACCCGGGCCAGGGCTTGGTCCTGAATGACGATGGCGTTGTTGCGGTCGGTGGAAAGCTGCGCCTGGGTCCAGTTGGTAGAGCCGGTCCATACCCACGGCACGTTTGGGTTAGTATTTTCGGCATCAATAATCACAAACTTGTTGTGCATGATGCCTTGGATGGTGCCGGTGCCAGTCTGGGTACGGCCGATGCGGGCCACGCCGGTGTTCAGGCCCGGTACGCTCACGTTGGCATTGTCGTCTTCGTAAATCACGCGCACCCGTACGCCGCGGGCCTGGGCGGCATTCACCGCAGCCAGAATGGTGGGGCTGTTCCAGTTATAGATGGAAATATCAAGCGTGGCGGTAGCGCGGCCGATGTAGCGGGCCAGCGTATCGGCAATGGCGCCGCTGGGCAGGAACAGGGCGTTGTTGCCGGGCAGCGCCAGCGTGTTGTTCACCGTGCCGGTGAAGTAGCTGCGCATCTTGCCCGACGAGAGGGAAGCCGTAATCATGGGCACCACGCGCGACTCCGACAGGCCGGTGGCGTTTGTGGAGCTGGCTTTCACGAAGTATACCGTGGCCGGCTGCAGGCCCGCAATGGCCAGGCTGTGGCTGGTGGTGCTGGCGGCGCTGGTCACGGCCGTGAACGGGCCGGTGGCGCTGGTGGCGTACTCCAGCTTGGTGTTGCCGGCGTTCTGGGTGACAAAGTTCACCGTGAAGCTTGAAGTCGTGATGTTGGTTGGGAAGGGCGTATTCAACACGTTGGGCGTGTTGCCCTGGCGGAAATCCTCGTAGAGGCGCGGCAGCAGCTGGTAGCCAGCAGCCGTTGGGGTTGGCGCCGTGGTTGTGAACTGGCTCATGATGCCCACGGCATCAAACGTGCCGCTCGGTGAGGGCTTGCCGATGAGGCCGGCCGGGCCGGTGGAGGCGGCATTTACATACAGCACCGTGGCGGCGTTGTTGTTGATGCGGAACGTGGTGCTGCTGAACGACGTGATAGGAGAGCCGGTTGCGGTGTTGATGGACGTGGCCCCCGTGAGCTGTACCAGGCGGCCTTCGTACTGCTCGGCATAGGCGGCAGTGAAGCCACCGGCCGGAAACTGTACCGGCGCCGGCAGCGGCCGGTTGCCAGCCAGCACCGTCAGCGACGACACCGGGTCCAGTTCCAGCAAGCCGCGGAAGTCCTTGAGCGTGCCCGTCACGATGATGGAGTCGCCGGGCACGATGCCCGTGGTAAGCGTAGTCGAGTACACCCCGATGCCGGCCGTGCCGTCCTGGATGTAGCGAATAGCACCCAGCTCAGGCCCGTTCGTGACGATGCCACGCACTGTGACGGTAGCGCCCGATGTATTGAAGGCCGGTGCCTGGGCCCGGGCCGCGGCAATCGTAACGGCCGTCTGGGCCTGGGCAGGCCGGAAAGCAGCCATGCCACAGAGCAAGGCCAGCAGAGTAAATTTCTTCATGCAGGAAAAAAGAAAAGGAAACGCAGAATACTGAAACCAAAAGCGGCTGCAAATATCCTGATTTTCAGGCATAATACCACTTGCCGGGCCAGCCGCAACCTGCAAAATAAACGGCGGCCTTACTGCCGGCTGCTGCGCTTTTTGGTGTCCGTAATCATGGGCACGGCCGGGGCGGCCGAGGTGCCCACGGTGTTGGTGGCTGATACCCGCACGTAGTACACGGTGCCGGGCTCCAAGCCGGTAAGGTCGACGGTGTGCGAAGTGCCGGGGGTAGTAAGCTGCACTTTCTGGCCCAGGGCGTTGGTTTTGCCGTATTCCACGGTGGCAGTGCCGGCGTTGCGGGTGGAGAATTGAACCGTGAAGCCGGTGCGGCTGATGGCCGTTGGCACCGGTTCGCCCACGATAACCGGCAGGCCGCCGCCCACTACAAAATCGGTGGCGCGGCGCGGCAGCAGCTGGTAGCCGCCAGTGCCGGTGTTGGTGAACTGGCTGAGCATGCCCAGTAATTCGTATTCGCCGGCGGGTATGGTTTTGCCGACCAGCCCGGTTTCGCCGGTGGAGGCAATGTTGATGCGAATGGGGGTGGTTTTCTGGCCGTCGAGCAGGTAGTTGGTGTTGCCCTTCAGCGCTTCAGCGGGCGTGCCATCGGGGGCCGTGAGGCTGCTCAGGCCTTTGATGCGAATCAGGCGGCCTTCGTTGGCCTCCGTGAAGAGGGCCTCGGCTCCGGCGGCCGTGGTTTCGAGCATGGGCACGCGGCGGCCGCCGGCCAGCTTCTGCACCGTGGCCACGGGGTCCATTTCCAGCAGGCCGCTGTAGTTTTTGAGCGTGCCGGTGAGCAGGACACTGTCGCCGAGCTGCAGGGCGGCAAAGTTGGGGTTGTTCAGCGAAAAGGTGGCCAGGCCGGCCTGCTTGTCCTGCACAAAGCGCAGCTGCCCCAGCTCGGAGCCGTTGCTGACAATGCCGCGCACGGTGACTGTGGCACCCGGCCCCGCCAAACGCGCCGCCTGAATGGTGCTGAGCGCCCCCCCCGCCGATGGTGTACGGCTGGTTTGGGCTTGCAATGGCGGCAACGCACTGACCAAGAGAGCGGGAAGTAGCAGAATCTTCATGAGGGAGCGTAAGCGGTTGGTTGGCAGGAAGGAGAGCAGGAAGGGCAGGACCGCCAATCGGGATATCCGTACATGGAGGCTGCGGTAAAAATACAATGCCATTGGCAAAAGCTAGTGCCCGTTTTGCGCCTTTTTTACCGTTAATGAAACCTGGCTGGCCGGGGCTGTAATGGCCTAAATCATTTATTAGAAAGCGCTAATACAGCTGTCCTTCTAATAATGCCACGGCCCGAAGACTCCGAATGGTTACACAATGATAACCTTAGGATGCAATTTGGACTGGCCCCGCAGCACACGGGCGTGGCTTGGTTGCCTGATGTATGGCAACGTGTGAACAGGCAGGGAGCGGCATCCCGGAAAGCTAGTCTTTGGGCGCCTGCGCCGGATCAGTCGGCTCGCCGGCGCTGGCGGCACTGCGGCGGCGCGAGTCGGTGGCAATGAGCACCACCGGGCTCAGCGAGTTGCCGGCCATATTAGTAGACGACGCCCGGACGTGGTACGTGGTGCCTGGCCGCAGGCCCGTGAGCGTGATGACGTGCGTGGTGCTGATGGCCGCGTTGGTCACCACCGACTCCAGCTCGCCGGTGCGGCCGAAATCGATGCGGGTATCGCCGGGGTTGAGGGTGGTAAACTGCAGCTTCACGGTCTGGGGGCTGGTTTCGAGCGCCACCGGCACGCCCACTACTACGGGCTTGCCAAAGCCCACTTCCAGGTCGGCGTAGGAGCGGGGCAGCAGCTGGTAGAAGCCGCGGCCCCCGCCGGGCGCGTACTGGCCCATCAGGCCCATCACCGAAAACTCGCCGCTGGGCGCCGGGGCCCCTACCAGGCCCTGCACCCCGCCGGCGGTGGCCTGTACCCGCAGCACGGCGCCGTGCTGGCCACCCAGCAGGTAGCTGGTGCTGGCTGCCAGGGTGCGCGCGGCCACCCCGGCCATGGTAGTCAGAAACGGAATGCCGGTGATGCGCACCAGCCGGCCCTCAAAGGCTTCGTCGTAGACGCTGGCTAGGTCCTCGAAGGCCACCTCGTGCAGCGGCAGCGGGCGGTGCTGGGCCAGCCGCCGGGTCCGGGTGATGGTGGTCAGCTCCAGCAGGCCGTTGTAGTTGCGGAGCGTACCCTGCAGCTCCACACTGTCGCCGGGCTGCAGCGCCACAAAGGCCGGCGCGGTAGAGTAAGCGGCCAGCCCGGCGTTCTGATCGAGCAGGTAGCGCACGCCGCCCAGCTCAGGGCCGTTGGCTACCACGCCGCGCACAAGCAGTACCGTGCCCAGCGCAGCCCGCCGGGCCTGCCCCAGCCGCAGGAGCTGCGAGGTCTGGGCCTGGCTCGGCGCGAGATTCAGCAGGAAAAGAAAGAAGCAAAGAAACGGAGCGGGCAGGCGCGGGGACATGCAGGGAAGCAGGGGAGATGTCAAAATGGGATGCAAGGTGCGTCGCCGCCCGCAAAGCTGCAAATTCCTGAGTAGCTCGCCAATAGATTATATCAGTCTTACATAATATTTACCTCCGGGTGCAGCTCGATGCCGAACTTTTCCCGGACTGAGGCAATGATTTCGTAGGCTAGGTCGCGGATGTCCTGGCCCTGCGCGCCGCCGTGGTTGACGAGCACCAGCGCCTGCCGGTCGTGCACGCCGTGGGGGCCGCGGCGCAGGCCTTTCCAGCCGCACTGCTCGATCAGCCAGCCGGCCGGCACTTTCACGCCGCCGGGCACGGGGTAGCCGGGCAGCCCGTCGTAGCGGGCTTTCAGGTCGTCGAAGCGGGCCTGCGAGATTTCCGGGTTCTTGAAGAACGAGCCGGCGTTGCCGATCTGAGCCGGGTCGGGCAGCTTGCTGCGCCGGATGCTGCTCACGGCCTCGCTCACTTGGCGCGGGGTGGGCTCATCGGCCACGCCCATGTCCTGCAGCGTGGTCCGGATGTCGCCGTAGCGCACGTTGGGCTGGGCGCGGCGATGCAGGCGCAGCAGCACCCCCGTCACGATAAACTGGTTTTTGAGCGGGCCCTTGAACACACTCTCGCGGTAGCCGAAGCCGCACTCCTGGGCCGAAAACGTGCGTAGCTGGCCGGTAGCCGTTTCCAGCGCTTCCAGCTGCTCAAACGTGTCCTTCAGCTCGGCCCCATAGGCCCCGATGTTCTGCAGCGGCGCGGCTCCCACCGTGCCCGGAATTAACGACAGGTTTTCGAGGCCGCTCAAATCCTGGTCGAGGGCGTACTGCACGAGGCCGTGCCAGCTTTCGCCGGCCCCGGACCGCACCAGGGCGCTGTCGTCATTCTGCTGCACGATTTCCAGGCCGCGGATTTCGTTTTTGAGCACCACGCCGTCGAAATCCTGGGTGAAGAGCAGGTTGGAGCCGCCGCCCAGTACCAGCTTCTCGGCAGCCTGCACCTCGGGCATTGCCAGCAAAGCGCGCAACTCGTCCACCGTGCTAAAGCGGGCAAAAAGGCGCGCTTTTACGTCGAGGCCAAACGTGTTGTAGGGGCGAAGCGAAACCTGGTGTTCGAGGACGGGAGCTGAGTTCATGGCAATGCGAAGCGGGTGGTATCCAGGCAAAGGTAATGGGTTGTCTCTGGCTGATTCCTGCGCATACAAATGCCGCCCGGCTGCCCGTTGCTCCGGCGGAGTCATCGGGTAGCCGGGCGGCATGTCGTCGGGGCGGGTTGCTGATCAGGCGGAGGAGTGGGCGGTTGCGCGAAGCCGCTGAGGCGCATCCATTACCAGCGTCACGAGCAGGGCGTGGGGCAGCGTAACGATGGACGCTACCACCAGCGCCAGGCTAAACCAGGCCGGCGCATCGGGCAGGTGGCTGGCCAGCAGGCGGCCCAGGACCAGCAGCGCGGCGCAGCTGATTAGCAGCAGAGGCGCAGCGCGGCGCAGGAAAAACATGAGCTGCGGCAGCAGGGCCCGGCGGGCAACCGGTGGGCCACTCCCATAGCCTAACCATCCGGTCAGGCGCAGCACGTGCTGCAGGCTGTGCCAGAACACAAAGTACACCACCACCGACCAGCGTGGCGGCAGCAGCAGTAGTAGCAGCGCTAGTACCAGCAGCTCAGTCAGCTCGCGCCACAGCAGATCCCGGCGCCCGCCCACGGCATACCAGAGCCAGAGCAGTACGTGGCCGGCTGCCACCAGTATCCCCAAAGTGTTGGCTACCGCCCCAAATGTGGGCAGCGGCACAGGGGCCGCCCCGGTAAAGCGGAGCAAATCGTTGATGATGCTGGCCGTTTCGGTGGGCCACCAGACGGCAGGCACCGCAAAGAGCAGCATTCCGCGCAGCAGGCTGTGGCTCAGCCAACCCACTACGGGCACCTGAGTAGGCGCCGGCGCGTCGGCCGACCCCCAGTGCCACATGGTCAGCAGGAAAAACAACGCCACCGTGGCAGCGGGCCATTGCCACCAGAACAGGCCTGCCACGGCCGCCAGCCCCAGATAGCCAGCCAGAAACTGCACCCAGTAGCGCCAGGTGCGCAGGCTGTTGGCCGCCGGAGTGGTGGCGGGTACTACCAGCTGGTCGCAGGCGCCGTGGGCCACGCCCAGGCCTACCATGCCCACCGCCAGCGGCAGGCCCAGCACCAGCCCAACTTGGGCCGGAAACAGCCGCCCCAGCCCAATAAGAACCAGAACAGCAGCGTAGGAATAATAGCGCGGGGGCCAGCTGGTCGCCGCTGCACTGAAGGAGGCCATAAGGAGCGGGTAGAAAGGCAAACAGGCTGAGTTGTCCGGGTTCGGGCAACTCAGCCTGCCGGCCGGTGAATTCCAAAAAGCGGGATTTGCCGGAAAGGCCTGCCGGAGCTACACTACGGAAGCTGTGTTGGCCGGGGCCACCTTCACCGCCGACTCACTGCGGGCAATGCCGTATACCACCAGGCCGAAGCCGATTTTATTGATGGCATCGGCAATGTTATAGAGCAGGTCGAGGTCGTGAGGGCGGAGCAAGCCGGCACCATCGGGGCCGAGCCAGCCGCCGGGCATGGCCATGTAGCCGATGGGGTAGATGGCCCAGCCCACCAGCACGAACCAGGCCAGGGCCCGGACGCCTTTCTGCACGGCCACCGAGTTGGAGGCCGCCGCCAGCTGCGCCACTTCGCCCATCCAGGCCGAGTACAGGATGTACACGTAGCCCAGCGTAGAAAGGGAGCCCCACAGCACCGAGTGGCCCATGGAGCCATCGGTGAAGGCCTCGCCGATATAGCCGAAGACCAGCATAATGACGGCCGCCAGAATCAGCTTCCAGAGCAAGGACGCTTTGGCCCCGGCCGCCCGCACCAGCAGGTAGAACTCCACTACCATGAGCGGGACAGTGAGCGTCCAGTCGATGTAGCGTAGGGCAATGGGTGTTTCATTGGTCGAGACGTAGTAGTCGCGCATGTAGTAGTAATGCACGGCCGCAATGCCCGTAATCAGGCCTGAAATCAGCAGCGAGGTCTTCCATTTGTCGGCTACGGTACTCCGCTCAAACAGGAAAAAGACCGCCGCCGCCGCCATGGCCATGTACCCCGTGAAGAAGGTGAAAGCCACCGGGTCATCAACCGGGATACGCATGACGTCAAGTAACATGGTTCTCATGATGTGGGGGGTTAGGGTGAGTAAGAATTGTTCTATAATAATAACGATATATAGAGTAATGTTTAACTATTTGATTAATAAAGTTAAACAACTTCATTAATCTCATTTGTAAAGCTGAGTTGGAATGATGACGTAGGGGCTAAGCGGCGACGAATAGGATTAAAAAGAAGGCGGCGGGTTGTGGCACGAAAATTTTTCGCACCACAACCCGCCGCCCTTGGTTTGTCCCAATCTGTCTACCGCACCCGGTAGCCGTTGAGGGCATAGAACAACAAGTAGGCGTAGCAGAGGGCCGGCAACACAAACGCCACCCGGATGCCGCCGCCGTGCGTGGCCAGCAAGCCCATCAGCGGCGGAATGATGGCCCCGCCCACAATGGCCATAATCAGGTACGACGAGCCCTGCTTGGTGAACCTACCGAGGCCCGTAATGGCCAGCGGAAACACCACGGGCCAGATAATGGCGTTGCAGAGGCCGCACAGCACCACCAGCCACAGCGCGGTTTCGCCGGTGCTGAGGATGGAGAGCAGCACGAACAGCGTGCCAGCGGCGCACACGCCCGCCAGCAGCTTGCGGGCATCGAAGCGGGTGAGCAGCGGAATCCCGATGATGCGGCCCACCATCACCCCAAACCAATAAGACGACACCAGCACCGCACCCACGGCCTTGGTGAAGCCACTGCTGGTATCAATCGGGTCGGGGGTGTTGCCGAACAGGGCGGCGGCCCAGCCGGTGGCCACGCTCAGGCCGCGCACCAGCTCCTGCGTGAAGCCGCTAAGCTGGCTGATGTTCTGGCTTTCGCCGTAGCGGATGATAAACGAGCCAATGCCAACTTCCACGCCCACGTAGGTGAAAATGGCCACCACGCCCAGAGCCAGGTGGCGGAAATCGAGGGCGGAGCGGCGGCCGGTTTCGGCGGCGGCCTGCGCGGCGGCGGCTTCCTCATCGGCGGGCAGGCTCTCTACCTCGGGCAGGCGCACCAGGAAAAACAGCGCCGCCAGCACCGCCAGAAACACGGCCAGCCCCAGATACAGGGGCTTTACCAACGTGGCTTCCTGGGTGAGGCGCTGCTCCAGCGGCAGCTGCGCCAGCTGGGCCTTCAGCACGGCCGAGCCACCGAACAGAATCAACCCGCCAATGAGCGGCGAGATGGTGCCGCCCAGTCCGTTGGCCACGCCCACGATGCTTACCCGGCTGGCCGCCGTGCGCGCCGGCCCCAGCACCGATACGTAGGGGTTGGCCGCCACCTGCAGCAGCGTGATGCCGGCGCCCAGGAAGCTCAAGGCCAGCAGAAACAGGCCGAACGTGCGCGAATTGGCAGCCGGCACAAACAGCAGCGCTCCGCAGGCCATAATCAGCAGCCCCAGCACAATGCCGCGCTTGAAACCCATCCGCTCCAGCAGCTTGCCCGCCGGCAACGACATCAGGAAATACGCCCCAAAAAAGGCCGACTGCACGGCCGTGGACTGGAAGTCGGTGAGCTGGCACACGTCCTTAAGGTAGGGCATGAGCACGTCGTTGAAGTTGGTGACGGCCCCGAACAGGAAGAATAGGGTGGTCATCAGCACCATCGGGCCTGCGTAGGAGCGGGTGGTGCCGGTGGTGGCAAGCGGGGTGGAGGACGTAACGGGAGCAGCCATGCAGGGGCGGGGTAGAAGGAAAAAAAGCCGGCCCGGGGCCGGCTAAGCAATGCTACGGAGTTTTTGGCAGAAGTGCAGCGGGCGGAATCTACGCCAGCTTACTCGCACTCCTCCGCCGGCACCACCGGCCGCGTCAGGAACTGCCAGGTGAAGACGGCCCCGATGGCGCCCACGGTAGGCGCCACCAGGTACAGCCACAGATGCTCCAGATGCCCCGACACGAGCGCCGGCGCCAAGGAGCGGGCCGGGTTCATGGAGGCCCCGCAGATGGGGCCGGCAAACATGGCTTCCAGCAGCACCACCGCCCCAATGGCCAGCCCCGCAAACATGCCCTGTTCCTTGGAGCCGCAGGCCACGTTCAGAACCACGAGCATCAGGAAATAGGTGAGAATAAATTCCAGCACAAACGACTGCCCTTCGGAGCCGGCCGGCAGCGTGGCACCCAGCAGCGCATTGGCCGGAAACAGGTAGCGCAGCACCGCGCTGGCCAGCACGGCCCCGGTTAGCTGGCTGACTATGTAGGGCAGCACCTGCCGCCCCGAAAACCGGCCCGCAATGGTAAACGCCATCGTCACGGCCGGGTTGAAATGTGCGCCCGACACGTTGCCCAGTGCGTAAATCATGGCACTCACGATGAGCCCGAACGTCATGGCCACGCCCACGTGCGTGATGGCGCCGTGCGTTTCCTGGTTGATGATGATGGCGCCGGTGCCGCAGAATACAATGGCGAAGGTGCCCAGAACCTCAGAAACGTAGCGCTGCATATACCAGAATAAATAGGATAGCCCGGCATACGGCCGGCCCGTGCGCGCCCGATTGAGGCAGCCGCAGCAAACAAACGGATTTTCCGGCTTACAGCGGAAACTGCCGGCGCAGCTGCTGGTAGCCGGGGTGGTCGTCGAGGCTGGTGAGGCTCTCAAACATGCTGATAAAGGTGCGCACCAGCTCGGGGTCGGTGGTTTGCAGGGCCCGGGCCTCGGCCACTCTGTCCAGGTTGTACTGGCCCAGAAACACCACCAGCGCCCGAAACGGCTCCTTAGCCTCAGCATCGAAGCGCAGCAGCAGCTGCAAAGGCAG
This sequence comes from Hymenobacter canadensis, assembly GCF_027359925.1. Classification (NCBI taxonomy): domain Bacteria; kingdom Pseudomonadati; phylum Bacteroidota; class Cytophagia; order Cytophagales; family Hymenobacteraceae; genus Hymenobacter; species Hymenobacter canadensis. The sequence continues at coordinate 1,701,142 of NZ_CP114767.1, read as the reverse complement.
CACCGGCACCAAGTGATGGATGCCCAGGCCGGCCGCCCGCTGCTCGGGATGCTCCGACAGCGTCTGGAAGGCATCGTCGAGCTGGCGCAGGGTGGCTTGGTGCTGGTCGCGGTGCTCCTGCCAGTGCTCGGGGGCTACGGCTTCGGCTTCCGGATGAAACTGCTGCCACACGCCCTGCACGTAGTGGTGCAGGCGGCCGTGCTGGTCGGCGGTGGGCGGCAGGGCGTCGGGCGTTTCGTCGGCGGCGAGGGTGGCCAGGTAAAATTCGCGGGCGTCGCGGGCGCGGTCCAGCAGCAGGTCGTGAATCCGGTCGGTGAGGGCGCGCATTTCGCGCTGGTTGAGCTCAGGGCGGTGGTGGCGGGAGTAGAAGGTGCCAATGGCGGCCGAGTCGGTCATAATAGCCAGGTATTCGCTGCCGGCCGACTCTTCCAGAAACTCCGCCATACGCAGCATAATCGGCTGAAAGCCCTTGTACAGCTCCCGGGTGGCGTCGCTGATGGTCACGACGGCACTCTTGATCTGCTCTTCCACGGCGCTGCTGCGCTCTACCAGCTGCCGGGTTTCCTGAGCCAGCTGCTGCATTTGGGTAAGAGCCTGGTCGGTGTTGCGGGAGGCATCATCGGCCGCTTTCCAGCTCTGAAACGCCACAAACAACCCCAGAAACGATGCCACGCTGCCGATGATGGAATAATGCCCGTTCACGGCCTCGTAGGTGGTCAGCCCCAGCACGATCAAGGCCAGAAACAGCACCATGTAAAACAGGGAGCTTTTGTTGGGGTCGAAAAGAAAGGTAGAGCGGGACATAGGTATGAGAGTAATGCCAAGCTCCAGCTTGGCGCATCGTTGAACGGCTGTCGGGCGTCCAACGATACGCAATGTGGAAGCTTCGCGCTGCATCATGCTAGGTTGCCGGCCAACAATGCCGACCTTTGCACCTTCAACCCTCACGCAACACCCCGCATATGGCCCAGGCCCGCCGCTCCGCCCCGTTCTACATGACTGCCACCACCCAGTTCGGGCTGGAAGAGATTCTGGCCGAAGAGCTGTATCAACTCGGCGCCAAAATTGAAAAGGTGGGCCAGCGGGCCGTGGAGTTCGTCGGCGATATGCAGCTGTGCTACGAGGCCAACCTGTGGTGCCGCACGGCCGTGCGAATCCTGCGGCCCTTCGCCGGCTTCTACGCCCCCCACGAAAAGGGCCTCTACCGCGAAGTAGGCCGCATCGACTGGGCCGAATACATCCGGCTCGACCAGACCTTCGCCATCACGGCCGTCGTCAACAAGTCCACCTTCGAGCACTCGCTTTTCGTGGCCCAGCTCACCAAGGACGCCATCGTGGACCAGTTCCGCGACCGGACCGGTGAGCGCCCGAGTGTGGACGTGAAGAACCCCGACGTGCGCCTGCACCTGCACATGCTCGACAACGAGGTGGTGCTCAGCCTCGATTCCTCGGGCGAGTCCTTGCACAAGCGCGGCTACCGCCAGCAAACCAACGTGGCCCCGCTCAACGAGGCCCTGGCTGCCGGCATCCTGCTGCTGGCCGACTGGGACGGCAAAAAGACCCTCGTGGACCCCATGTGCGGTTCCGGCACGCTGCTTACCGAGGCGGCCCTCATCAGCCAGCGCATCGCGCCTGGCCTCTATCACCAGGGCAAGTTCGGGTTCGAAAACTGGGCTGATTTCGACAAGGTGCTCTGGGAATCGGTGCGCCTCGATGCCGAGCAGGCCCGCCTCGACGAGCCCCAGGCTATGCTCTACGGCTCCGACCTCTCGCCCGAGTTCATTGAGCTGGCCCGCGAAAACGTGGAAGCCGCCGGCCTCGAAGACTTCATTCGTTTCGCGGTGCGCGACGTGAAGGACGCCACCGCCCCCAAAGGTGAGCCCGGCCTCGTGGTGATGAACCCGCCTTACGGCGAGCGGATCGGGGAGGAAGCCGAGATGGACGCCCTCTACAAAACCATCGGCGACACGCTCAAAACTGGTTTCCAGGGCTACGACGCCTACATCTTCACCGGCAACCTGGAAGCCGCCAAGCGCGTGGGCCTGAAAACCTCGCGCCGCATTCCTTTATATAATGGTCCGATTGATTGCCGCCTGCTGAAGTACGAGTTGTACCAGGGCAGCCGCCGGACCCCCAATGTAGCATAGGCTTCAGCCTGTGCCGGATAGCGCCTGGTAGAATTTGCATTTTGTGTTTGTTCATCACTGCAGAGCCGGCTCATCAACGGCACAGGCTAAAGCCTATGCTACACATAGCAGCGCGGCCCCGGAACTGCGTACCTTTGCAGGCTAATTCCAAGTTTATGACCTCCTTCGCCGACCTCGGCCTCGCGCCCTACCTGTTGCAAGCCCTCGAAGAGCTGCAGTTCACCCAGCCTACGCCCGTGCAGGAGCAGGTGCTGCCCCTCACCCTCGACGGCCAGGATGTGGCCGGGCAGGCGCCCACCGGCTCCGGCAAAACTGCCGCCTACGGCCTCGGGCTGCTGCAGCAGGTTGACGTGAAAAACGACGCCGTGCAGATGCTGGTGCTGGTGCCCGCCCGCGAGCTGGCTCTGCAGGTGCGCGACGCCCTCAAGAAAATGGGTAAATACCTGCCCAACCTGCGCGTAGCGGCCTTCTACGGCGGCCACGCCTTCGGCGAGGAAAAAGCCTCCCTCACGCAGGCTCCGCACATTGTGGTGGCCACGCCCGGCCGTTTCCTCGACCACCTGGAGCGCCGTACCATCATCCCGAATCAGCTCAAAAGCCTCGTGCTCGATGAAGCCGATAAGCTACTGGAGCTGGGCTTCCAGGACGAGTTGGTGGAGATTGTGAAGCGCCTGCCGCGCCGCCGCCAGACGCTGCTGTTCTCGGCTACCATGTCGGACAAGGTGCTGGAGCTGATCCGCAAAAACCTCACCCGGCCCCGCGTCGTGAACCTGGGCGAGGATGATGACCAGCTACCCGAAAACCTCACCCTGATTGGCCACGTTGGCCCGATTGAGCTGAAGCCGGCGGCTTTGCTGCACATCCTGCGCCAGCCCGAAACCGGCCGCGCCCTTATCTTCTGCAACACCCGCGACCGTTGCATGGAGCTGGCCCGCTTCCTGCAGGGCCGCGAAGTGGCGGCCGAGGTGCTGCACGGCAAAATGCCCCAGCCCGAGCGCGACAAAGCCCTGCTGAAACTACGCAACGGCTCCAGCCAGGTGCTGGTAGCCACCGACGTAGCCGCCCGCGGCCTCGACGTAACCCTGCTCGACACCGTGGTGCAGTACGACGCCCCCGATAAGGCCGATGGCTTTCAGCACCGCGCCGGCCGCACGGCCCGCGCCGGGGCCGCTGGTACGGCCCACATCCTGGCCACGCCCAAGGAGCAGGACCACGTGAAAAAGTGGCCCATTGCGGAAACCATCAAGTGGAGCCAGATGGTAGCGCCCAAGCTGCCTGCCGCCGCCCCCAAAGCGCCTAAGCCCGAAAACGTGACCCTGCACGTCACGGCCGGTAAGAAAGACAAAGTCAGTGCCCACGACCTGGTTGGGGCCTTCGTGAACGTGGGTGGCGTGACCCGCGAGCAGGTCGGCCACATTGAGGTGTTCGACTACTACAGCTACGTGGCCGTGCCGCGCAGCCAGGCACAGGACGTGGTGCAGCGCCTGCTGGGTGCCAAAGTGAAAGGCAAGAAAGTCCGCGTAACCGAGGTGCGGTAGCATTTGAAGGTCTACCTGAACGTCATTCCGAGCGGAGCGAGGAATCTCGCGTGCTGACGTCTGAATAGCATTTCAACGTCAGCACGCGAGATTCCTCGCTCCGCTCGGAATGACGTTCTGTTTATCCTTAATACTGCCTCACCTTGCCCCGCCAGCTCCTTTTCATTTGCAGCCAGAACCGTTGGCGTAGCCTCACGGCGGAGCGGCTGTTTGACGGGCACCCAACCTACGACGCCCGCTCGGCCGGTACCGAGCCGGGGGCAAGGATGCGCGTCACGGCGGGGCACCTGGGCTGGGCTGATGCGGTGTTTGTGATGGAACGCAAGCATGCCGATATCCTGCGCCAGAAGTTTGGGCCAGAGTTGGCCGGTAAGCCGCTGGTGTTGCTGCGCATCCCCGACAAGTTTCAGTTCATGGACCACATCCTGCAGGACCTGCTGCGCGAGCGGCTGAAAGAGCACCTGCCAGAGCTGTAGCAGCATCCACAAGCGGTGTGTAGCCACTGGACAGTGTAGAGACGCGTATTCGCGTCTCGTCGTTGAACGACCGTAACCGCGCCAACTAACTAACGACGCGACGCGAATACGCGTCTCTACATCATACAACCAAACGACCTTCTGGTCGTTTATCCAGCCATGCCTTACCTGATTTTCGCGGCCATCGTGGCCGTTGTGTTCTTTCTGTTCTACCGCTACCTCACCGCCGACTCGCGCCGCAATAAGGCCGCGCTGGCCGCGGATTTTCCTGTCGAATGGGCCCGGATTCTTACCGAGCGAGTCGCCTTCTACGGCTCACTCACCCCGGTGGAAAAAGCCCGCTTTGAGAAGCGGATACAGGTTTTTCTGGCCCAGACACTCATCACCGGCATCCAGACCGACATCGATGATACCACCCGGGTGCTGGTGGCAGCCTCGGCCATTATTCCGGTGTTTGGCTTTCCCGACTGGGAGTATGGCAACCTGAGCGAGGTGCTGGTGGTGCCCGATGCCTGGCAGGAGCAGCAGGACCCGAACAAAGAAACCGCGCCGCTGGCCGGCACGCTGCTGGGCTCGGTGCGCAACTTCCAGACCTCGCACTACATGCACCTGTCCAAGGCCTCGCTGGAGCGCGGCTTCCAGGATTCGCTCGACAAGCAGAATGTGGGCATCCACGAGTTTGCCCACCTGCTGGATGAGGCCGACGGCGTGATTGACGGGGTGCCCGCCACAGTGTTTCCGGCGGCCCTGCGCCCGGAGTGGGAGGCGGTAATGGCGCGCGAAATTGCGGCCATCCGGGCCGGCAACTCCGAAATCAACGACTACGCCGGCACCAACGAAGCCGAGTTTTTTGCCGTCGTGACGGAGTACTTCTTTGAGAAGCCGGAGAAGTTGCAGGAGCACCATCCGGAGCTGTACGGCCTGCTGCTGCTGGCTTTCCGCCAGAACCCCAAGAGCCGGTTCCAGCGCTGGGCCACCGACCCGCGCGAGTGGCTCAAGCGCCTGCGCAGCCGCCGCAAGTTCGGCCGCAACGACCCGTGCCCGTGCGGCAGCGGTAAGAAGTACAAGGACTGCCATTTGGTACAGCACGAAGCGCAGGCCGCGTAACGGCGCTGGCCGTGGCGGAGTCGGCCCGCTGAGGCAGCGGCCCCAGCCTGAACGGGAGCGTTGTTCTATCTTCGTTCGTTTTCCTGCCTTTCCAGCTCCGATGAAACGCTACTTCCTGCCCACCCTCACGGCGGCGGCCCTGCTGACAGCCTGCGCGCCCATCGCCAAAACGCCCACGGCTACCACAACGCCCACCGTCGCGCCCGAACCGGCCACCCAGCCCGCCGTACCCCGCTGGGATGAGCGCGCCGAAACCTTCCTCACGGCCTATTCCACCGAGTATCAGCGCCTCTACACCCAGGCCACCGAGGCCGAGTGGCGCTCCAACACCCGCATCGTGCCCGGCGACACCAGCAACGCCGGCGCCACGGCCCGCGCCAACGAGCGGATGGCCGCTTTCACGGGCTCGGCGGCCAACATCAAGGAGCTGCGTGAGCTGCTCGACCACAAAGATCAGCTCACGGAGCTGCAGGTGAAGCAGCTGCAAACGGCCCTCTACAACGCCGCCAACTCGCCCCAGACTATTGCCGAGGTGGTAAAGCGTCGCATCCAGGCCGAAGCCGCCCAGACCGAGAAGCTCTACGGCTTCGACTACAAGTACGCCGGCAAGTCGGTGACGACCAACGACCTCGACGAGCTGCTGCGCAAGGAAAAGAACCCGCTCAAGCGCCAGCAGATCTGGGAAGCCAGCAAGGAAATCGGCCCCACGCTCAAGGACGGCCTGCTCAACCTGCGCGACCTGCGCAACCAGACAGTGCAGGCCCTCGGCTACCCCGACTACTTCACCTACCAGGCCTCCGACTATGGCCTGAGCCGCGAGGAAATGCTGACGCTGGTGCGCAAGCTCAACGACGAGCTGCGGCCGCTCTACCGCGAGCTGCACACCTACGCCCGCTACGAGCTGGCCAAAAAGTACGGCCAGAAACAGGTGCCCGACTACCTACCGGCCTCCTGGCTGCCCAACCGCTGGGGCCAGGACTGGAGCGCCATGGTCGACGTGAAAGGCCTCGACCTTGACCCGGTATTGGCTAAAAAAGGGGCGGAGTGGCAGGTGAAGCAGGCCGAGCGGTTCTACCAGAGTCTGGGCTTCCCGGCCCTGCCGCCGGTGTTCTACGAGAAATCCAGCCTCTATCCGCTGCCTAAAGGAGCCACCTACAAGAAGAACAACCACGCCTCGGCCTGGCACATGGACCTCAACCAGGACGTGCGCAGCCTGATGAGCGTGGAGGGCAACACCGAGTGGTACGAAACCACCCACCACGAGCTGGGCCACATCTACTACTACCTCACCTACACCAACCCCGACGTGCCGCCTCTGCTGCGCGGCGGCGCCAACCGCGCCTACCACGAGGCCATGGGCAGCCTGATGGGCCTTGCCGCCACCCAGAAGCCCTTCCTGGCCGGCCTGGGTTTGGTAGATGCCAAGTCGAAAACCGACCAGACCCAGACGCTGCTCAAGGAAGCCCTCAACTACGCCACCTTCATCCCGTTTGCCTCGGGCGTGATGAGCGAGTGGGAAAACAGCTTCTACGCCGACAAGCTGCCCGCCGACCAGCTCAACGCCAAGTGGTGGGAGCTGGCCAAAAAGTACCAGGGCATTGTCCCGCCCACCACGCGCGGCGAGCAGTACCTCGACCCGGCCACCAAAACCCACATCAACGACGACCCCGCGCAGTACTACGACTACGCCCTGAGCTACGTCATCCTGTTCCAGCTCCACGACCACATTGCCAAGAACATCCTCAAGCAGGACCCGCACGCCACCAACTACTACGGCAGCAAGGAAGTGGGCGCGTTCCTGGCCGACATCATGCGGCCCGGTGCCAGCAAAGACTGGCGCACCGTGCTGAAAGAGAAAACCGGCGAGGACCTTTCGGCCCGCGCCATGGTCGAATACTTTCAGCCCCTGATGGCCTACCTCAAGCAGCAGAACAAAGGCCGTAAATACACGATGTAGAGCCTGCCGCCGCAGTTTCCGCACAAAAAAGCAGCCCTGGGAAGGGCTGCTTTTTTGTGTAATCAGTGTAGTGCTAAGCTGCTAGCCGACAGCTACCTCTGCTATTCGCCGGTCCAGTACTTTGGTCACGCTTTTCAGGCGGCGCTGCACCAGGGCCAGCACTTCGTCGTCATCGAGGTCGATGCGGCCGTTGCGGGAAGTGATGTAACGGGCCAGAGCAGCGTTTTCGTCGAGGTTTTCGGCCAGTTCCTGCTGAGCAGCTTCCCAGGTATCAGGCTTCTGTGAGTCGAGGTACGCCAGCCGCAGCTCAATAGTGCGGCTCACCAGTCCAGCCAGCTCACTGAGCATGCTGGTTTCCACCGGCGACAAGCCGCGGGCCTCGCGCCCAATCACGGCCAGCATTCCGATACGGGAGCCGTCGGGCATGCGCAGGGCCGAGCCGGCGTAGAAATTCAGCCCCAGCGACTGGGCCACATTGGTACTGATCAGGTTGCAACTCTGGGCCGAATAGTCGCCCGTAACCACGGGCGCATCCAGCAGAATGGCCGCCGAGCACATGCTGTCGCCGCGTACCAGGCCCGGAACTCCCTCGGCGCCGGTCAGGGCCTTGAAGTGCACATAGTCGTCATCGACCAGCGAAATCAGCGAAATCGGGGTGTTGAACAGCTGCGCCGACCACGCCACATAGTCGTCAAAAACCGGCTCAGCTGTGGTATTAACAATCCGATAGTGATGCAGCGTGCGTATGCGTGCCGCCTCGTTCTCAGGAATCAGGGACTTAGGAAATTCTAGCGACATGCTGTGGATTAGTAATTGGCTTCACTGCCGGGCAGGTCAATCAGGATAAACTGCGCATCCTTGGAAGCGCGAATTTCCAGCACGTGCTCGTCGGTGGACCGCACCTGGTCGTTGGGGCCCAGGTCAACCCCGTTGATGTAAACCATCCCCTCCTTTACGTAAATAAACGTGTTGCGGATCGGGAAAGTCTTGAACGTAACAGTTTTGTCTTCGCGCAGGTTGCACCAATAAACTGTCGTGTTGGAATTCATAAACACTACATCCTCCAGCACCTTCTGGCCTGACACCAGCGGCACCAGCTCGTTTTTCGAGTCCAGGAAGTCTACATCCTTCTGCTCATAGCTGGGGGCGAGGCCTTTTTGGTTGGGCAGAAACCAGAGCTGGTAGATGTGGGCCTGATCAGCTTCGCCGTTTTTTTCGGAGTGGGCCAGGCCGGTGCCGGCCGTCATGCGCTGCACCTCGCCCTTCTTGATGGTGGCCTTGTTGCCCATCGTGTCCTCGTGGCACAGCTCGCCTTCCAGCACCAGCGTCACGATTTCCATCTCGGAGTGCGGGTGCTGCGGAAAGCCGGAGTTGCCCTGGATGGTATCATCATTAAAGACCCGCAGCGGGCCGAAATGCACGTTCTGCGGATCGTAGTAGTCGGCGAAGCTGAAGAGGAAGTAGCTGCTGAGCCACTGTACCGGGGCAGCGTGGTGGCGGTCGGTGGCGGGAATAACCTGAAGCATAGCGAGGCGGAAGTGAGTTGGAGTCTGCACTTACGCAGTGAAACCCTGCGAAGTTGATGTGGCCAGCTATAGCGCAGTCTTCCGCCCGTGCTGCCTGCCATCAGCGCGCGAAGGGAAAAGGGTTGTCCGTACTACCCTGACGGTGGCCCAGCCCGGAAATCAGCGGCCGACGATTATCACAGAAAAGCCCGTCCGGCGCTGGAGCCAGACGGGCTTTTCTGTGATAATGGCACGCGCTAGCGTTGGCGCTATACTTTTTTCATCGTGGATACCTGCTGCTGCAGATCCAGCACAATGCTGGCCAAACGGTTCAGCGACAGGTCGGCGATAGGGAAAGTGCTGCTGATATAGGCTTTGGCCTCCCAGATTTCCACCACGTCTTCCACATCGATTTCGTAGGGCGAGTACACTGGGTTGTCGGAGTGCAGGGCTAGCATGGCGCCTTCCTTGAGGCGGTTGAAGACGCGCTTAAACACGATGCCTTCCTTGCTGCTTACCACGATGCAGGGTGTGCCGTCCTTGAGGCTCATCCAGTCGTCGATGTAGCGGCCCACGATGACGGTGCCGCTGGCAATGGGCAGCATCGAGTCGCCGGCAATTTCGAAGGCCCGGTAGGTGCCGGTGCTGCCCAGCATGGGCAGGCGGAACTTGGGCAGCTCCTCCAGGTACTCCGGGTCGGCGTAGCCGTTGAGGTAGCCGGCGGCCGCTTTTTGCGGCACCAACTCGATATTTTCGTTCTGGTCTTTGTCGACAGTAAGGGCCAGGATGCGCAGGCTGCCGCCGGGACGGGTGGGCGTAGTGCCGGGCGTGCCCGCCGCTTCCAGCTGACGGACAGCCGCTTTGGCGTTCTTCTTCTTGCTAAAGTCGGTAGTGACCAGCTGATCGAGCGAGATGCCGAACAGCCGGGCCATGTTCACGAGCGTCGCCAGCTTGGGCTCGGCGCGGCCTTCCTCGTAAGCGCCCACCAAAGAGCGTTTGATACCCAGTTTTTCGGCCATCTGGGCCTGCGTCAGGGCCAGTTCGCGCCGCCAGAATTTGAGGTTCGTGTTAATCATGTCGCAGGGGAGCCGGGGGAAAGGCTTCAACGGTAAAAAATTACCGGCTCACGAAGATACGAACCCGTCTACGCGAATACTAATTCAATTAGCTGAAAGTTTTTAGTAATTTTTTAGGCCTGTCGTTGCGAGGACGAAGGACGAAGCAAGCCGTCCTTCGTCCTCGCAATGACAATATTGCTACTCGCCCTTCAGCTTCTTGAAATACATCAACGCCAGGCGCAGCCGGAAGTAGTCGTACTTCTCGCGCAGATGGTCGAACAGGTCGCGGAGCATGGGGCTGCCACCCAGCTGCGCCTGCGCCGTCTGGATTTCGGCCAGCGCCTCGGGCGTGAGGAAGTCGCTGACGCACAAATCCTGGCCGCTGGCGTAGCAGGTGGTCAGGTGGGTCTGGACGGTGGACACGGCCAGGCCGCGGCGCTCGGCAATGGCTTCTACGCTCAGGCCCATGCGGTGCAGCTGGAAGGAGGTTTCGGCGGTGCTGCCGGCTTCGGTGTTGGCTTCGCGCTTGCGGGCGGGGCGGGGTGCCCCCGGGTCGTCGGGGTCGAGGGCGGCCAGTGGCAGCGCGTCCTCATCCAGCTCAGCCAGGGCGGCGGGGTTGCCGCCGTTGGCCAGCACCTCCCGGATAAACGCCTCGCCGTAGGTGTCGAACTTCTTCATGCCGACGCCCGAAATGCCCAGCATGGCCACCCGGTTGATGGGGCGTTCCTGGGCCATTTCCTGCAGCGTGGCATCCGTGAAAATGACGTACGGCGGCACGCCCTGCTCGTCGGCGATGCGCTTGCGCAGGCCCCGCAGGGCCTCGAACAGCTGGGCTTCGCGGCTGGCCGGCGCGGCGGCGGCGGCAGCTTTGCGGCCCCGGGTGGGCTTCTCGGCTTTCTCGGAGGGCTGGAATTTCTTGAGCGCCAACGGCCGCTGGCCCTGCAGCACCTCGCGGCCCAGGTCCGTGATTTTCAGGGCGTAGCCTTCCTCGTAGGCAATGTAGAGCAGGCCGTCGTTCAGCATCTGGTGGATGTAGCTGTACCAGTCGAGGTAGGGTAGGTCGGAGCCGGCGCCGTAGGTCTTGATCTGGTCATAGCCGCCCGACAGCACGGCCTGGTTGCGCATGCCGCGCAGCACGTCAATCAGCAGGCCTATACCGGCCCGCTCGCGCATGCGCACCACCGCCGATAGCGCCTTCTGGGCAATGAGGCTGCCGTCGAAAGTGGTGGGCGGGTTGCGGCAGATGTCGCAGTTGCCGCAGTCGGTCGCCAGGGTTTCGCCGAAGTAGTTGAGCAGGATTTTGCGGCGGCAGCTGGCAGCCTCGGCAAACTGCTGCATGCGCTCCAGCTTGGTGAGGTTGAGCTGGGTGAGCTGCGGATTGTCCTTGGAGAGCATCTCGCGCAGCTGCATCACGTCGGCGAAGCTGTAGAACAGCACGGCCGTGGCCGGGGTGCCGTCGCGGCCGCTACGCCCGATTTCCTGGTAGTAGCCCTCGATGTTTTTGGGGATGTTGTAGTGAATCACCCAGCGCACGTTGCTCTTGTCGATGCCCATGCCGAAGGCAATGGTGGCCACAATCACCTGCAGATCGTCTTTCAGGAAGCCTTCCTGCACCGCGCTGCGCTGATTGGGTGTGAGGCCGGCGTGGTAGTAGCCGGCCTTGATGCCCTTGGCCTGAATCTTGGCCGTGAGGGTTTCGCACTGCTTGCGCGAGAGGCAATAGATGATGCCCGCCTCGCCGGGGTGGCGGCCCAGAAAGTCGAGGATGCCGCCCACGCGGTCCTGGCCGGGGCGCACAATGAGGTTGAGGTTGGGCCTATCGAAGCTGGAGAGGAACACCTGCGGGTCCTGCATGCGCAGCTGCAGCTGGATGTCGCGCTGGGTGAGGCGGTCGGCGGTGGCGGTGAGGGCAATGATGGGTACCTGCGGAAACTGCTCGCGCAGCACCCGCAACTGGGTGTACTCGGGCCGGAAGTCGTGGCCCCAGGAGCTGATGCAGTGGGCTTCGTCGATAGCGAACATGCTGATGCGCATGCGCTTGAGAAACTGCAGGAAGCCCTCAGAAAGCAGCTTCTCGGGCGAAACGTAGAGCAGCTTCATGTAGCCGTTGAGGCAGTCGCCGCAGATGGCGTTCTGCTCACTCTGGCCCACGCTGCTGTTGATGTAGGCCGCTGAAATACCGTTGGCTTTCAGGGCTTCCACCTGGTCTTTCATCAGCGCAATCAGCGGCGATACCACCACACAGACGCCTTCGCTGACCACGGCCGGAATCTGGAAACACACCGACTTGCCGCCGCCGGTGGGCATGAGCACCACCGTGTCGCGGCCGCCCAGAATGCTTTCGATAATGTCTTCCTGCATGGGCCGGAAGGTATCGTAGCCATAGTATTGCTTGAGGACCTTACGGGCAGATTCGAGCGTGGGGGCGAGGGGTTCGGCGGCAAATAACATGGGGTAAAGATAGGGCGAAACCGGGCGGGGTGAAAGCAGGAACGTAACCATAACCAGGCCGGCAAGGTGCCGGGTTCCGGCCAAATCCTGCACGGCCATCCGGGGCAACTGTGCGTACACCCTGGTACAGTTACCCGTGCAACTCTTCCTATTCCCACTTACTATGAGCCAGCCCACCATTTCCGCCATCGACAAACAACTGCTGCTGGATGCCCTCAACCGCTGCGTGGCGGCCTGCGAGCATTGCGCTACTTCCTGCCTGGGCGAAGAGCACGTGCAGCACATGGTCGGCTGCATCCGCCTCGACCGGGACTGCGCCGATATCTGTGCCCTCACGGCCCGCCTGGTGGCCCGCGGCTCGGAGCACGCCCGCCACATCATGAAGGAATGCATTGAGGTGTGCCAGCTCTGCCAGAACGAGTGCGGCAAGCACAACGACGACCATTGCCAGCAGTGCGCCGCCGCCTGCAAAGCCTGCGCCGACGCCTGCCGGGCGTATCTGGGGTAGCGTAACTGAACCGCCTGTCATCCTGAGCAAAGCGAAGGACCTTACCACGCCAGAACGACAATCGTAGTAACGACTCGTTCTCGCGTGGTAAGGTCCTTCGCTTTGCTCAGGATGACAGGCGGCTTACTCCTCCACGTCTACCAGCCGGTAGCGCACGGCGGATTTCTTGGGCTTGATGTCTATGTCGGCGTAGTGGGCATAGGCTTTGGTGAAGCAGGCGCCAAAGTAGAAAATCATGGCCGAGTAGAACACGAACAGCAGCACCAGCACAATGCTGGAGGCCGGACCGTAGATGGGGCCGAGATTGCGCGGCACCAGTAGGTAGCCCAGCACAAACTCGCCCAGGTCAATGAGGATGGCGGTGAGGGCCGCACCGCGCAGCACGGCACGCCAGGGTACCCGGGCGGCGCTTAGGTTGCGGAACGTAACGGCAAACCAGGCCGCCAGAATCAGCAGCGAGGTGAGCTGATTGAAGAATTGAAACAGGTAGTAGCCGAAGCTGGCGTCGAAGCCGCGGGCGTAGTCGCCGAGGAAGGCCAGCACCGCATCGGTCAGAAACGCCAGCAACGACAGGCCGCCGGTAGCCACCAGCACGCCCAGCGAGCGGCTGCGCTCCTTCAGGACCTTGCCCAGCCGGCCGCCGCTGCGGCGCGGCCGGATCTGCCAAAGCTGGTTGAGCGAGTTCTGGATGACGACAAACAGCGTGGTGGAGATGAACAGCAGGAAGCCGAAGCCCAGCCACGTCACGAGGCGGCTGCGCTCCACGTTGGTTACGTTCTGCAGAATCTGCTCGACCAGGCCGGCGGCGGCGGCGCCCAGCAGGTTGGAAAGCTTACCCAGCAGCATCACGCGCACCGCCGAGGCCGGATACAGGGAACTGAGGCCCTGAATCAGAATGATGAAGATGGGTGGCAGGGCAAACGTGGTGAAGAACGCCGTGGCGGCGCCCAGCCGCAGCGGGTCGTTGGCGGCCAGCTCGCGGGCCGCGCGGCGCAGCAGAATCAGGATATCGAGGAAGAGGCGGCGGCGGTTTGGGGCCGGCGCGTGTACTTTTGTCATCTGGCCTGCGTGCTGGTTCTGTGGCCGAAGGCCGATGGGCAACGTACGAAGGTAGCGCCCCATCCTGATTCCTATCCGTCTGATTTTTGTTTGCCTGTGCCTCTTTCCAAGCCGTCCGAATTGCCTGAGCCCATGGGCCGCCAGCCGGCAGAACCTGCCAGCTGGTGGCGCCGCCGCATCGTGGGGCCCGTGCTGAACGTGCTGCGGCAGGGACTCACGCCCGCCCAACTCTCGCTGACGGTGGCGCTGGGCGTGATTTTCGGGTTGGTGCCTACGCTGGGTGTCACCACGCTGATGTGCAGCGTGGCCGCCGTGCGCCTGCGCCTGAACGTGGCGGCGCTGCTGCTGGTGAGCCATTTGCTGAGCCCGCTGCAGCTGCTGCTCATCATTCCGGCTATGCACGCCGGGGCGGAGCTGCTGGGCGGCAGCACCGGCCCCGCGCTGACGCTGGCGCAGCTGCAGTACCTGTTCGGGCACGACTGGCTGGCGGCGCTGCGCCTGCTCTGGCACGCCATGCTGGGGGCCTTGATACTCTGGGCGCTGGCCTCAGTACCGGTGGGCCTGGTGCTGAACTTTGCCCTGCGCCCGGTGTTCCGCCGTCTGCTGGCGAAGCAGCAGGGGAATGCGTAGGTGATTCGGTAAGAAAACGTGTCATCCTGAGTGCAGCGAAGGACCTTATTACGCTGGAACGAGCTGTTGTTAGAAGCATCGTTCCAGCGTAACAAGGTCCTTCGCTGCACTCAGGATGACACGTTTTCTCTTAGTAACCTAGCCGCGCTTGTAGAACGGCTCCTGCAGGGCGAAATACTGGTTGAGGGGCTCGTCGCTGGCGGGGTTGAGCAGCATCATATCCACGAACTCGAAGCCCTGGAGGCGGCCTTCAATCACGGGGCCCAGCTCCTGCAGGAACTCGGGGTCCTGCTCGGGGCTGTCGGCTTGGAAGGCCAGCAGCAAGCGCGGCGGTACGTCGCTGCTTTCGATGCGCATTTCGGCCAGATAGGCCTGCTGCAGAAACTCCCGGTCGGCGCAGAACTCGCGCAGGGCGGCCAGCAACTCGGTGGGCTCCACGGTAGGCGGGCCCAGCTGCACGGGCACCTGGTCGCCTTCGGGGCCGGTGGGCGGGTTCACGAGGTCAGAAGCCAGCAGATCCTGGATTTCCTGGCTGGAAAGCAGCTTGCCGGCCGGCGAGAAGGGGTTGAGCACGCAGTTGGTGGCCTGCACCATCTGCAGCAGGTCGAGGCCGCGCACGTGGATGTACGACACCGACTCGGGCGTTACGCCACCCTCAAAAATGCGCTCAGCCGACGAAAACAGCGGAATGTTGCCGTCGTGCAGTACCTGCAGCTGAATTTCCATGCCGGGCTCAATCTGCACTTCGCCGCCGGGCTGGCCCTCCTGGGGCAGCGTCACGGCGTAGAGCTGCTCGTGCAGCAGGGCCTGGTAGAAGGCGGGCCGTAGGTTGGGCTCCTGCACGGCACGCATCAGCAGCTCTTCCAGAATGTTGGTCGGCTGGTACGGGAATTCCATCATCTGCTCGTCGCCAGCTTCCTCGGCGGGCAGCATGGGCATCATCGGCATCATGGGGGCCGCGGGGGCTTCTTCTACGGGCAGCGTGTAGTTGGAGCCTTTGTAGCGCGGGCCAGCCGGCGCGGCGGCAGAATTGGAGGAGGCGGGGGCAGCCGGCGAAGCAGACGGAGTGGAGGGGCTTTCCGGGGTTTCCGGCTTCTTTTTCAGAAAGTCAAACAGGGCCATATCAATACGGGAAATGAAAGTGCAATCTACTCAGAAGTGGTGAGGTGGGGAAATAGTGCGGCCCGGAGTTTTGGCTTTCCAGCCCGAAAATACCACCTCCAACGCGTAAAAGCCACTATATCACCGCTTCAGGGCCAGCTGCCTACTGACCGTCGGAGCCGTGGCAGGGCTGCAGCAGCTCCGATACTTCCCGCACCGTGTAGGGCTCGTTCTGGTTGCCCCAGCTGCGCTGCACGAAGTTGAGCAGGTTGGTGATCTGCGAGTCGGTCAGGTCTTCGTGGCCGGGCATCACTTGGTTGTAGTGGATGCCGTTCACCACCACGTCGCCCTTCATGCCGCGTCGGATCAGGCAGGGCAGGGCGGCGCGGTTGCGGGCCACGTAGTCGGAGGCGGCCACGGGCGGAATCAGGCGGCGCAGGCCCTCACCCTGCTCGCCGTGGCAGCTGGAGCAGTGGTTCTGGTAGAGCGTAGCGCCTTCGTTCTGGCGGTTGGAAAAGCAGCCGGCGGTGGCCGTCGCCAGCACCGTGCCGACAGCCACCACCGCACTCAGGCGCAGTAAAGGCAGCAGCGGCCTCATTTGGCGGCCGTCTGGCGGGTTTCGGCTTCCTCTTTCAGCAGAATAGGCAGGTCCTTGATCAGCTGATCCACCTGGCTTTTCTCCATGCCGTCGTACACGCCCCGGATGCGGCGTTTGGAGTCGATGAGGGCAAAGGTACCGCTGTGCGCGTAGCCGCCCTGCACGGTGGAGTCCTTCTGGGCGCCGGTCATGTAGGCCTTGGCCAGCGCAAATACGGTGTCGTGAGGAGCCGTGGCGAAGTGCCAGCGCGAGGCGTCCTTGATGCCCAGCCGCTCGGCATAGTCGCGCAGCACCGGAATGGAGTCGTGGGCCGGGTCGATGGTGTGGCTCAGGAACAGCACGTCGGGGTTGCCTTTAAACTGCTCGTACACGCGCAGCAGCTCGCTTTGCATTTTGGGGCAGATGCTGGGGCAGGTGGCAAAGAAGAAATCGGTGACGTAGACCTTGCCGGCAAACGTCTGGTTGGTGATGATCTGGCCCTCCTGGTTGGTCAGCCGGAACGCCGGCACCGGGTCGGGCAGCGTGTCGGAGGGCGAAGTTGGCTCGGAGTATTTGAGGCCTTGGATGGGCAGGCGCTCGGGTTGGGTGGCCGCCGTATCGGGCGAGGAGCAGGCGAGGGGCAGCAGGGCACCGGCCGCCAGCAGGCTGGCAGCGGCGGCGCGGCCAAGGGAAAGGCGCAGGTTCGAAAACAGCATTATCAATGCGAAAAGAAGTGCTTGTGGAGTATTCAGTAGTGGGTAGTTAGTAATGAGCTTAGGTTGTCTGGCGCGAGCTGCGCCAGCCGTTTCCTGGCAGAAAACTCCTGCTTGCTCGTTGTTTAACTACTCCCAGCTACTTACCCAGTACTAACCGGGCCGAGTCGAGGCTGGTTCGAAACAAACCGGCCACGGAATCCATGCGCTGCTGCTGGGCGGCGAAATAGGCCAGGCGCTGGGCCACGGCCACGGTATCGGCAGGCTTTTGGTAGCGGTGCATCCAGTCCATCATGGCGGCATCGGCGGCGAGCAGGGCGCGGCGGTGGCGGCCGGCGGCTACGGTATCAGGGCCGGGCGTTTTCTGGAGCTGCTGGCGCAGGGTGGTGAGCTGGTCCATCTGGGCCATCAGCTCGTCGTGTTTGGCCAGCACGGCCTTTTCGGCGGCTTCGGCCTGCTGCTCGTCGCTGTTCAGCGACAGGCAGGAAGAAAGGCAGGCCACCACGGGTAGTAGCCAGAATAAGCGGAGAGTTTTCACGCCGGCAAAGGTAGCGTGTAAGCCGCTGTCATTGCGAGTGAAACGAAGCACCCGCAGGACAGCGAAGCTAATCCTTCCTCTCCTTGCTCTAAACCCTCCTAAGCAGCAAGCCCTCCGGCACCAGGTTAGCAACCTACTGCCGGAGGGCTTATCTAGTAAGAAAGTGTCTGCCACGAGAGGAAGGATTGCTTCGTCCTGCGTCCTCGCAATGACAGCTGGGCTACACCCATTGCTGGCTTTCGCCGAAGTGCCAGAGCCAGACGCCCGCGGCCCACAAGCCCCAGATGATGAGGCCGAAAATGGCCAGCAGCCCCAGCAGCGCCACCAGCAGCAGGCCTTTGCCGCTGCCCTGGTGCTTGCCCTCTTGGTAGTGCGCGCGCAGCAGGCGCACATTTCGGTCGTTGGCTTTATAGGCGAAGTCGAAGATGGTGCCTAGGATGGGAATGGCGCCTACCAGCGTGTCGAGCAGCACGTTGAGCACCATCCGCACCACTACTGCGCCGCTGGCGCCGTGGCGCATCATGGTGAGGATGAGCACGCCCGATACGGCCAGCGACGGAATGCCGCCCACAATCGGGATAAAGCTCATGAGTGGGTCGAGGCCGAAACGCCACTTGGTGCCGGGCACGCTGAACTGGCTGTCGAGCAGATGCGAAATGCGTTCCACCCAGCGCAGGCGCTCATCCTGGTCGAAAGGGGTGGTGGCCGCAGGGCGGGCGGGAGAGTAGCGGGAGGAAGTCATAGGGAGAGGGAGTTTGGCGGTTAAACGCAACATGGGGCCGCGCGGGTTGTGCGGCCGCCGCCCAACCCTGCCGCCGGGTGGCCGTTGTGGTAGCAGGCACTGATTGCTCTACTTCACCTTACCTACGCTATGCAACACCGCACGCTGGGCCGCTCCGGCCTCACTGTTTCTGCCCTGGGCCTCGGCTGCATGGGCATGTCGGATTTCTACGGCCCGCTCAATGACGAGGAAAGCATCCGTACTCTGCACCGCGCCACCGAGCTGGGCGTCACGTTCTTCGACACGGCCGACATGTACGGGCCCTACAAAAACGAGGAGCTGGTAGGAAAAGCCCTCAAGGACCGCCGCCAGCAGGTGGTGATTGCCACCAAATTCGGCATCCTGCGCGACCCCGCAGACCCCAGCAAGCGCGGCATCAGCGGCCGGCCCGAGTATGTACGCCAGGCCTGCGACGACTCGCTGCGCCGCCTCGGCACCGACTACATCGACCTGTACTACCAGCACCGCGTAGATCCGGCAACGCCGATTGAGGAAACCATCGGGGCCATGGCTGAGCTGGTGAAGGCTGGCAAAGTGCGCCATCTGGGCATGAGCGAAGCCGCCCCCGACACGTTGCGCCGGGCCTGCGCCGTGCACCCCATTGCAGCCCTGCAGACCGAATACTCGCTCTGGAGCCGCGACCCCGAGGATGGCGTGCTGCAGGCCTGCCGCGAGCTGGGAATTGGGTTCGTGCCCTACTCGCCGCTGGGCCGTGGCTTCCTCACCGGCCAGATTCAGAAGTTTGAAGACCTAGCGGCCGACGACTACCGCCGCTTCACGCCGCGCTTTCAGGGCGAAAACTTCCAGAAAAACCTGGACCTCGTGGCGCGTATCAACGAAATGGCCACCCAGAAAGGCTGCACGCCCGGCCAGCTGGCCCTGGCTTGGGTGCTGGCGCAGGGCGATGATGTGGTGCCCATCCCCGGTACCAAGCGCGTATCGTACCTCGAAGAAAACCTGGGTGCGCTGGAGGTGCAGCTCAGCCCCGACGAGCTGACGCAGCTGGATACCATTGCCCCCCGCGGTGCCGCCGCCGGCCCCCGCTACCCCGAGCAGATGATGAAATCGGTGAATGGGTAACGGGCTGGTAAAATCAGAAGAACGTCATGCAGAGGCGCAGCCGAAGCATCTCGCCAGTGTGGTAGACTCGTTTACTACACTGGCGAGATGCTTCGGCTGCGCCTCTGCATGACGTTCTTGTTCTGCGTGTCAGCGCCGCATGGGCGGCAGCAGGTCAATCAGGCCGTCCTCGCTGACCACCACGGCCAGGCAGGCGTAGCGGCTGCTTTCCACGTAGCGCAGGGCCGAGTTATAGCGCGAACCGCGGGAGGAGTCGCCTTTTTCGGTGGCGAGGCCGTCGAGGATGGCCCCGATGGCGTGGCAGGTGCCATCGGGCGCCACGAACACGGCCCCATCGATGTTGGTGACCAGGCGCAGCACGGAGGGCGTCATCAGGCGCGGGGCCACCCGGAAGCACTGCCGCGTGAGGCGCACGGCCTCCTGGGCCGCGCCTTCCGAAATCACCAGAATAGTGCCGTTGGTTTGCTCGGTGGCGCGCTGCGTCAGCTCCCAGAGGTAGGCTACGGCATCGGTGTCGAGGTACGGGAAAATGCGGACGATAGCACGGGCGAAGTTCTCGGCATCAACGCGGCCCTGCGGCAGGCGCGGGGTGTTGGATACCACTTTCATCATCACCTGCTCGTTGTGGCTCAGCTCCCAGCTGTAGTGGCGCGTGAAATGCACCGTAAACAGGGGCTCGTAGGCTGGGTCTTCCGGCGACACCAGATAGCCCAAGCCGAACACGTCGGTGGCATCGGAAACCAGCGCCGTGTGGTCTTCGCTGAGCTCCAGGAGCTTGCGGATGCGGCGGTGGTCGCGCAGCGGGATGGGGCTTTCCAGCGTGAGCACGGGCACAATGGCCGGATGGTGGCGGCGGGCCACCAGCATAAGTCCCACGCCCTCGTCGCCCTCGTGGCGCAGGGCGGCCACGCCGTTGCAGGCGTCGTAGAGGCCGTGGGTGCCGGCGGCGGCGCGCAGCATAAAGCTGCGGCCGGCGGCGCGCAGCACCTCGTTGTAGTCGCGGTCCAGCACGGGCCGGTCGTCGTCGGTGTCCGACTCGCGGAGGGCGCGGCTGCAGTCGAGCAGGAATTCCTGCACGGCAGCGTGCACCAGCGAGGTAGGCCGGTTGCCGGGGCCCGGCACGGGCAGCATGTAGTAGGCCTGGTAGGCTTCGGCGGAAAGCTGCAGAATCACAACCACCTGGTAGCCGTAGAGGCTCACGGGCGGCGAGCAAAAGCTCAGGCGCTCCTCGCCGCGGCTGGCCGTCAGATCTTCCAGGGTTTGTACGGTGGCGCGGCGCAGCAGCTCATACCAGCGCAGCTTTTCGTACCGGTCATGGTCGGCGGGGTGCAGGTGGTAGACCACTTCGCGCGGGCCATCGGGCTCAAGGGCGACGGCGCGGGCCTTCACGCCGGCAAAGTCGGCGGGGGTGTAGCGCAGGGTGGCGGGTTCCACTACCACGGCCTGAGGCTCGTCGGTTTCCCGGGCCGAGGCCAGCCCCAGCAGGAATACTTCCGGTTTCAGCGTGCGGTCGAGCAGGTTGAAGATGCCTTCAGCAAACAGCTGGGCCGACACGCGGAAAAGACTTTGGTGGTCCCACATGGATGGGAGAGGAAGGCTGGGCGAGGGTGGCAAAGAGACGGGGGCAGGATAAGCAGATCGGGTAGATACGGGAAAAAGAGTTCCGAAGATAGCCTCCTGATCCGCAACTTGCCGCCAGCAGGGCAACTTCCGGGCCTACGCTTGGTTGTTGGAGCAGGATGCCCGCATTTTGCCTTGCAAAGCATGGTCGGAACGTGTATCTTGAAGAGTAGTTGCCACCGCCATGCTTGCCTACTTTATCTTATCCGGAATAGGGTTTCTCTGCGCCTTCTCGGTGCTGCCGCTGGTTACGGGCTACTGCGCCGTCAGCTACGGGCGCCCTTTCTGGCGGTGGTTTGCGCTGGGCTGGGTGCTGCCGATTGTATCCTTTTTTATCCTGGTGGCCCTGATTGCCCGCCGTCAGCTCAACCCCGGCGAGCGGCTGCTGGCCGAGGCCAAAACCATCCTGGCCGAAGCCGAAGCGAAAGCAGTTATCAATGAGTAAGCAGCACAGTATGCAATAGCGCGAACTGCAAAGTTCGCGCTACTATGCTGGCGGTACCGCGGCCAACGTCAGTTAGCCGATACGCATAGCAATGCTGCGGGCCACCCAGGCGCCGGTGCTGAAGCAGCCCTGCAGCAGATAGCCGCCAGTAGGCGCTTCCCAGTCCAGCATTTCGCCGGCCACGTAGGTGCCGGGGCGGCGGCGCAGCATCAGGCGCTCATCCACGTCGTCCCAGGCCACGCCGCCGGCCGTGCTGATGGCTTCATCGAGCGGGCGCAACGCGTGCACGGGCAACGGCACGGCGCGCAGCAATTGGGCCAGCGCCTCGGGCGTGGCAGTGGCCTCGGGTGGGGCGGTTTCGCGCAGCAGCGTCGGGATGGGGGTGTTGAGGCGCAGGGTCTGGCGCAGGAAGTCGGCGAGGGAGCGGCCGGCGCGGGGTTTTTGGAGCTTCTGCAGTAGCTGAGCGTCGGAGAGGTCGGGCTTGAGGTCGAGCAGCAGCGTAGCCGGGCTGCCCAGGGTTAGCGCCTCGCGGATGGCGGGCGTGAGGGCATACACGGGCGTGCCTTCCACGCCGTATTCGGTCAGCAGCAGCTCGCCCCGCGCCAGTTGGCCGCCGCAGCGCAGCGCAATGTTTTTGAGAGGCGTGCGGCCCACTTTCGCCCGGAAAAACTCCGACCACGCCACCTCGGCGCCGCAATTGGCCGGCGCAAACGGCACGCACTGCACCCCGGCGGCCTGCAGCGCAGGCACCCACTGGCCGTCGGAGCCGGTTTTCTGCCAGCTGGCGCCGCCCAGGGCCAGCACGGTGGCGTCGGGGCTGAGGGTGAAGGTTTCGTTGGTGGCCTCGTTGCGCAACTGCAGCCCGGTTTCGCCCGCGAAGCCCAGCCACCGGTGGCGCAAATGAAACGCTACGCCCAGCGCGCGCAACCGCGCCACCCAGGCCCGCAGCAGGTCAGCGGGTTTGTGCTGCTCCTGCGGAAACACCCTCCCGCTGCTACCTACAAACGTGGCAATGCCCAGGTCGGCGGCCCAGTGGCGCAGGTCGGTGGGGGAGAAATGGGCCAGCATCTGCTGGAAAACCGGGTGGCTGGCGCCGTAGCGCGCCCCGAAGCCAGCGGGCTCCTCCGAGTTAGTGAGGTTGAAGCCGCCGTGGCCGGCCACCAGAAACTTGCGCCCCACCGTGGCTTGTGCCTCATATACAGCCACCCGGCAGCCCGCCTCCGCCAGCCGCTGGGCCGCCAGCAGCCCCGCCGGGCCGCCTCCGATGATGGCAACGTGTTTCATTTTTTTGGTGGTGAGGGGATGGGGTGATGAGATGATGGGGAGAGAACGTCATTCCGAGCGGAGCGAGGAGTCTCGCGGGCTGATGTTGAAATGCTATTCAGACGTCAGCACGCGAGATTCCTCGCTGCACTCGGAATGACAGTTAGCCTCGGGCGAGATTCCTCGCTCTGCTCGGAATGACGGCCTGACATTTCACCTCATCACTTCACAACCCCATCACTTTAAAAACCAAAGGTAAGGCTGATTCGGCGCTGAGGGCTGTTTTGCCGTATAGAGCCGCATTGCCGGGCCGGGAACGGGTGTTCTGCGGGGGCCTGGCTTGCGTGTATGGGTTCCTATTCTATCCTCATCGGCCTCAGTGCGGCCGTCATCCTGTCCTACCTCTTCGACCTAATTGCGCGGGCCACCAAGGTGCCGTCGGTGCTGATGCTGCTGCTCACGGGTATTGCCCTGCGCCAGGCCGCCGACTACTTCGACTTCACGTTGAGCATTCCGCAGGTGGTGCTGGAAATATTTGGCATCATCGGCCTGATTATGATTGTGCTGGAGGGCGCCCTCGACCTGGAGCTGACCCGCGAAAAGGCGCCCCTGATCCGGCGCTCGTTTCTGGCGGCGGTGCTGATGCTGGTAGTGCAGTCGGTGGCTATTGCGCTGCTGCTGCAATGGTATCTGGGGGCGTCGTTTCAGACCTGCCTCATAAATGCCGTGCCGCTGGCCGTCATCAGCTCGGCCATTGCCATCCCCAGCGTGGCCAATCTGATGGGCGAAAAGCAGGAGTTCATCGTGTACGAAAGCACGTTTTCGGACATTCTGGGCATCATGCTGTTCAACTTCGCGCTGCAGGATAATTTCGCCCAGGGGATTTCCCTCGTCACGTTCTCGCGCGACGTGGTGGCGGTGCTCGTGGTAGCGGTGCTGAGCACGGCGGCCCTGGCGTTTCTGCTGGGCCGCATCCGGCTGCACGTCAAGTTTTTCCTGATTCTGGCGTTCCTGGTGCTGCTCTACAGCTTGGCCAAAAAGCTGCACCTGTCGTCGCTGGTGCTGGTGCTGGTGTTTGGGCTGGCCGTAAACAACGCCGGCCTGATTTTGCGCGGGCCGCGCCTGCAGCGCTGGCTGCACCCCGAGCAGCTGGCCGCCGAGCTGCATCCGCTCAAAAGCATCACCGCCGAATCGGCTTTCCTGATCCGGACGTTCTTTTTCCTGCTGTTCGGCTTCAGCATCACGCTCAGCACGCTCATCAGCGGCACGCTGCTGCTGCAGGGCCTGCTGATTGTGGCCGTGCTCACCGTTATCCGCTACCTGTACCTGCGCTTCGTCGCCAAATCCGACCTGATTCCGGAGCTGTTTATCGCGCCCAAAGGCCTCATCACGGTGCTGCTCTTCTACAGCATTCCGGCCCGCCACCACCTCGGCGAAGTGGGCGAAAGCCTGCTGTTTGTGGTGATTCTGCTGACCGGCGTGCTAATGATGATCGGGCTGCAGCTCACCAAAAAAGACCCGGAGATAGGCGAGTATTAGGAGGGTTAGTGGAGTGGTGGGTTGCTGGAGTGTAGAACGGAATGAAATATCTAGCGTGCTGACGTTGCTCCGTAGCCCAGGGTTTAAACCCTGGGCTACGGAGCGGTTACCGTTCAATTGTGTGGCAACGTCAGCATGCGAGATGCTTCGGCTGCGCCTCTGCATGACGTTCTGCCAACCCACCAACTCGCCGCCCTGGCTACTCCGTTTCCTTGAGCAGCTGGCGGCGGTAGCCGGCCAGAATGCTGGATTTCAGCAGGAAGCCCACGTAGTGCCCCTTATCCACGACGGGCAGGGCGGGCACGCCCAGCTGCTCCATGCAGCGCAGCGAATCCAGCAGCGAATCGTCGGAATTTACGACGGCGGCGGGGTCAGTCATCAGGTCGCGCACGCGGGTGGTGGTGTAGTGCACGTCGTCGAAGAGGGCGTCGCGCACAGTATCAAGCGTGACGACGCCCACCAGCACGCCCGCCTCATCAACCACTGGAAACAGGTTGCGGGTGGCGTGCCGGAACGTGTCTACCAGGGTGCCCAGCGTATCGTCGGGGTGCACGGGCACGAAGTCGGTCTGCACCAGATTGTGCAGATCGAGCTGCGAGAGCAAGCTTCTGTCGCGGTCCTGGTGCATATACACGCCCTTCTGCACCAGCTTGCGGGTGTACACGGAGTAGGGCTCGAAGTAGCGCGTAATCAGGTAGGAGGAGCTGGTGACCACCATCAGGGGCACAAACAGGGCGTAGCCGCCGGTGATTTCGGCAATCAGGAAGATGGCCGTGAGCGGGGCGTGCACCACGCCGGCCAGCACGCCGGCCATGCCCAGCACGATGAAATGCACTTCCGTGACGCTGGTCAGGCCGCTCAGGTTGATGAGGCGGGCAAACACAAAGCCCAGCAGCGCCCCCGCAAACAGCGACGAGCCGAACATGCCGCCATTGCCGCCGGCGCCCACCGTAATGGTTGTGGCAAACACCTTCAGCAGCATACTGGCCGCCGCCACGCCCAGCAGAATCCACACGTTTTCGTCGCGGTAAACGGCAAAGATGGAGCCGCCCACCAGGTCCTCGCCCTTGCCGGCCAGCAGCAGCTGCACGATGTTGTAGCCCTCGCCATAGAGCGGCGGAAACAGAAACACCAGCACGCCCAGCGCCAAACCGCCCACCGCCACCTTGCGGAACGTGCCCGGCCAGCGCTCAAAAAACTTGTCGGCCGCGAAGTACACCCGGATCATGTACACCGACAGCAGCGCCGTGCACAAGCCCAGCATCAGGTAAAACGGCACCGCATCCACGGGCCAGCTGGTGGTGATGAGCACGAAAGGCTGGCCTTCGAACAGGGCCTTGGATACCACCGTAGCAGTGGCCGTGGAAATCAGAAGCGGAATAAAGTAGGGTGCGGCCAACTCGCTGAGCACCACTTCTACGGCAAACAGCACACCCGCAATGGGCGAGTTGAAGATGGCCGCCACGCCCGCCGCCGCGCCGCAGCCCACCAACAGGCGCCGCTCGCGCCGGCCCACGCGCAACAGCCGCCCCAGGTTGGAGCCCTGCGCCGCGCCCGTCACCGAAATCGGGGCCTCCAGACCCGCCGACCCGCCAAACGAAACCGTGATAAAGGACGTGACGAACTGCGAATACAGCTTGCTGCGCGGCACAATGCTGCCCTGCCGGGCAATGTTGTAGATGATGGGCCCCAAACCGCGGCTCAGGTTGCCATCCAGGAAATAGCGCGTAAACAGCACCGACAGCGCAATGCCGATGATGGGGTAGAGGAACAGGGCAAACACCCGCTTCTCTTCCGGCACCCAGGCGTACAGCAATTCCTGCGAGCGGTGCACCGAGTTTTTGAGCAGCACCGCCGTGAGGCCGGCCATCAGGCCCACCAGTACGCTCACCAGGATCAGGTACACCCGGTCGTTGATATGACGCAACCGCCACAGCAACAAGGGGCTAAGAATCCGGTGAACAATATTCTTGGGCATTGCTACGCAGCAAAAGGAAACGCCTGCCCGCTACACAGCAGGCCCGACTAGTATCACAACGCAGGATAGCAAAAAAGCGGCGTCAGTGCCCCATAAAAAGGGAAAAAATACCGCCGCCAGTAGTTTTACGCCGCCGCTGGCCGGCACCGCTGCCCGAGTTCTTTTGCCTGGCTGCCGCCTACTGCGCCAAGTTGGGGGCCGGGTAGCCCGCCTGCTGCAGCATGTCCTTCACCTTTTGCATCAGTTGGCTTTTCTGCTGCAGGGTGCCGCTGCGGTATTCCTCGGCCGAGGTCCAGAAATACACGCGCAGGTCGGCGGTGGTGCCGGCCGCTTTTTCCAGGATGATGTAGGGCAGGCGCGGGGCCTCGGGTTGAATTTCGGGTTGCTGGCGCAGGAAGGCCAGTAGCTGCTCCTGCACCCGGGCGGGGCTGCTGGCGGCGCCGTAGTCAACGCTCACCAGGAAATCCTGGCGCAGGTTGCCGTCGCGGGTGAAGTTGATGAGCGGCTCCTTGAGCACCAGGGAGTTGGGCAGAAACACGTGCTTGCCGTCGAAGGAGCGGATGAGGGTGGTGCGCAGGTTGAGGGCCTCCACGTGGCCCACCTGGTCTTTGATCTGCACGGTGTCGTTGATGTGGAAGGGGCGGTTGAAGGCCAGAATCACGCCCGCCAGGAAGTTCTCTGCAATGTCCTTGAAGGCAAAGCCCACGATGAACGCCGACAGCCCAGCCCCAGCCAGCAGCCCGCTCACAATGCCCGAAAGTCCTACCACTTCCATGGCCAGCAGCAGGCCCAGCAGCATAAACACCCATTTGCTGATGCGGGTGAGGAAGTCGGCCAGCAGCGGGTCGTGGGAGCGGCGGCGCAGGCGGCTGCCCAGCAGGCTGCTCAGGCGGTTGGCAATGAAAATGGCCACCACCAGCAGCACCAGCGCCAGGGCCAGCTTGGGCAGCACGTACAAAAACTGCTGCCAATACGTGGACAGCACCCGGTTCAGATCATTCAGCATATACAGTCAGTCAGTAACTAAGTACCAAGGCACAAGTACTGAGTAATGAGACCATAATCAACACCTGATGATCAGGTGGCTGAAGTAAATCTTACTACTCTATACTTCTGACTCGGTACTTAAAATCAAGCGCCCCGCGGCACGGGCCGGCGGGGCGTTTGGGTGGTTCTACGCAAAAGAGGGCGGGGCAGGTTCGGCTAGCGGCTTGCCGGGCGGTTGAGCCAGCGCCAGAAAACCAGCCCGCCCAAGCCGTAGGCCACCACATCGAGCCAGTCGGCGGTGTAGGTGCGCGGGCGCAGTAGCGGCAGCAGCAGCTCAAAAAGGAAGGACGTAGCCAGCCAGGTGCTCACTACCCAGCTGCCGGGCAGCACGAAAGCCGGCTGCCGGAAGTACAGGCGCCGCATGATACTGAGCGCCACGGTGAGCAGCAGCGGCAGGGCCAGCATGTCGGCCAGGTGCGAGTTGAGGGCGGCGGGCAGCACCCGGATATGCCAGTGGCGGGCGAGCCGCGCAACCAGGTAGAGGGCGGCCAGCGCCAGAAACAGCGGGTGGCGCAGCTCCGGCGGCCACCACCTTAGCCCGCGAGCATTGCCACCAGCCATAGCAGAAACGAAACGATAGCGCCGAAAACCAGCTGCCCGCCCCGGACAATATGCTTGAAAAAGCGCAGCACCGGGCTGTCATCGGGCTTGAGCTCCAGGCGCATAAACGACGGCAGCGGCGTATCGGCCAGCTCCTGCCGCTTCTGCTCGCTGCGCATGCGGGGCGCGTCGAGGTGGAGGCCGCACCGCTCGCAGCGGTCGGTAGCCTGCTGCTGCCACGGGCTCCAGAACCCGCAATGCGGGCATTTCTTGGAGGCCATCAGCGGAGGTTGGTTCATGCCGGCAAAGGTAAGAATAGCGGCCGGGCCGGCAGTCGGAAACCCTCCGAAAGCCAGCCCGGCCGCTATACAACCGCCAATGGCGCGTTCAGTTGCAAAGCAACCGGCGTCTTACAGCTCCATAATGTCCTCGTTCCAGAGCGTGGGCTCGGCCTCGATGAACTCGCGCATCATCTCCACGCACTCTTCCGAGTCCAGAATCACAACTTCCACGCCGTGGCTTTCCAGAAAGGCCTTGGACTCGCCGAAGGTGCGGGCTTCGCCCACCACCACTTTCGGGATTTTGAACTGCACGATGGTGCCGGCGCACATGTAGCAGGGCATGAGCGTGGTATAAAGCACTGTGTCGCGGTAGGTGCGCTGGCGGCCGGCGTTGCGCAGGGCGTCCATTTCGCCGTGGGCAATGGGGTCCAGCTCCTGCACGCGCTTGTTGTGGCCGCGGCTCACGATGTCGTTGCCGCGGCGCAGCACCGAGCCAATCGGAATACCGCCTTCCTTGCGGCCCTGGCGCGCTTCGTCGATGGCGGCCTGCATGAATTCGTCTATTTCTGGCATGTAGCGTAAGCTTTAGCTTGCGCCGAAAGTAGGCGGCGCAGGCTGGGTGGAAAAATTACTTCTAGGAAACGGGCAGCGCCTTTTTCGGCGCTTGACGGCACAAGCTAAAGCTTATGCTACATTTTTATCGGGCGCAAATGCCTTTGTAGGGGCAATACTGGCACTTGTCGAGGTCGTCGGTTTTGCGGATGGGCTCCTGCGGGTCGAGGATGCGGCGGATGATGCGGCCGAGCAGCTCCTCACTACGGGGCAGGAAGTCCTGGCCGTCGGCGGTGATAAAGCCCATGTCGGCGGGCATGGGGCCGGCGGGCAGATTGCGCAAGGAGATGATGGCGGCGTCGGCGGCAGGGCGGCCGTTCTGGGCCAGCATGAAGCGGTAGAGCCACAGCTGCCGCACCTTATCGGCGGAGTAGGTGGCGTCGAGCACGAGGCGCTCGGCGGCCTCGGCGGCGGTTTGGTTGCGCTTCTGCAGCTTCAGCTCGTGGGCCAGCACGAGGCCGGTTTTATAGTCCACCACCCGCAGGCGGCCGTCGGGCAGCTGGTCTACCCGGTCGGCAAAGCCGACGAGGCGCACGGGCAGCTTCTCGCCATCAGGCAGCGGCACAAACACGGTGGCGTGCAGCTCTTCTTCCAGGCCCTGAATCTGCAGCGGCAGGCCATCTTTTTCGGTGAGCAAGCCTTCGAGGTAGCGGCGCACCAGCTGCGAAGCCACCTGGCCCAGCACGTGGTTGAGGCCTTCGTCGGCGCGGGCGTGGCGGTCTTTTTCCTCTTTGCGCAGCGCCTTCTGCACCATCATGGGGGCCAGCTGCATCAGGCCCGGAATGTCGGCGGCCGTGAGGGGCTGGCCGCTTTTCTGGAACGGTGTGAGCAGGTCTTCCAGTGCCTCGTGCACCACCGTGCCGAAGCCGTCGGCGCCGAGGGCTTCCTCCACTTCGTCGGCCTCGCGGAATCGGGCCACGCGGTTGAAGTAGAACTTCAGCGAGCAGGCTAAGTATTCGTTGAGGGCCGTGGGGGAGAGGCCTTTGTCGAGGAGCAGGCGCAGGGCCTGGAGCATGCCGGCGTCTTTGTCGAGGGTCAGGTCGCCGAGGGGCGGCGCGGGTGGGGCCTCACCCCCCCGGCCCCCCTCTCCTAGGGGAGAGGGGGGAGCCACGGCGGCGTGGGTGGTGGGTGTAGTTAGGCGGGTGAGCGGTGCAGTAGTAGCCGTTGCGGGCAGGCCATTGATTTGGCTAATCGTGTCTTCAATCTTGTGCAGCACAGCAGGAAGCTGGCTAAGTACCTGAGTGTTCGAGAATCTTAATAGGTGAAAGCCTCGCTCCCCCAACTCGTGGGTGCGCCCATGGTCATATTCGGCCTGTGCGGGCTGATCGTGGATTTCGCCATCTACTTCAACAGCCAACCAGTTTTCCAGACTGGCAAAATCCACAATGAACTGACCGATATGATGCTGGCGCCGAAACTTTGCACCATTAGCTAGTTTACGGCCGCGTAAGGCCTGCCAGAGAATATTCTCCGCCTCTGTCGGCGCTTTGCGCATATTTCGTCCGTACTCGCGAGTCTTCTGATATGCTTTCGGATCCGCGGTATTCCAATGCAGCGTGCCGTCATCATACTTCTCTGCCGACGACATCTGGAGCTCGTCAGGCTCCCCCTCTCCCTTAGGAGAGGGGGCCGGGGGGTGAGGCCCTTCGTTGGCGCCGGTCACCACCGCCACCACATCCTCCAGCACCATCTGGGGGCTTTGCGGCAGCAGGTCGTTCTGGAGCTGGAGCAGGAAGCGGCTTCGCTCGCCGGTGCGGGTGCCTTCGGCGCCGGGCAGTACGTGCACCAGGTCTACGCGGCGGGCGCGCTGCAGCAGGCGCCAGAAGTGGTAGGCGGTGGCGGCTTCCTGGTCGGCGTAGGTGGGCAGGCGGAACTCGGTCAGCACGTCGTACGGAAACAGCGACGTGTGGCGCTTGGGGGCCGGCAGCACGTTTTCGTTGCAGCTGAGCAGGATGATGTGGTCGAAGTCGAGGGCACGGGTTTCCAGCAGACCCATCACCTGCACGTCGGCAATCGGCTCGCCCGAGAACGGCAGGCGGGTGCGCGTCATCTGCTCGTAGAGAAAGCGCCGGAACGAGCGCACCGACAGCCGCTGCTCCCGGCAGTCGAACACCGAATCCAGGCGCTTCACCAGCGTGTAGAACAGGTACAGGTACTCGGCCTCAATGGCCGAATGCTGCTCCTGGTACACCTGTTTCAGCAGGTCAATGAGGGTGTAGCAGGCCGCAATGATGTCGTCGCAGGTGTCCCAGGTTTTGAACAGGGCCGCAATCAGCGCGTGCTCTTTGCCCAGCTCCAGAAGCTCGGTGGCGGGCAGCAGCACGGCGTTGCGCTTCACAATGGCCCGGCAGATGTGGTCGAGCAGGCCGTGGTACTCGGGGTTGGGCTGCTTGTCCAGCCACTGCTGGTAGCGGCGCAGAAACGGGTGGCCCAGCAGCTTGGTCACGGCCAGGTGATGGTAGCGCGGCACGCCATAGCCAGTTTCGCTGGAGCCCTCCCGAATGCCGGTCAGGTGTACCTCAAACAGCAGATCCACGAGGTTGAACAGGGGCGTGCTCTGGAAGCTGAGGCCCATGGTCACGTTGTAGTCGGGCACGGCGTCGGGCGGGAGGCCGTGCAGCACGGGCAGCAACAGGGTTTCGTCGGGCAGCACCACGGCCACCGTGCCGGTGGGGTGGGCCAGGCGGCCAGCGGCCAGCAGCTGTCCGGCCACCTTGCCCTGCATGCTGGCGTTGGCCACGCCCACAAAGCGCACGTGGCGCGGCAGCCCGCGCAGCAGCTCAGCCGGCCCGCCGAAATCGTCCAGCGGCAGCTCCCAGTTTTTGAGGTAGCGGCGCAGATGCTGGCCGGCGCGGTTGGGCGTGTCGGCGTCCATGTAGAAGGCGTCGCCGTCGAAGCGCACCTCCGCCAGGCCGGCTTTCAGCAGCTGCAGAATCAGGCGCTCCTCGGCCTTGGAGAGGAAGCCCAGCCCCAGAAACACGTGCCGCGGCAAAGCCTGGCCCGCGGCCAGCTGCTCGGCCACCCGCTCGGCGGCACGCCGATAGGCCAGGCCGGGGTAGGCCACGTGCTGGGACAGCATGCGCTGGCGCAGGCGGTAGTACACCTTGCTCAGGTCGTCCCAGAATCGGAAGTAGCCCGCCGTCATCGACTCCGGCTTGGGGGCCTCGCCCAAATCCCAGCGCTCCAGCGCCTTGGCCTGCGATAGGTACTCGAACACCTTATCAGCGGGGGCCAGGTTCTGGTCGAGGCTGGAGAAGTCTTCGAGCAGCAGCCCCGCCCAGCTCACAAACCGGTCGAAGTCCAGCTTGGGGTCAATGTCGCGCAGGATGTCGTAGAGCAGCAGCTGCAGCGTGATGGGCTCTTCCACCTGCACGCCGGCCAGCTCCACCATGTAGTCTTCCATGGCCGCCACGCGCGGGCTCCAGAGGGCCTCGCCGGCGTCGGTGGCCATAGCCAGCTCGTTTTTGAGGTACACCACGGCCCGCCGCGTAGGCACCACCACCACCAGATCCGACAGCTCCTCGGGGGCGTAGCGCGCGGTCAGGTCGCGGGCCATCTGACTCAGAAACGACTCAGTGGAAACGGAAGCAGGCGAAACGACAGGCGGCAGGAGCGAATTCATTGATAGTAAAGATACCTTGCAGGCGGCCAGCAAGGGCACATGCAAGCATGGAATTAATTGATTAACCTGCGGCAGCAACGATAATTATCCTCCAAGTGCCCTCATTTTCAGATGATCGTGAGGGTAACTAAAATGCTCCGGGCGGATGCTGCAGGAGTCGCAAACCTCATCAACTACTCAAGTATGAAAATCAAATACTTTCTCGTCTTACTCTTCCTTGGTTTCTGCGTCGACTTTGTGGGCGCGCTGTTCAAGATTCAGCATTGGGCCGGGGCCGACTTGCTGCTGATAAGCGGCATGGCCCTGAAAGCCTTGGGCGTGGTAGGCTTGCTGCTGAAGCTGCTCACGCACCCTAAACTTCGGGAGTTTCTGAACTGGTAGCGGGCGCGGGCCGTGCCCAAGGCGCTGATGAGCCTACGGAAGCTGCCAGGTAGGTAGTTGCTGTTTTAGAACTGTCATTCCGACGCAGGAGGAATCTGGGTAAACCGATAGTTGGTTCACCCAGATTCCTCCTGCGTCGGAATGACAGTTGCTAGTGGCCGGCCGCAGCTTCCGAAACCGGCGCAGGCGTAACCGGGGCCACGTAGTGGCGCAAAGAGCGGATTACCAGCAGCAAACTGATGAGCGTGAGCACCGAGCCCGTCAGGAAGGCCACGCCGGGGAAATGCACGGGCGCTTTGGGGCCGGTGAAATACGAAAACAGGTTGGTCATCAGCGGCGGGCCGACGATGGAGGTGAGGCTGACGAGGCTGGTGAGGGCACCCTGCAGCTCGCCCTGCTCGGAGGGCGGCACCTGCCCGGCCATGATGCTCTGCAGCGCCGGCATGGCAATACCGCCCAGGCAGTAGGGCACCAGGAAAGCAAACATCATCCAGGGCTGCCCGGCAAACGCAAACAGCGCAAAGCCCAGCGTGTACAGCCCCAGCCCAATAAGCACCGAGCGTTTGTTGCCGAGCCAGGGGTTGATGTAGCGAATCAGCACGCCCTGCACCAAACCCGTAAGCAGCCCGACGGCGCCCAGCGAGTTGCCTACCTGGTCTTCGTTCCAGTGAAACTGATACATCGTGAAGTACGACCAGGTGCTTTGGGTGGCATGCGCGGCAATGTAGATGGGCACCATGGCCACCACCAACCCCAGAATCACGGGGTACTTGCGCAGCTGCCGGAGCGAGCCGATGGGGTTGGCCCGCTTCCAGTCGAAGGGCCGGCGGTTTTCCTTGGCCAGCGACTCAGGCAGCACGAAGTAGCCATACAGCCAGTTGATGAGTGACAGCGCCGCGGCCGCCAGAAACGGCGCCTGGTGGCCGAACTGCGCCAGCTTGCCGCCCAACACCGGCCCGATGATGAAGCCCAGCCCAAACGCCGCCCCAATCATGCCGAAGTTCTGGGCCCGGTTTTCGGGCGTGCTGATATCGGCAATGTAGGCCGAGGCCGTGGAGAAGCTGGCCCCCGTGATGCCCGCAATAATGCGCCCCACAAACAGCCACGCCACCGACGGCGCAAAGGCCAGAAACAGGTAGTCGAGGCCGAAGCCGAACAGCGCAAACAGCAGCACCGGCCGCCGCCCGTACTGGTCGGAGAGGTTGCCGAGGATGGGCGAAAACAGGAACTGCATGCTGGCAAATGCAAACAGCAGCCACCCGCCGTACTGCGCCGCCTCCGACAAGGTGCCGCCCGTGAGGTGCGTAATCAGCTTGGGCAGCACCGGAATGATGATGCCAAACCCGATGACATCGAGCAGCAGCGTAAGGAAAATAAAGGCCAGGGCAGGCTTGCGGGCAGCAGACATAAGCAGAGAACAATAAGGCTGCGAAGGTAACCACGTGTAGCATAGGCTTCAGCCTGTGCCGCCACGGAGCTATCGATACAGAATCAGCCAGCCGATGGCGTTGCACTCCCGGCGGCTGGCTTGCCGCTTCCATCCGGCACAGGCTGAAGCCTATGCTACAATCAAAACACCACCACTTCCTCCGATCCGAAATAGTACAGCACGCACACCACTTCGCGGTAGCCCAGCTGCCGGAACAGCTGCGCGTACTGCTGCAGCGGCAGGCGGTGGGTAGGGCTGGGCGGCGGCACCTTGAAATCGAGCAGCGTCACGCGCACCTCGCCGCGGCCGGTGGCGCCGGGCAGGGTTTCAAACACCACCCGGTCGGGCTTGTAGTCGCGCCGCTTCACGCCGCCCACCAGGATTTCACGCTCCGTTTCCACGCTCACGTCGGCGCTGAAGTAGCGGGCCAGCTCGGGATGCTTAACCACCTGCTGCAGACGCTGCTCCAGCGCCGGCCGTTCGCGGGTACTGATGAAGCCTTCAGCCGCCAGCTGCCGGCCTACGCGCTCCACATCCTCGGCCAGCAACAGGCGGCGCAGGCCGTAGTGCAGCTTGCGGTTCCACTCACCCAGCTGCTCCTGCCGGTCGAAATCGAACACGGTGGTGGCGTGGCGGCGCAGACGCAGCCGCTCTTCCCAGGGCGCGGTTTCCAGGTTGGTGAGTGCGAAGTTGCGGGTAGTCGGCTGGTCGTTTTTCAGGTCAGCTTTGGCGGCAGAGCCCTGCGAAACCACGAACGACACCTGCTCCTCGGCCCATAGCTGCTGCTGCTTCAGGTAGCTGTGCAGCAGCTCAGCTACGTTTTTGGCGGGGCCTTCCGGGGCGGTGTCGTCGGTGGTTTTCTTGGGCGCCTCGGGGCGTTTGCTGAGGATGTAGAGCCGGTGCCGGGGCCGGGTGAGAGCCACGTAGAGCATGTTAAGGCCTTCGAGGAAGGTCTTTTCGCGCTCCTGCAGAAACTGCCCGGCCAGCGCCGTGCGGCTCAGGTTTTTGGTGAGCGGCACCACCGCCACGGCCGGCATGTCGGCCACCGGCTTGTCGTCCTCGTTGAGGCGGCCCCAGAGCAGCGTGCCCCGGTGCGGCTCCAGGCTCCAGTCGGCGAAGGGCACAATCACCACCCCGTAGGCCAAGCCCTTGGCCTTGTGCACCGTGGTGATGGTAATGGCGTCGCGGCCGGCGGGGGCGTTGATGCTGAGGTTGCTCTTGCGCTGCTCCCAATAGGTGAGGAAGTTGTTGAGGTTGTTGCCGTAGCGCAGGCTGTATTCCAGCGTGAGGTCCAGGAACCGGAACAGGTACTCGCTTTCCCCATTGCGGCCCAGCAGCCCAAATAGCCCAATCAGGCGCTCGGTCAGCTCATACAGGCCCAGGTTGCCGGTTTCCTGCTCCTGCAGGTCGTAGCCCAGCGTCCGGAATTCCTCGAAGAAATCCGCGGCCGATTCGGCATTCGCCAGCTTGGCCAAGTGGCGCACACGGGCCGGGGTGGGGGCCACGCGCCGCACCACCTTGTCTAGCAGCAGCAGCGCCTCGGCCCGCGCCAGCGTGTCGGCGGGCTGGTTGAGCACCCGGTAGATGGCCACCAGCAAATTCACCACTTCCGCAAACTCCAACGACAGCGAATCGGCCGAAATAATGTCGTAGCCACGCTCCTTCAGAAACTTGGCCACCAGCCGGCTGCCCCGCCGCGTGCGGCTCAGTACGGCCACGTCGCGCGGCCGGAATCCGTCGCGCAAGGCCTGCTGCACCAGCGCCAGGGTCAGGTAGAGCGTGCTTTCGTCGTAGTCGAGGGTGGCCTCCGGCAGATAGCCCGGCAGCGGCTCCACGCCGTAGGTGCCGTCGTGCGCGTGGTAGGGCCTGGCCGGCGCGTCGTTGCCGGTGAACAGAATTTCCACGTGGCCGGCCGCTGGGGCCTCACCCCCTAGCCCCCTCTCCCGTGGAGAGGGGGAACTAGCTTTAGACCTAGATTCTTCAGTTGATAAACTAGAATCTAGTCCCCCCTCTCCACGGGAGAGGGGGCTAGGGGGTGAGGCAATCGTTGGGCGGCCCGGCACCGTCTGCCGGAACCCCGGCTCGAACAAGTCCTGCACCAGCGCGAAATCGGGGTGCTGGGTGCGCAGGTGGCTGAAGAACTCGTTGTTGAAGGCCACAATTTCCGCGGCCGAGCGGTAGTTCACGTTCAGCGACTTCGGCTCCAGGCGGCCCTGCAGGCCCTGGTAGCGCTCCTGCAGCAGCCGCTGGGTTTCGGGCTCGGTGGCGCGGGCGGCCAGAGCAGCGGTGTCGCCCTGGTGCAGGCGCAGAATTTGCTCCATTTCGCCGCCCCGCCACCGGTAGATGGCCTGCTTGGCGTCGCCCACGGCCAGGTTCAGGTTGTCCTTGCCTACCGAGTTTTCCACCAGCGGCAGCAGGTTGTTCCACTGCAGCACCGACGTATCCTGAAACTCGTCGATCAGCAGGTGCGCGTACCGCTCGCCCAGCCGCTCGTACAGAAACGGCACCGGCTCCTTCAGCACAATGGCCGCAATACGGCGGTTGAATTCGCTGATGAGCACCACGTTCCGCTCGCGGCTCACCTGCTCCACTATCTTGTTCAGCTCGCTCAGCAGCGAGGCATGGAACAGGTAGGGCTGCATAGCCGTGAGCAGCAGATACTGCGGCAGCAGCACGTCGCGCAGCTTCTCAAACTGGTCGTAAGCGGTTTGCAGCACGGGCTTGGCGGCGTCCACGCGCTGGCGGTCGGCGGCGGTTTTTACCTTGCCGCTGTACCATTTGTCCTGGTCGAGGGTGGTACGCACGTAGGAGTTGGCTTCCTTGTCGGGCAGCAGGCGCTCCTCCCACTTGGTGGCGTACCCGAAGATGCCGCTACGGCCCTGGTACAGGTCGGCGTCCGTCACGCCGGCTTCGGCCAGCGCCTCGGTGGCCAGCGTGCCCACTTCCCGGAACAGGTTTTCGATGGTTTCGCGGCGCTGGCGCATGGTGTCGTGCAGGCGGCGGAAGTCCTGGAGCGTGAGCGTCTGGAGTTGCGCCACAGCCTCGTGCACGGTCTCGTTGAACAGAAACTGCCCGAAGCCGGCCAGCTCGTCGGGCAGGTTGTTCCAGCTCTTGCCTTCGTCGGCGCGGCTCAGGGCGTACTCGGTGAGAGTGCGGGCCAGCAGCTGCGAGTTCGGGTCGCGGTTCACCTTGTCGAGCAGGGCGGCCACGGCGGTTTGCAGCACGGCGTCGGTGTCCAGTTCCACCTCAAACGTGGCCGGCAGCTCCAGCTCCCGCGTGAAGGCCGTCACGATACGCTGCACAAACGAGTCGATGGTGCTCACCGCAAAATCGGCGTAGTGGTAGAGCACCAGCCGGAAGGTTTCGCGGGCCCGGCGGCGCACTTCCTCTTGGCGTTCCTCGGCGGTTTCGGTGCGGCGCGGCAGCAGCCCTTCGGCGGCCAGCTCCTCGGCTACTTCAGCCAATAGCGCATCCGTTTCGCCGGCTTTGGGGTAGGCAAACTTGCGCAGCGCCCCAATGATGCGCTGCTTCATCTCGCCGGCCGCGTCGTTGGTGAACGTAATGGCCAGCACCTGCTTGAAATAGGCCGGGTCCTCGCTGCCCAGCGCCAGCTTCAGGTACTCCTTGGTAAGCTGATACGTTTTGCCGGAGCCGGCAGAAGAAGAGTAGATGCGAAAGGTGGCGGGCATTGGGGGAAGGGGGGAAATACGAACTATCTATAAGTTTACTTGATAGTAGGGTGGAAAAGGAACCTATGCTTAGCTTGTGTGACAATGACCTACAGGACAAGAATTACGAACTAATTATGACAAGTGCGAAGTCTTGGAAATCGATTGAAAGTCATTACACAGATGGTGTGCGCTCTGGCAGAAAGCTTGAGCCGCTTCTAGAGCTCGTGCAGTTGATAAACGCATCCTCACTCTCTACAAGGCTCTATGCATTTACATCCGTGGATAAATTGATTATCAGTATTTATCCTGACATCAAGTTAGATAGAGAAGCATTGCACATAGTATTCGATTATTATAAGCAGAAATGGGAGTTTAAATACTTTGCCAAGTCCTACCAAAAACCGGAATTTGTGCGGTATTACCCTGCTGAGGCTGTCCTTGAAAAATTCGAACAATTTATCAGCATGATTCGCTGGTAATTTACCCCTACACCGCTCCCCAAAGCCGCTCCACCATCTCCGGCGTCACGCGCACCGGGCGCTTGGTTTGCGGGTCCAGCAGCACCCACTGCGTCTCGGCTTCGCAGAGTAGTTTGCCATCCTCGGCCCGCTCGATGCGCACGAAGCGCTGGCTCTGGGCGCCGCGCACCTCGCCAATCCAAGTGGTGCAGCGCAGCTGCTCGCCCAGCAGGGCCGGGTGGTGGTAGCGGATGCGGTGCTCCCGCACCACCCAGATAAAGGTGTGGCCGTCGGCGGGCGGGTAGGCCGTGTGCCAGTGCGCGGCGGCCGTGTCCTGCACCCAGCGCACATACTGCACGTTGTTGGCGTGGTCCAGGTCGTCGATGTCCTCGGGCTGGACGGTGAGCAGGTGCGAAAAGCGGAAAGCGGGCGTGGTCATGGCAGGCAGCGGGTTGGCCGCTGTAAAGGAACGCCGAAACCGGCGCTTCTGAAACTGCACCTGCCGGCAGCTATATACAAGTTCTTGGCTTGGGGTAAGCGAAACTCAAAACTTCCGCTATCTTTGACACAGTTTAAGAACGGTGGCTACCACAGGCCTGTTGAGTACTTTCGATGAGAAAGGGAAAGCAGCGTTTCGTACTGCTTTTCTTAAAGAACCATCCATCATCACAAGTACCATGCAGACAGGAACTGTAAAATTCTTCAACGAAACCAAAGGTTTCGGCTTCATCAAAGTTGACGGCACCGGCGAAGACATCTTCGTACACGTTACGGAGTGCATCGACGAGATTCGCGACAACGACAAAGTTCAATTCGAAATTGCTCAGGGCCGCAAAGGCCTGAATGCTGTAAAAGTGAAGCTGGCTTAGTCCGTTTCCTTTTCGGATACTTAGAAAAGCAGGTTCCCTCGGGGAGCCTGCTTTTTTTATGCGCTCGAGGCAGCGGGAGGGTCTATAAGAACGTCATGCAGAGGCCGGAGGCCGAAGCATCTCGCCAGTGTAGTAACTGTCATGCAGAGCGAAGCAAAGCATCTCGCGTGCTGACGCAGGAGTAGTACCACAACGTCAGCACGCGAGATGCTTCGCTCCGCTCTGCATGACGTTCTTGTTGGCATACCGTGCAATTGCTGATTATTATCCGTACCTTTGCAGCCGCATTTGAGAACGGCCACGTTCCGCGCAGCTTGAGAGCTGCCTTTAAAGAAACTTGTTGGGCCGGCTTTGTCTTCCGTCCGTTGCTTCCGTCACTTGTCGTTGTGTTGAGTGGGAGAAGAGCGTCGCTGAATCCGCTGTTTTCAGAGCTATTCACTCCACTCCATCAACACTGACATGGAAAACGAAACCGTTAAGACCAAGTTCAGCGAGCTGACCCTCTCTGAAGAAATGCAGCGTGCCATCACCGAAGTTGGCTACGAAGAAGCATCCCCCATCCAGGCCGCCGGTATTCCGGTCCTGCTCGCCGGCCGCGACGTAATCGGCCAGGCCCAGACCGGCACCGGTAAAACTGCCGCCTTCTCTATCCCCGCCATTGAGCGTGTCGATACCGACTCGCGCGAAGTGCAGTGCCTCGTGCTCTGCCCCACCCGCGAGCTGGCGGTGCAGGTTTCAGGCGAAATCCAGAAACTGGGCAAATACAAGCGTGGTCTGGCCGTTGTGCCCATCTACGGTGGCTCTTCCTACGACCGTCAGTTCCGCGCTCTGGAGCGTGGCGTGCAGATCGTAATCGGTACTCCCGGCCGCGTAATGGACCACATCGAGCGTGGCACGCTCAAGCTGGAGCATTGCAAAATGATCATCCTCGATGAGGCCGACGAAATGCTCGACATGGGCTTCCGCGACGACATCGAGACGGTGCTCAAGAAAATGCCTGAAGACCGCCAGACGGTGTTCTTCTCGGCTACCATGAGCAAGCCGATCATGGAGATGACCAAGCGCTACCAGAAGGATCCGCAGATCGTGAAGGTAAACCATCAGGAAATGACGGTTACCAACATCGAGCAGAGCTACTTTGAGGTGCGCGGTCCGCAGAAAAAAGACGTGCTGACCCGTCTGATCGACATGTACAACATCAAGTCGGGCATCGTCTTCGCCAACACGAAGCGCATGGTGGACGAGATTGTAGGCGACCTGCAGGCTAAAGGCTACTTCGCCGAAGGTCTGCACGGCGACATGGGCCAGCAGCAGCGCCAGAACACGCTCGATAAATTCCGCAAAGGCACCCTCGAAATCCTGGTAGCTACCGACGTAGCCGCCCGTGGCATCGACGTGGATAACGTGGAAGTAGTAGTCAACTACGACCTGCCTGCCGACGAGGAATACTACGTGCACCGCATCGGCCGCACCGGCCGCGCCGGCAAGCAGGGCAAAGCCTTCACCTTCGTGAGCGGCCGCGACATCTACAAGCTGCGCGACATCATGCGCTTCACCAAAGCCAACATCAAGCAGGAGCGCGTGCCGTCCTTCGAAGATGTGTCGGAGGTGAAAACCACCCTCATGCTCAACTCCATTAAGGAGGTGATTGTGAAGGGTAACCTCGACAAGTACATTGCCCGCGTGCAACGCCTCATCGATCAGGAGCAGGAAGAAGCCGTTACGTCGCTTGACGTAGCTGCCGCTTTGCTGAAGATGACGATGAAGGAAGACAAGCGCGCCCAGGAAAGCCTCGATGCCAGCCGTACGCAGGGCGCCGCCCGTGCCGGCTTCACCCGTCTGTTCGTGACGATGGGCAAGAAGGACCGTCTGCATCCCCGCGACATCGTGGACCTGATTGCCGAAAACACCAGCCTCACGGCCAGCAAAGTCGGTGACATTGCCCTCTACGACAAGTTCAGCTTCGTGGAAATCCCGAATGAGTTCGTGGAAGAAGTGGTGAGCCAGCTCGGCCGCAGCTCCATCCAGGGTCGTCCGGTGGCCTTCAACATTGCTACGCCGCGCCAGGAAGGTGATGCGCAGCAGGAAGGCGGTAACCGCGGTGGCTTCGGCGGCGGCAGCGAGCGTCCTCGTCGGGCCCCAGGTGGGTTCGGTGGTGGTGAGCGTCGCGAAGGTGGCAGCAGCTACGGCGGCGGCAATCGTCGCGAAGGTGGCAGCTCCTACGGCGGCAACCGCGGTGGCGGTAGCTACGGTGGTGGCGAGCGTCGGGAAGGCGGCAGCAGCTACGGCGGCAACCGCGGCGGCGGCTCCTACGGCGGTGGCAACCGCCGCGAGGGTGGCAGCAGCTACGGCGGCGGCTACAAAGGCAAGCGTGACGACAGCTAAATCGCTGATTTGCGCTGATTGAGGTGATTCCGCTGATTTTACGCGCGAATAACCAATGATCAAGACAAACAAAGAGCGCCGTTTCCGCGAGGAAATGGCGCTCTTTGTTTGTAGATACGTTGCGGCTCGAAACTACCTGCCATTAATAAATCGGAGCCGCCTCCCTATGGGAAGCGGCTCCGGTTTATTAACGGTTAGATGAGCACAAAATCAGTGAAATCACCTCAATCAGCGCAAATCAGCGATTATTTCTTAGCGGCGTCGCGCAGGTCGCGGATTTCGTCGTGGCCCTGCTTGATGCCGGCGGCCTGCTTCGTGATGATGGCTTTGAGGTCGGCCGGGATGTCCTGGATTTTCTGGGCTTTCTCGTAAGCAGCTTTGGCGTAGTCTTCGCCCCGCTCGCACTCAGCCAGAATGCTGTGGCGGTCTTTGCTGGTGATCAGGCCTTTCAGGTTGATGAAAGCGCGGTGGATGGTGCCGGTGATGGAAGACTCTTCTTCCGGATGCAGGTTGAGCTTGTGCATCTGGTCTTCCAGCTCGGTGATGTAGGAGGAGCGCTGGGCAGCGTATTTCTTGAAAGTTTCTTTCAGGTCGGCATCCTCTACGTCGGTCATGGCTTCGGCGTAGCCTTTCTGGCCATCCTTCAGCGTTTCGATCAGTTCGTTGAGGCCGGCTTGCATTACTTTAGCGTCCATGGGGAAGGTAGTTAGGTTGGGGGTGGTAAAACAGGGATGATTGCTGTCTTGTACTCCCAACCACGGCGCGGGGTTGCGTCGGACTACGCTTCCGGTGGTGCTGTCTGGCCCATTGCCTGGCCGGCGAGGTAGCCGGTCGTCCAGGCAGCTTGGAAGTTAAATCCGCCGGTAATGCCGTCTATATCAAGTACTTCGCCGGCAAAGTGTAGGCCGGGTACGCGGCGGCTTTCCATGGTTTTCATGTTGATTTCGCTGAGCAGCACGCCGCCGCAGGTCACGAATTCATCTTTGTAAGTGGTTTTGCCCCGCACCGTGAGGGCCGTGTTCAATAGGGCCTCAATGAGTCGGTTCTGAGGCTTGGCCGGTAGCTCGTTCCAGCGTACTTCGGGCTCTACGCCGGCTTGGTCGGTGAGGGTGCGCCAGAGCCGCTGGGGCAGCCCGAACAGCGGGTTGGAGGCCACTACCTTGCGGCCGTGCTGCTCGCGGTATTCGTGCAGGAAGGCGCGGAGTGTGGTTTCGGTGTGGGCCGGAATCCAGTTGATGAGGGCCGTGCTCTGGTAGCTTAGCTCGTGCAGGCGGCGCGCGCCCCAGGCCGAGAGCTTGAGCACGGCCGGGCCGCTGATGCCCCAGTGCGTGACGAGTACCGGGCCTTCGTATTCGAGTTTTTCACCCGCTACCCGCACCCTCGCCAGCGGCACGCTCACGCCCGGCAGTTCGCGCAGCGGCGAGGCCGGCACGTTGAAAGTGAACAGGCTGGGCACCGGCTCGGCAATGCCGTGGCCCAACTCGCGCAGCCAGTTATACTGCTCGGTTTTGGGGGCGCCGCCGGTTGCTATCAGCAGCCGGCCTACCCGCATTTCGCCGGCGTGGGCGCCCGTGAGGTGGAGGCTGAAGCCGCCTGTTGGCAGCACCTCAATCCGTTCGGGCGAGGTTTGGGTGAGGATGCGCACCCCGGCCTGCCGGGCTGCTTCCAGCAGGCACTGCGCAATGGTTTCCGAGGAGTCGGTGACGGGAAACATGCGGCCGTCGGGCTCCGTTTTGAGCTGCACACCGCGCCGTGCAAACCATTGAATGGTGGCCTGCGCGTCGAACTGCCGGAAGGGCTCCTTGAGCTGCTTGGCCCCGCGCGGGTAGTGCTGCACAAGCTGCGCGGGCGTGTCGGCGGCGTGGGTCACGTTGCAGCGCCCACCCCCCGAAATACGTACTTTGCTCAGCAGCTTGCCGGTTTTTTCCAGCAGATACACCGTCAGGTGCGGGTTGGCTTCGGCGCAGGCAATAGCCCCAAAAAAGCCCGCGGCACCACCGCCCAAAACTGCCACCATCGAATCAATTTCCTTCACGGTGCAAAGCTAATCACGGATTTAGCCGGATTTTTCGGATTGGTCGGATTTTGTGGACGGCGCTGACTGGTTCGCCGTTACGGCCACACAAGAGAGGCTTGCCAGTTGGCAAGCCTCTCTTGTTTTATATATCCTCCTTTGTAATCGTCTACAACTGTGACCGTCCACAACTGTAATCGTCCACAAAATCCGTGAAATCCGCGCCAATCCGTGATCAGCAGTAGGCCAGGGCGGCCAGCAGGTCGTCGTGCTGAAACTGGTAGCCGGTGGTTTCGCGCAGCAGCGTGCTGTCGATGGTTTTGCCGCTTTGGCCGGTTTCTTCTGCCTGAAAAGTGGGGGCCTGCAACCCCATTTGCACGGCGGCCGCGGTGTAGAACGTGCTGCGCGACGGGTGATGGCTGGCGCAGGCGTTGAAAGTATAGCCCCAGGCTTTTTCCCGGATAATGTGCTGCAGCAGCCCGATGCAGTCGTCAAGATGGATCAGGTTGACGGGGGCGCTGCCCTGTGGCAGGTCGTGGCGGCCTGCCAGAAAGCGGCCCGGCGGCCGGTCGGGGCCGAACAGGCCGC
Source organism: Hymenobacter canadensis (assembly GCF_027359925.1). NCBI lineage: Bacteria > Pseudomonadati > Bacteroidota > Cytophagia > Cytophagales > Hymenobacteraceae > Hymenobacter > Hymenobacter canadensis. The sequence continues at coordinate 1,657,174 of NZ_CP114767.1, read as the reverse complement.
CCAGGCGGACCACCGTTGTCAGCCACTTGCCCCAGCGGGGCGTAAACTGCCCCTCGGCCCGCAGCAGATCCATCGGCGCATCCGGCGAAGAAACAGCGTCGGATTCGCGCATAATGCGATTTTCGTTGGGGTAGACGCCGGTGGAGCTGACGAACAGCACGTGCCGCACGCCGGCCGCCGCCACCGCCGAGCCTACCGGGCGCAGCAAGGCCGGATAGGCCCCGGCGGCGGCCGCCCGGGGCGGCACGTTCAGCACCAGCACATCCACGCCGGCCAGCAGCGCGTGCAGCGAGTCGGCATCAATCTGCGAGAACTCGGGGCCCAACTGCAGCAGGTACGGCCGGATGCCGGCGTCGCGCAGCGTCAGCATGTGGGTAGGGGTGGTGGTGGAGCCGTTTACGGCGTAGCCCTCAGCTACCAGTGCCTTTGCCAGCGGGAGCCCAAGCCAGCCGCAGCCGAGAACAGCAACAGTTGTGGGAGTGGGGCGCGGGGAGTAAGAAGAGTCAGTCATTCGGGGCAAAGGTGCGGAAATTTCCTGCGCACCACTGAGTGGTGGCACGCCAGAAGCCGGCCGGAGCCGGGCACCCGGGGCTATGTTAGGAGTTTTTTTGAACTTGCCCGCTGGTTGGCAGCAAAAACCGAATGGCTCCCTTAGTGAAAATTAATATTTTCTAATATTGGGCCGCCCAGGAGTTGTTTTGTCTGAGCCCGCCTGGCTATTTTTTCTTTTCCTCTTTCCACCCTTTCGCTCTATGTCAGCTCATCCCTACGCCCAACCCATGCTCCGCGACAACGCGCTCCAAGGCAAAACCATCGTTGTGACGGGCGGCGGCACCGGCCTGGGCCGCGCCATGACCACGTACTTTCTCCAGTTGGGAGCCAACGTCGTCATCAGCAGCCGCAAGCTGGACGTGCTGGAAAAAACGGCCGCCGAGCTGCGCGAGCAAACTAACAACGCCAACGTGCTGGCCGTGCAGTGCGACGTGCGCAAGTACGATGAAGTGGAGGCGCTGCTGCAGAAAACCATCAACACCTTTGGCGGGGTAGATGTACTGCTCAACAACGCGGCCGGCAACTTCATCAGCCCCACGGAGCGCCTGAGCCACAAGGCGTTCGATGTGATTGTGGACATTGTGCTGCGCGGCTCCTACAACTGCACGCTGGCGTTTGGTAAGCGCTGGATTGCGGATAAGAAGCCCGGCACCATCCTCAACATCGTCACTACCTACGCCTCGGTGGGCTCGGCCTACGTGGTGCCCTCCGCCGCCGCTAAAGCCGGCGTGCTGGCCATGACCCGCTCGCTGGCCGTGGAGTGGGCCAAGTACGGTATCCGCTCCAACGCCATTGCGCCCGGCCCGTTCCCGACGGAAGGCGCCTGGAGCCGCCTGTTCCCCGAGCCGCTGGCCAAAAAGCTCGACCCCGCCGCCTCGGTGCCCCTCAAGCGCGTCGGCGACCACCAGGAGCTGGCCAACCTGGCCGCCTACATGGTGTCGGATTTCTCGGCCTACATGAACGGCGAAGTGGTGACCTTGGACGGCGGCGAGTGGCTGAACGGCGCCGGCGAGTTCAATAAGCTCGAAGCCATTCCGGCCCCGATGTGGGATGAGATTGAAAAGGCGATGAGAAGGTAGTCATTGAACGTCATTCCGAGCACAGCGAGGAATCTCGTCAGTGTGGTAACCGTCATGCAGAGCGGAGCGAAGCATCTCGCCAGTGTGGTAAACAATAGCTACCACACTGGCGAGATGCTTCGCTCCGCTCTGCATGACGGGCTACTGTGAAGTTTTGCCACTGCAGTTTATCAACGCCTGTAGTTATGTATGTCTATCTTCTTACCAACAAGGCCAGGACAGTGCTGTATACCGGCGTAACCAATGATCTGGAACGCCGCCTGTATGAACACAGCCAAAATATGGGTGATGCCGGTAAGTTTACCAGCCGTTACCAGTGTAATCTGTTGGTGTATTTCGAAGTGTGCGCTGATGCGGTGCAGGCTATTGCGCGTGAAAAAGAAATCAAAGGCTGGAGCCGTGCCAAGAAGGAGGCACTGATTGCTGCATTGAACCCAATGTGGTCTGCCATTGATTTGCAGAGCTGGACAGGAGAGTAAGCCGGTAAGGCCGTCATGCAGAGCTGAGCGAAACATCTCGCCAGTGAGGTAGCCATTGTTTACCACACTGGCGAGATGCTTCGCTCAGCTCTGCATGACAGTTACCACACTGGCGAGATGCTTCGGCCTTCGGCCTCTGCATGACGGGCTTTTATAGCTTATATCCCGGAAAGCCTTTTGTGAATTCCGCCGCCGGAATGGATTGGTTGGCTACCACGTCGCTGAACTCGAACTTCTCGAACAGGCCCTTGTCGTCGTGGACCTGCACGACCAGGGGTAGCATCAGCTTCTGATCGACGCAGACGAGGGTGCGGCGGCCGTAGCTGTTGGGCACCTGCAGGGTGCGGCCGGCGGCTACTTTTTCGCCGGGGTCGAGGTTGTTGCGCTCCATCACGCGGTATTCGCCGCAGCCGAACTTGTCGGCGATACGCTCGGGGGTATCGCCGGTCACGGCTTTGTAGGTCACGTAGCGGAACTGCGGGAAATCGGCGCGCAGTATGTAGCAGGGGCGGCCGGCCACGGTGGTGTCGCCGGCGTAGCGGAAGCTGCGCTCGAAGCTGTGGTCGCGGCGCTGGCTGGAGCCTTTGATGAGGTCGGTGATGGTGCCGTAGCCGGCGTCCAGCACGCTGTGGTGCTGGTTTTTGCGCATCACCGCGCCGACAGGGTCCAGGCTCAGGGTCACGTAGGGGAAGCTGTTGGGGTACACCCAGGCGTCGCCGTCGTTCTGGCCCGTTACCCACAGCACCTCGATGCCTTTAGCGTTTTTGAGATACACCCGCAGCGGCCCGAATGTCATCTTCATGGCAGTGCGCGCTTGCTGGTATTTGCCGCCCGCCAGCCGTTCCTGGGCCCGCACGTTGCAGCGCAGGGTCTTCAGGTTTTCGATGGAAGTGGTAAGCCGGCTCAGCAGCTGCTCGGTGGTAATACGGTCGGCGGCAGGAGCCGGGGAGGTAACAGCAGTGGCCAGCGCCACGGCCGGCAATAGAGAAGCGGCCGAAAGCCGGATAAAACGCGTCATGAAGCAGGTAGGCAAAATCAAGTACAGGTGGCCGCTACGCACAAACCGGGCCGGAACAAATGGCAAGATAAGGATAGGCCCGTAACGCCGGGCAGGCCGGGCGAGTTGGGAAATGCCGCTTGCCCCGGCAACTTTTTTGGGCCGGAACCGGAATAACCAGTGCACCTTTTTCCTTCTGCACCTCCATACCATGCGCTTCACAGTTATCACGCCTACCCACAACCGTCGCCAGTTTCTGCCCGAGGCGGTGGCCAGCGTCCGGGCTTCCGTTTCGGCTCCCCTGGACTTTGAATTCGAGCACCTGATCTGCGAAAACGCCTCCACTGACGATACCGCCGTTTGGCTACGCGAGGCCGCCGGCTCCGGCGGCGCGCCGCTGCGCGTCGTCAGCCAAGCCACCAAGCTGCTGCCCGGCCCGGCCCGCAACCTGCTCATCCAGGACACGCCCGCCGATGGCTGGCTGGTGCCCCTCGACGACGACGACCTGCTGCTGCAGCGCTGCCTCCACAACTACGCCGACCTCGTGCAGCGCCACCCCGGCCAGGCCTGGTTTGTGGCCGATTTCCTGCGCGTAGACGAAGAAAAGCGCTATATGCCCGGCGAGGACTACTACGCCTGGAAGTTTGATACGCCCACCGACATGCTGCGCGCCATCTTCCGGGCCGAGCACTTCATCCAGGGCAACGTGTGCTACAGCCGGGCGCTGTTTGAGGAAGTGGGCGGCTACAGCGAGGAAATCACCATGGCCGAAGACCTGGACCTCTACGTGCGGTTTCTGCTGGCCGGTCACCTGCCGGTACTCTCGCCCCACATCAGCCACCTGCACCGCTTCCACACCAGCAACGTCAGCATCGGGGTGGACGCCGACAAGCACGCCAACGACCTGCGCGTGATTTACGACCAATACGCCGGGCAGCTGCAGGAACTGGGGATAGAACGGCCGTAGGCCTCCGGCCATTCAACTGCGGTGAATTGGACGTGGACCAATGTCCCCAAACACATTTAACGCACCTAAGGATAGAAATTCAACCTTATTTCCTTCCACAAGTGCTTGGCTGACAGCGTCTACTTCAGAACTCCATGCAGCAATTTCGAAATGAAAATTTTCTGACCACGCGCCCTTTTCAATAATGTCTTCCGCAACTTTTGCTGCTGCGAGATATACAGGTTCATCGGCAAACAACAAGTCATTGACAACTTCCCCATTTGAGTATTGTAAGGTGAATGTGGGAGGAAATTCCAGAGGAAATTTTCGAAGGAAAGCTCTGCCAAAAGCAATGGGAATGAACAGTACAAGCTGAGTGGCTAAAGCATCCGGTAAGTTGTCTGCAAGTAGGGTGGCATGTACACTGTCTTCCGTTGCGTCTTCCGGCACAAAGTAGGGCAATGAATTATAGATCAATTGGGACAATGCTGACTGCATAGGAGGTTGGATTATTTTACTTCCACGCCGCCTTTCAGCACCAACTTCACCTGCCGTAGGGCGGCCACGTCCTGCGTGGGGTCGCCCTGCACGACCACGAGGTCGGCGAGGAGGCCGGGCTGCAGGCGGCCGCGGTCGGGGAGCTGGAAGATGCGGGCGTTGCCGCTGGTGAAGCCGCGCAGCACTTCCAGCGGCGTGAAGCCGTATTCGCGCACCAGTAACTCGGCTTCGCGCACGTTGTCGCCGTGGGCGAATACGCCGACGTCGCCGCCGAAGGCCAGCAGTACGCCGCTTTGGCGGGCGGCCTTCATGCTCAGGCGCTTCTGTTGAATCCGGTCGGGCTCTGGGTCCTGGCCTTTGCGCCAGCCTTTGTACTGGGCGGTGGCGTCGCCGGCCGCTACGGTGGGGCAGAGGGCCACGCCGCGCTGCTTCATCAGCCGGAACACTTCCAGCGTGCCGCCGTCGCCGTGCTCGATGGTCTGGACGCTGGCCAGCGTGGCGCGGCGCATGCCTTCGGGCGTGCTGGCGTGGGCCACCACAGGGCGGCCAGCGCTGTTGGCGGTCTGCACAATCAGGTTCAGCTCTTCCTGCGAGAAGGTGGGGCGGCTGGGTTCGTCCTTGCCCCAGCGGTAGTCGGCGTACACCTTGATAACGTCGGCACCCTTGCCGATCTGCTCTCGGGTGGCGCGCACCACACCTTCGGGGCCGTCGGCTTCCTGGGCGCCCTGGGGCACTTCCACGTTGGCCGAAAGCTTGGGGCCGTAGGAGCCGGTAGCCACCAGCGCCCGGGTGGCCACCAGCACGCGCGGCCCCGGAATCAACCCCAGCTCAATGGCCTGTTTGACTCCCACATCGGCGTAGCCGGCGCCCTCCGAGCCCAAGTCGCGGGTGGTGGTGAAGCCGGCGGCCAGCGTGGTGCGGGCGTGGGCGGTAGCGCGAGCCACGCGCAGGGCCTCGGATTCCAGCAGCACTTGGTCGTTCCAGGGCGCTTCGTTGTAGGGGTGGAGCAGCAGGTGGCTGTGGCCTTCGATGAGGCCCGGCAGCAGCGTGAGGCCCGGCAGTTCCAGCGTGCGGGCGCCGGCCGGGGCGGTTAGCTGCGCGGCCGGCCCCACGGCTCGTATCCGGTCATTCTCCACCAAAACCGCCCAGCCGGGGTGTAGGGTTTCGCCATCGAAGACAGCAGCGGGGCGGAGCAGGAGCAAGGTGGTGGCCGCCGCGGCGGGAGGTGGCGGGAGTTGGGCGGGCACTGAGGAGGCAGGGAGCAGCAACGTGGCTGCAAGTAAGAGGGGGCGTAACACGGGCAGCAGAAGTGGGTAGGAAAGGCTAAAGCTACGGCTGCTTCCGCAACTGGTAGGATATGCCTACCTGCGTATCCCAGGTAAACAGCCGGCGGCCATCAAAGCGGAAGCTGACATCTTCTGCGGGGATATTGGGCAGCAGCAGTCGGGGGTGGAATACTGCCTCTAACCCAAAGCGGCGGGAGTTTGGAATGGCATAGGATAAGCCCGACCATAAGCCAAATCCCAATCGCACCTCATCAGCCCGCTCACGGGAGCCCACCACATACAGCCCAGCGCTGGGGCCCAGCGTGGCTTCCAGATGCTGACTGACTGCAATATGGCCGCCTACAAAACCATGCAACGAGTAAAGGAAGTTGTGATATACAGTAATAGTGCGTCCGACCTCGCCCGGCAAACCCAGAATGAACTCCTGATAATCCTGCCGGTTTCGGGCCGCCCTGAAACCTACGCCGCCCACCAGATGCCGCCCAATTGGGAACGTGGCCTGCAGACCTGCGGATAGCGCGCCGGTAAAGGACGCTTCACCTACCCGAGTGTATCCGCCCAACAACTGCAGCTTCTGCGCGAAACAGGAGAGCGGGGCAAGACCCAGGAAGCATAGTAGGAGTAAAGGTCTCAAAATCATACAACTCAGCGTAGTTGACTGGGTGGCAACATATTTTGCTCCGGCAGTAGCAGAGCCACCTTGGCTGCTATTTGCTGTCGTACATTTTGTCGAAGGCCTTTTTAGTAAGTAAGGTCAGGCGTCGTTGCGGTATGTTGAACACCGAAACGTAGTCGCTGCCCATCACATAGTGCTGCGGCGCAGGGAATGCTTCTGCATAAAGCAACAGCGAGCAGATGTCGGTAGGCGTGATATATGGATGCGCCGGCAAATGCGTGTGCATCCCGCCTTCTACCGTTGTGCCGTCTTCCGGCATCCGCATGGCCAGGTAGCTGTTGTGTAGGCGCTCCACTTTGGTGAGCTTACCGGCTGTGGAAAAGCTCATCAGCAGATCATTCCCAATCGGAAGAACTCCGCCTTCCTGCGGACCGGCAAGCACGTACGCCCGCGTACCGGCGGGCTGCTCCAGCAGGACCACATTAGGACGGGTATTCTTTGGAAACAGATACGGTTTGCCTGCAACCCGCCCGGATTCCAGCTCTTCCATCACCTGCAGACGCTGAGTGAATAGCATTTGTTCGCGGGCAGAGGCGGGCCGGGCCGCAAACCGGCGGCCGGTAGCGGGCTGAATGGCCGTGCGGGGGAAGCTGAAGCTATACCTTGCCGTAAACGATTCCTGATCTGCCGTCTGCTGGAAAAACACCGTGCGCACTGAATCCTCATCGGCGTAGGACAGATAGCCTATCATGCCGGTCATGTCGGGCTTCTGGGCCATCAGCAGGTCGGTGGCCACCCACGAAGCACGTTCGGATTCATACAGTGCCAGGCCTTCTTGCAGTATTTTCTGCTCCAGCGCCTGAAGTTTGGTGGATTGGGCAACAGCCGGGGCCTGCGACAACAGGGCCAGAACGCTGCCCAGAATAAAGGTGGATTTCATAAAGCTGATAATGGCCGTGAATAATGACGCCCGCCGGAAGGTATACATTCCGGCGGGCGTAACATTACGGGGTATTCAAAAAATCAAGCTTCAGCTTTCTCCTGCTTCTTCACTTTCGCCTTTTTCACCTTCTTTCCATCCGTCGGCGTGGCCGCGTCGGAGGCGCCGCCGACCAGCGTCATTTCCTTGACGAGGTGGCCGGCGCCGGCGAATTTATCCACCACGAACAGCATGTAGCGCACGTCGAGGGTGATGTTGCGCACCCGGTCGGGGTCGAACATGATGTCGGACATGGTGCCTTCCCAGTTGCGGTCGAAGTTGGTGCCGATCAGCTCGCCGCGGCCGTTGATGACGGGCGAGCCGGAGTTGCCGCCGGTGGTGTGGTTGGTGGCAATGAAGGCCACGGGCACGGTGCCTTTGTAGGCGTAGGGGCCGAAATCCTTGTTTTTGTACAGCTCGGCGAGGCGGGCTGGCACCTCAAAATCGGGGTTGGTGGGGTCGGCCTTTTCCATGATGCCGTCGAGGGTGGTGTAGAAGTCGTACTTCGTGCCATCGGCGGGGGCGTAGGGCTGCACCTGCCCGTAGGCCACGCGTAGGGTGGAGTTGGCGTCGGGGTAGAACTTGCGGGTGGTTTGCTGCTGGCGCAGGCCGGCTACGTAGGTGCGCTGCAACAGCGCAATCTGGTCGGTGGCGGCGGTGTAGGTGGGCAGAATTGCCGTGCGGTAGTTGCCGATGATGGCGGCGGCCAGCTGCGCGGCCGGGTCATCGAGCAGGGCGCGGGCGTTGCCTTCAGCTACCTCGTTGAGCACGGCCTGGGCGCTTTCGTTGCTGGTCAGGCGCGACTTACCGTAGAGCTGGGCCACGTAGGCGTTCCAGCCGCCTTTGGCAGCGTACTGCTGCTGCAGGGTTTTCACGTAGGCGGGCAGCAGCGCGGGCGGCGTGCCGTTGGCGTAGAGCGGCAGCAGGGCGGCGGCCACCTTCTGGTCGGTGGCCAGGGTGCTGTTTTTGAAGAAGTTGGTGGTGCCGCCGCGGGCTTTGTCAACGGCGGCGGCCAGCTCGGCGGCGGGTAATTTCTTGTCCACCATTTCGGCCAGCGGTAGCAGGCTGTTGGCGTAGGCCAGCAGCTCCACGCCCATGGCGGCTTCGGTCACGTAGTCGCGGGCCAGGGTGTAGTCGCGCACGGTGGCGTACTGCTGCTGCAGCTGCGGCAGCAGGGGCGCGTAGGCGGCGCGGCGGGCTTCGTCGCCGGCGCTGGCCCACTGCTGAAACTGGGCTTCCTGCTCCTGCTTCACGCGCACGGCGTCCAGCTTCTTGAGGCCGCGGTTTTCGCCGATCCACTTTTTCCAGTAGTTGGCAATGCCGGCGTACTTGGCGGCGTACTGAATGCGCACCTTGTCGGAGGCCTTCATGTCGGCGTCGAGCACGCGCAGGCGGGCGTCGCGCACCTTGATTTTGGCCGGATTCGAGACGGAATACACCTCATCGACGCCCCAGCTGGTGAGGTACTCGTTGGTGCGGCCGGGGAAGCCGAACACCAGCGTGAAGTCGCCGGGCTGCACGCCGGCCAGCGAGATGGGCAGGTGGTGGCGCGGCTTAAACGGCACGTTCTGCGCCGAATACGGCGCGGGCTTGTTGTCGGGGCCGGCGTAGATGCGGAAGATGCTGAAGTCGCCGGTGTGGCGGGGCCAGGCCCAGTTGTCGGTGTCGCCGCCGAACTTGCCGATGCTGCTCGGCGGGGCGCCCACCAGCCGAATGTCTTGGAACACCTCGGTCACGAACATGTAGTATTCGTTGCCGTTGTAGAACGGCCGGATAAAAGCCTGATAGTGCGTGCCCTGCACGGCGGCCAGGCTGATGCGCTGGATGTTGGTCTGCACCAGCTTTTCGCGGTCGGCCTCGGCAATGTTGCGGGTCGGCACGCCGGCCAGCACCTGCCCGGTCACGTCTTCCATCCGGATGATGAAGGTGGCCGTGAGGCCGGGGTTGGTGAGCTCCTGGCTGCGGTCCATGGCCCAGTAACCCTTGGTCAGGTAGTCGTTCTCCACCGACGAATGCTGCTGAATCTGGCCGTAGCCGCAGTGGTGGTTGGTGAGCAGCAGGCCCTCGTTGCTGATTATTTCGCCGGTGCAGCCGCCGCCGAACTGCACCACGGCGTCCTTGAGGCTGCCTTGGTTGATACTGTAAATCTGGTCGGCCGTGAGCTTGAGGCCCTTTTTCTGCATGTCGGCCTCGTTGAGCTGCTTGAGCAGCAGCGGCAGCCACATGCCTTCATCGGCGCGGGCCGGGGCCGCGAGCGTGAGCAGCAGCAGAGCCAGCAGCGCCTGGCGGAGGGTTGGAAGCATAGCTATGGGGTAGGAGAGGGTGGGGAAGGTGGGAGGCAAAAGTACGGCTCCGGCAGTTTGGATGCAGACCTTATTTCACCCGGCCCGGCGCAGTGTCCAGACACAAAAACGCCCGGCCAAAACTGGCCGGGCGCTGCAAACATGCAGAAATGGAAATCTGCGAAATCCATTTGATCTGCAAAATCTGTGATTTACGAGTGGCCCATTTCCGCTATGGCGGGGGCGTTTTCGGTGTTGGTGTTGGAGGCGGCGTAGGTGGGCTTGGCCGAAGCGGCCGGAATGTCGTCGGTTTCTTCGGCGGCGTGGGTTTTCTCCCACTCGCGGAAGCGCAGGATTTCGCCCTGGAACTTCTCAATAAACCAGCTGATGAGGGCCAGATCGTCGAGGAAGCCTACTACGGGAATGAAATCGGGCACCAGATCCACGGGGGAAAGGGTGTAGAGCAGCACGCCCAGCGCCGATACCACGGTGCTGGTTTCCACCTGGCGGTAATCACCGCTCACGTAGTTGCGCACCAGGCGCACCAGTGTGCGGCCCACGTCGAATACCTGTTTGAACTTGTTGTCGCCGCTTTCTTTGCTGGCGAGCTTGTTGGCTACTTCGTTGAGTACCAGCACCACCTTAAACGGGCGGCCCAGCAGCTTGCCGGCGCGGTTGAGGAATACGCTGAAAACGGCGTTTTTGGAAATCGAAAGTCCTTTTTCGAGAAGAGAAGACATAGGGCAAAAAGAATTGAAATGTAGTGCCTGTACGAAGCCACGCCAAAGTGAGTTATAGCCCGACCGGCGCAAACCCGAAAAAGCCGGAAAATACCTACGTTTGCCCCATGAACCCGTTCAGCACCCCGCCCGCCGCCACCGAGTACGCCCCGTTCTACCACACCTACGTCCGGCTGATACCCGGCGACCCGCTGGCGGCCCTGCGCGCCCAGCCGCAGGAGCTGCGCCGCCTGCTGGCCGGCCTCACCGAGGAGCAGGCGCTGCTGCGCTACGCCCCCGGCAAGTGGAGCATCAAGGAGTCGCTGGTGCACATGCTGGATACCGAGCGCATCTTCGCCTACCGCGCCCTGCGCATTGCGCGCGCCGACACTACCCCACTGCCCGGCTTCGACCAGGACGATTACGTGCCGGCCTCCGGCGCCGATGCCCGCCCGCTGGCCAGCATCCTGGCTGAGTATGATACGGTGCGGGCCGCGTCGTTGAGCTTGCTGGAGTCCGTGACGGCCGAAACGGTGGGCCGGCAGGGCACGGCCAGCGGCCAGCCGGTGAGCGTGCGGGCTATGGCCTACATTTTAGCGGGGCACGAAGCCCATCATCTGCATATATTGCAGGAACGCTACCTGCCGCAGTTGGCGGCATAGCCTGTTTTCGGGCAACACACCAGCCGTCGGCTGCGTTAATTCAAACAAGTTCTCACCCCTAATTTCTCTACCCATCATGGCTAAAGCCCAGGAACCCCGCAAGGAAAAGAAGAAAGAACCCGCCAAGACGACCAAAGAAAAGAAGGCCGCCAAAGACGAGAAAAAAGCGCTGAAATCCCGTCAGCAAGACTAGATTGCCAGGAGGTTCGTCTGCCACAGACGAACCTCTTTTTATTTTACGCTATTCCTGCCCCCTCCCAATGGCTCAGCGCATCGCCCTCATCACGCTGGTAGTAGCCGAATACGACGAAGCCATTGAATTTTACACTCAGAAGCTGGGTTTCCAGCTCCTGGAAGACACCCGCCTGAGCGACGAGAAACGCTGGGTGCGCGTGGCGCCGCCCGGCCCCGGCGGCGCCGAGCTGCTGCTGGCGCAGGCCGCTAATCCGGAGCAGATATACTGCATCGGCAGCCAGACCGGCGGCCGGGTGGCGCTATTCCTCTACACCGACGACCTGCAGCGCGACTATCGGCGGCTGGTAGCGCAACAGGTCCGGATTGTGCGCCCGCCGGTGCAGGAGCCCTACGGGTGGGTGCTGGTGTTCAGTGATTTGTACGGCAATCTGTGGGACTTGCTGGAGCCAGTATAATCTATCATTCCGAGCGGAGCGAGGAATCTGGATATTTCTGTCGTAACAAACTCAGATTCCTCGCTCCGCTCGGAATGACAGGTTACTACAGTGTGTAATACACCTCCTTTTCCTTGTCGTGGTGCTTGATGTAGCCGTGAAGCGTGAGCTTGATGAGGGTGCGGTAGGCGCGGCGGCGGCCCAGGTTCAGTAGCTTCATGTACTGGTTGAGCGTCAGGCGCGGGTTTTTCTGCAGGTAGTCGAGCACGGCCAGCTCTTCGCGGTTGAGAGGCATTTTCTCCAGGCGCGGCATGTCCGGCGGGTCGTGGCGCTGCAGCACTTTTTCGGTGAGCTGGCTGGTTTGCACGCTTTCGTCGCGCACGCGCACGTAGCTACGCCAGTCGCCGTCGGCTACTTGGGCGCGGTGCGGCTTGTGCGGGCTTTCGGCCACCGTTACCACCAGCACCGTCAGGCCATCGTGCTCCACTTCCTGAATCTGCAGGGCCAGCGCGGGCTCCACGTACTGCCGGGCCGCCTGGCGCAGCAGGTAGATTTCTTCCTCAGCGTCGCGCACGCCCACAATGCGGCCGTCGTCTTCCACGCCCACCAGCACCCGGCCGCCGTGCGTATTGGCCAGCGAAGCCAGCGTGCGCGAGATGCGCGACGGGTGCGTGGTTTTCTTCTTGAACTCCAACTGCTCGCCCTCGCCCTGCCGGATAAGTTGTTCTAGTTCGGTCATGGTGCTACACGCTTACGCCGGTTTCCTCTTCCGAAATCCGCCAAAGGCGCGCGGCATCGGTGCGGCTTTGTGAGCGGGCCGAGCAGCGACCGGGGCGGGTGTTTTTGAAGTAGCGCCCACTCACGCGGGCCACTTCCGGCGCCGCGGCCAGATAGAGGCTAGTGCGCGCGCCTTGTTCCGGCGAAATCATAAACGGCTTGGCTGGATACCATAGTGCCTTCATGCCCCAGGAACTGCCCGCGTGCACCAGGCCGGTATCCACCATGCCCGGATGCAGGCAATTGGCCGTGACGCCGGTCAGCTCCAGGCGGTGGGCCAGCTCGTTGGTGAACAGGATGTTGGCCAGTTTCGAGTCGGCGTAGGCCGTGAGCCAGCTGTAGTTGTTGGGGGCGTTGCGCGCTTCCTGCGAAAACTCAATCTCACCCAGCCAATGCGCCTCCGAAGCCACCGTCACGATGCGCCCGGCCCCGGTTTCCACCAGCAGCGGCAGCAGCAGGTTGGTGAGGGCAAAAACCGACAGGTGGTTGGTGGCCCAGCTCAGCTCGTGGCCTTCGGCCGTAACCGTGAGCGGGCCGGGCATAATGCCCGCGTTGTTGACGAGAATATCCAGCTGCGGATAGTCACGCTGAATCTCGGCGGCCAGGCGGCGCACGTTGCTCAGCAGCGACAGGTCGAACAAACGCACATCAAGGACAGCATCGGGCACGGCGGCCAGGATGGCGGCACGGGCCCGCTCGGCTTTGTCGGGGTTGCGGCCAACCAGGATGACGCGGGCGCCCTGCCGGGCCAGCTCGCGGGCCGTCACCAGCCCGATGCCCGAGGTAGCGCCCGTGACCAAAGCCGTTTTGTGCCGAAGTGGAAAGAGAGAAGAAACGGCCATGCGCAACGAAAACGGTGGATAGCGAAAAAGAAAAACAGCTACGGAATCTACTAACGAAAAAACACTCCCCGGAAGTTTGCCTGGCGTGCTGCCCATAGCCTGCCTGGTAGCAGCAGCGCGAACTACAAAGTTTGCGCTACTATACAACGAATCTGAATCTGGCAAAGCCGCCGGGTCCTGTGCGAATTCCCAGGTACCATTACGCCTACAGTACGGCGGCAGGAGCAAAGCCGTTTTCCCGTTGTCCTGCCCGGTAGCTGGCGCCGCAGCCGCAACTCATCCTACACAAAAAATGCCGCCCCCGTGCAGGGAGCGGCATTTATTTTGACGATGCGAGTTCTGCTTAGAACGGCAGGTCGTTGTCGTCGTCCGAGGCGATGGGCGCCGAAGAAGCGCGCAGGTTCGGGTTCTGGTTTTGTGCGGGAGCAGCGGCCCGGGGGGCAGCTTGCTGGTAGCTGCCACCACCCTGCGGAGCCGAAGCGCCACCGGCAGCCGACTCAATGCGCCAGGCTTCCAGGTTGGTGAAGTACAGCATCTGGCCGTTCTTGTTGAAGCCGCGGCCGCGCAGGTTGAAGGCAATCTTCACCTCGTCGCCCACTTTGAACGGGTCGATGAGGGCGGTTTTGTCCTGCACCAATTGGAACTTGATATGCTCAGGGTACTGGCCATCTACAACTTCCAGCACGAATTCGCGCTTGCGGAATTTCTCGCTCACCTGCTGTTCATCGAAGATTTCGTGCAGGCGGCCGGTAGCATCGTAAGCCATAAGGGTAATATTTTGGAGGGGTGAAAACAGTAGATCAAACGTACGAAAAAAAATGGGTTTCGGCTACCCGCCTTAGCACGCCCGGGGCGCAGCGCCCTACGTACCTTTGCCTTACGACCCCACATTTATTTTTGCCCGTCTGCCCATGAACATTCCCTTTGCCTTGGCCATCCATGGCGGAGCCGGCACTATTTCGCGCCAGCTCATGACGCCCGAAAAAGAACAGGCTTACCTGGCGGCCCTGCGCCAGAGCCTGGAGGCCGGCCACGCGGTGCTGCGCCAGGGCGGCCCCGCCCTCGATGCCGTGGAAGCTGCCGTGCGCAGCCTCGAAGACTGCCCGCTGTTCAATGCCGGCCGCGGTGCCGTGTTCACCCACGACGGCCACCACGAAATGGATGCCGCCATCATGGACGGGCGCAACCGCGCCGCGGGCGCCGTGGCCGGAGCCCGCGCCGTGCAGAACCCCATCCGGGCGGCCCGCCTCGTGATGGAGAAAACGGACCACGTGCTGCTGGCCTACCCTGGCGCCGATGAGCTGGCCCAGGAGCATGGCCTGCCGCTGCAGCCGGCCGAGTACTTTTTCACCCAGCACCGCTACGACCAGCTGCAGGAGGCGCTGCAGGAAGGCCGCATGCGCCTCGACCACTCGCAGGCCCAGCCCGCCGATAGCTCGCCGGCCACGCACGAAGACCCGAAAAAGAAAATGGGTACCGTGGGTGCCGTCGCCCTCGACCAGCACGGCAACCTGGCTGCCGCCACCAGCACCGGCGGCATGACCAACAAGCGCTACTCCCGCATCGGCGACTCGCCCATCATCGGCAGCGGCACCTTCGCCGACAACCGCACCTGCGCCATCAGCTGCACCGGGCACGGCGAGTTTTTTCTGCGCGCCGTGGTGGCGCACGATATCAGCTGCCTGATGGAGTACCGGGGGCTCAGTCTGGCCGAAGCCTGCCGCGTGGTCGTGCACGACAAGCTGGCGCCCGTGGGCGGGGAGGGAGGATTGGTAGCGGTGGATGCCGCCGGCAACCTGGCCCTGCCCTTCAACTCCGACGGCATGTACCGCGGCAGCGTGAGTGCCGCTTCCGACTACTACCTGGGCATTTACAAAGACTAGCCGAACGGCGGTTTTTCGCGCCTATATATATAAGGAGTAGGCCGCTCGTTTGCGGATAAAGCAGAATGCCCACCCAAACACTCGGTTTGGGTGGGCATTCTGCTTGTTGATCAGATGGTTAAATGCCGTTCGGGGCGGCTGCCGGGGCGTTGGCATCCCGGCCCGCCGTCAGCTGTACTGATTCGGCGGCCTGCTGGCGTAGCTTCAGGTCAGGGTAGAATTCGCGCTGCTCTACATCGTAGAGGTTACCCTTCACCAGCACGTGCAGCAGCATGCTCTCGATAGAAATGGCCTCGCCCTTTTTGGCAGCGGGCGCATTGTTATGCTCCAGCTTTTGCCCGTCCATGATGACGACCAGGTTCGAGCCGATGGCTTCCATCTGGTTGCCTTCGGTGATGAGCACGCCCGTGTCTTCGCCCAGCCCAATGCCAATTAGCTTGGGGTGCAGGGCCACGGCCTCGATGATGCGCCCGAACCGGCCGCGCTTCACGAAGTGCGAGTCAATCACCACGCTGTCAATCAACCCCAGGCCAGTGCCCATCTTCACGGCGCCTTTCATCAGGGCATCCGGCACGCTGCCACCTTTGATCATGGTTTTGGACATGGCCATGGCGCCGGCCGAGGTGCCGGCGATGATGAAGTTGGGCTGCTCATAGTAGCGCTGCCGCAGAATCTGTAGGAACTCCGAGCCGCCGAACATCTGGATGAGGCGCGACTGGTTGCCGCCGCTCATCATCACCACATCGGCTTGGCGCAGGCGCTCCAGGTACTCCGGCTGGCGGGCATCCTCGGGGGTGCGGATATCCATAATGTTCACGTTGTTGCAATTCAGCATCGTGAACGAGGAAATATAGATGCGGGCCACCTCTTCCGGAATCATGGAGGCGGTGGTAATCACCTCAATGCGCGGGTCTTCCTTGCCGGATTCCAGCACGACCCGTTTCAGAATGCCCAACTCGAAAAAGTTGAGGTAGTATTTCTTCTTGGTACGAGGGTTCGGGTAGGTGCCCTTGTCTTCGTTGCCGCCAATGGCAATGAGCTTACCGAGGGGTTTGGAGGTCATCAAAGCAAAAAATCAGCAAATGGAAAAACGAAATGTAGCATGCTGGCCCGCTGCAAGCAAGCTTCGGGCCAGAGGAATTAGTAGAGGCGGCACCGCGCAGAACGGCGCCGTCTCCTATTTCAACAGTACGTCGAACGTGCTGGTTGCGACGGAATGATAATTGGGCCGGGCCTCGGCGTAGAGCCGGCGGGCCCGCGCGGTACCGTCGGGCGTAGCCAGCAGCGCCTTGTAGAGCGGCACCAGAAACTTGCGCCGGCCTACCTGCGTCAGGAACTGGTGCAGCGCTTGGTCGGCAGGGGAGTAGCTGGCCGCAATGGTGTGCGGAAACCAGGCCGCCAGAATTTCGGCGTTGCCGGACTGTGTGAACCCGAAGGCCGCGTCCAGCTCGGCCAGCTGCTCCAACGAAAGCGGCGCCGACAGTTGGTGCAGGAAGTACACCCATTCGTGGCTGCTCCAGTTGGCGGTAGGCAGGCCGGCGGCCGGCGCGCCCTGCTGCCACCGGGCCTCAGCGGCCACCACCGCTTCGAACCGCTCCGATGCTACCGGCGGCGCCACGGCCGGAATGCCGGGCTGGTTCACCCAGGCATCCAGCTGCAGCTTAGCTTCCAGGCCGGGGTGCTGGTCGAGCAGTTCGCGGCGCAGGTACGCTATGAACGAGGCCGTGTCCATGCTCTGGAAACTGTGCCGCGCGAAGTACTCCTTAATAAAGGTGTCGAGAGCAGGCCGGCCTACCAGATGTTCGAGGGTTAGCAGGAGGTAGTCGCCCTTCTCGTAGGCAATTTCGTTGAGGCCTTCGTCGGGGTCGCGCCCGGCCAGGTTGAGGTGCAGGTGGGTGTCGGGGCTGGTGGCGCCGAGCTCCGCCACGGTGTGGAGCAGGGCCGAGTGGCCCAGCACCTGAAGCATATCAGCATAGGGGCGGCCGTAGAGCTGCTCCATAATGCGGCGCTCGAAGTATACCGTGAAGCCTTCGTTCAACCAGAAATCATTCCAGGTGGCGTTGGTCACGAGGTTGCCGCTCCAGGAATGGGCCAGCTCGTGAGCTACCAGGCTGGTCAGGCTCCGGTCGCCAGCCAGAATAGTCGGCGTTACAAATGTTAAACGTGGATTTTCCATGCCGCCGAACGGAAAGGAGGGAGGCAGCACCAGCAAATCGTACCGTTCCCAGCGGTAGGGGCCGTACAGATCCTCGGCGGTGGCTACCATTTTCTCCAGGTCCTCAAACTCTTTAGTGGCGGTTGGCAGCGTCACGGGCTCAGCGTAGATTCCGGTGCGGGCACTCAGCGGCGTGAACTGCAGGTCGCCGACGGCCAGGGCCATGAGGTAGGCCGGGATGGGCTGTTCCATCCGGAAGTGGTACTCGCCGGTGGCGCTGCGCTCCTGCGGGTTGGTAGCGCTCATCAGGGCCAGCATTTCCACCGGCGCCTGCACCCGCGCTTCGTAGGTGAAGCGGATACCCGGCGAGTCCTGGCACGGAATCCAGGTGCGGGCCAGGATGGCCTGCGACTGGGTGAACAGAAACGGGTGCTGGCGGCCGGCCGTCTGCCCGGGGCTCAGCCACTGCAGCGCCGCCGCGTCGGGCGTGGTCTGGTACCGGATGCTGACCTCCGTGGTGTCGGGCCGGATGCTGATGCGCAGGGGCTGGCCCAGCACGGCATCGGCAGGGCCCAGCTCAAACGGGGTAGCCTCACCGTCCGGGGCGCCCAGCCACACGGCCTCGATGTGCAGGTCGCGGGCGTCGAGCAGCAGCTCGGTGGCGCTGGCGTTGTGGAGCTGCCAGGTAGCAGTGCCGCGCAGCAGGCGGGCGTCGAAGTCCACAGCCAGACTCAGGTCGAGGTGCCGGACGCTGACCTCCAGCGGCCGGGCGTAGCTGTGAGGATCGGGGGTGAGGTGGGGGGCAGCAGTAGGTGCAGACATATAGCGAAGAACACGTGAGCCACCGCCGGGGGGCAGCAGCGGATAGGGGCCAAAGATAGCCAAAACAGTATGCCGCCAGTGGCGCGCGCCACTGGCGGCACAGTGCCGGACCATTGCCCAGCTTACTCCGGCTGCCCCAAAAAAAGCGGTGGCCCTGGCTGGTAGCAACAGGCGAATGTATTGGCAAAACGAGTAACTTGCCACATATAAGAGAAGCTGAACAAGGGGCAACTTATCGTTCCGGAATGCAGTTAAAAGCGCAGTTGGCCGGGGTGGGTACGTTGTTACCCGGCCCGCCAACAATTGTCCGTTCTCTTATCCTCTCTCCAACTGCATGAATTCACCGTTCCGTCCGGCTTTCTTTTCCACCCTGTTGTTCTGGCTCATGAGCCTCACGATGCTGGCCTCTGCCACCTCGTGCAGCCAGGAGCAAAAGGCCCAGATCAAGGAAGCCCTGCCTGGCACCCCGGCCAAAGCCGGTGGGCAGCAGCCTACTCTCGACAGCGTATATGTAGTACGCGCCATGAATGCCGAGCCTAAATTCAAGGACCAGGTGGAATGGGCCAAGAAGTTCTACCGCGAGCGGCAGTTCCGGTTGGGCTGGTTCCGCAACCACGAGCTGGTACCGCAGGCTAAAACTATGCTCGGCGTTATCAACAAGGCCGGCGACGAAGGGCTTGATCCTAAAGAGTACAAAACCAAGGACTTCGAGAAGCTGTTTGCCGATCTGGAGACCGTGCAGGGTGATTCCGTCAAGCGCAACGCGCTGGAAAAGGAGATTGACGTCGCTTTGTCCGGCACCTATTTCAACTGGGCTTCCGACTTCTACCGGGGCACTGTAGACCCGCGCGCAGTCAAGACCATCGACTGGCAGGTGAAGCGCAACAAGATCAAGCTGCACAAGGCCCTGATGACGATCCTGCAGGAGCGGGAAAGCACCTACCCCTACTATGAGTTCGAGCCGCTGCATCCGGAGTATGAGCAGCTGAAAAAGGTCTTGGCCGACTACCGCGCTTTGCAGCGGAACGGCGGTTGGCCAACGCTACCCGTTACCACCAAGCTCAAGCCTGGGCAGGCCACGCCGGCCGTTGCTACGCTGCGCCAGCGCCTGATGGGCACCAAGGCTGCCCCGATGGCTGCTCCCGTAGCGGCCGCTGCTACCGAGGGCACTCCGGCTCGCACAGTGGCCAACAATCCAGCAGCGGTGGCCCCTGTTGCCGCAGTGCCGGCCGAGAAATATGATGCCGAACTGGTGGAAGCTGTGAAAAATTTCCAGAGTCAGAACGGCCTCAATCCGGACGGAGTAGTGGGGGGCGAAACCCTGCGTTTGCTCAATGTACCCGTGTCCCAGCGCATCGACCAGATCATCGTGAACATGGAGCGCTGGCGCTGGATTCCGAAGAAGTTTGAGGCCGACTACCTGCTGGTAAACATCCCCGATTACAAGCTGCACGTTGTCGAAGCCAACAAGGAAGTATTCGACATGCGCGTGATTGTGGGCAAGGCGCTCAACGCTACGCCGGTCTTCTCCGACAAGATGGAATACGTGGTGCTGGCTCCCTACTGGAACGTGCCCTACAGCATCATCGATAAGGAGATGCGCCCCAAGCTGGCTGCCAATGCGCAGTCCTACCTCGACCGCCTCGATATGGAAGTGGTGAAGGGTTCGGGTGCCAAGGCTACCCCGGTTGACCCCAACAGCGTCAACTGGGCCAGCCTCACGCCGGCCACCTGGAAGTACACGTTGCGCCGCCGCCCAGGGCCTAAAAATGACCTCGGCGACGTGAAGTTTATCTTCCCGAATTCCAACGATGTTTACCTCCACGACACGCCCCACGACGAACTGTTCAGCCAGGCCAAGCGCGGCTTCAGCCACGGCTGCGTGCGGGTAGCCGAGCCCCTGAAGCTAGCCGAATACCTGCTCCGCAACAAGCCCGGCTGGGACATGACCAAGATCGAAGAGACGATTGCGGGCCGCAAGGAACTGTACGTAAACTTGCCAAAGCACGTGCCAGTGTATCTGGTCTACTTCACCTCGTGGGTAGATGAAGCCGGCAACGTGAACTTCCGCGACGACATCTATGGCCACGATAAATCCTTGGCCAAGGAGTACTTCAACTAGCCACCACCCGGCGCTTCCAAGTGCCGTTAATCAACAACGCAAAAGCCCTGCTTGCCTTCCCGGCAGGCAGGGCTTTTGCGTTGTTGGCGGGTTGCTGACCAGCCGAGCTATTGGCTTCATCCGGTCCTCCCTGCAAGGCAAACAAGGGGAATAGAACCTATCTGCATAGGGATGCAGTAAGCAAGGAAGACTATTTACAATTGTATTACATATGTAAACTAGGTGTTCGCTGTGTTTCATTTGTAATCAGAGTTAGGTCTAGTAAAAATCCATTTACAATTGTATTGGCAAATAGTGTTATGCTGCAAAGGACTCTAAAGGCTGTACATTTGTAACTGAACCCGTCAATGGTATGGTAGAGCGCATCAGGGAAATTCTGCAGTCAAATCAGCTAACCCCAACGCAGTTTGCGGACAGCATTGGCGTGGCCCGGCCCATTATCAGCCATATTCTGAGCGGGCGCAACAAGCCCAGCCTGGAAGTAGTGCAGAAGATCGTAGCAGCCTTTCCGCAGCTCTCGCTGGATTGGTTGCTCAGAGGAGCCGGCAGTATGCTGGCCGGCACCCCGGTAGCCGCTTCCGCTGCCGATGTCCGGAGCCCCGCTGCCGCTACCCTCTCACCTGAGCAGCCTTCTGGCCAGCCAGTTGCCCAAAAAGCCGCTAAAGCACCCCGCTACCAGCCGCAGCCCGCATCCGTGGGGGCAGAGTACCATCAGCGTGCTGAGAGTGCTCAGGGAGGGGCGCCGGCTTATCTGCCGTTGCACGCGGTGCCTGTTGCGCCTGTTGCTGTTGCTCCTCCTACTATTGCTGCGCCAGCTGCTGCGCCTCCTGTTGTGCCAGGCAGCCAATCCGGTATGGCAGCCGCCACCGTAGCTGCTACTGCACCCGAGCCGGTAGCGCCTGTGTTGGCCGTTGCACCAGTAACCGTTGAGGCTGTTGCTGCCACGGCATCCGTAGCAACGCCTGTTCAGGCGGTAGATGTGTCCTTGGCCAGTGCCTTCGCTGAGCCTGGCCGGGTGATCCGGCGGATCGTGATATTCTACCAGGATGGTACGTTTACCGACTATCAGCCGGAGCCCCGACTGTCCTGATAGCTAGCTAACGCTGCAGGAAGCTAAAATGCTTATTATTGAGGATTAACAGGCAGTTGGGGGTAGCTGAGTGCAATTTGTCAGTGACAATAACTGCCTGTTAATGGGAGTATTCTGAACGGTGTTTCAGGCCCTTGTATAGCCATTATTTCAGCTGGTGTTGAATGTTGTTTGTTATATAAAAACTTTGTAATTTGTTTGTATCTGTAATCGATCTACTTTGAATTTTAAAAACCATAATATCAGTTAATTATAGCGAAATGTTGAAGTGTTGGTTTTGATATAATAAGGTAGTGGGAGACATTGAATAGTTGAATTTTGTGTTCCCCGTGTTTAGACAGCTGGTTGAAGTTGATACATGCTAAATAACTTACCTGAGATAAAAGCTGGTAAAGTCATAGAATGAATATTGCTACGTCAGCTAACTGAATTAGAGATACTAACGAAGCTGCCAAAACTTTACAGGGTTTCTGACATCGGCTGCGTAGTTTCTATGAGCCGATACGAGGGTTGCCTGACGGCTGGTAGCGCCGTTCAGGAAATTGTGGAAGGAGGCTGTTTCTGCTACTCGCTGTGGCCTCTGCTTCTGGGTGAGTAACTGTTAGCCAACTGTTGTTTACTTATGTAATGGGCTGCGGGCGGGTTGGTATTGCGCTGCGCAACACGGTTTCTGCTTCGGGGTAGAAAAATGATGGGGCCTGAGCAAACACGAGGGGCCGACGAGTTGGGGATTTTCGGGTTGCTGCTTATCTTTGGGCTATGAAAAAATTCCGTCTGCTCTTCCTGCTTGCCGCCAGCGCGCCGTTGTTCCTGACTTCCTGCTCGCAAGCCCCCGATGCCGAGAAAGACCCCAACGCCGATGCGGAGTATAAGCGCAGCCACCGCGCCGAAGGCTACCGTGAAGCCCAGCGCAGCAACGTCAACTACTAATAGCTGCCTCCGGTACCGGCCGGCCGCCGGCCGCACTGCCTGACTATGGCCCCTGCCGGTCCGGCCCGCTGGTGCCAGCCTGATACAAAAACCGCAACGCCCCATCCGACCTAAGTCAGATGGGGCGTTGCGGTTTTTGGTGGTGGGAGAGCTAGACTACTGCGTATTGCGCCTGTGCAGGCACTGGCGGAGCCGGAAGCAGGTGCGGCAGAGCAATAGTGGCCAGCAGTTCGTCTTCGAGCAGCGCGGCCCAGGTGCGCAGGTACAGCACCACATCGTCGCGCTGGTTGTGGCGCAGGGCGTTGCGGCGCTCAAACGGAATGGCCCGGCGGATTGCGGGGTCGGAGAGGCGCTCCAGGTGCGCCAGGTCGGTGCGGGTGAAGCCTACGGCCAGCATTTCGTCGATGGTCTGGTCGATGGGCAGGCCACTGGTGGGGCAATAGTCGGTGAGCTGCCGCTCCCAGTCGCCGTAGCGCTGCATGGCTCGGGTGTGGATTTCGGCTTTGGTGAGCTGGGTAACCGTCTGGGCCAGGTGGCCGCAGTTGCAGCTGCCCATATGACCCCACTGGTAGGGGGCCTGAGTGGCCAGGCGGTGCGCCGTGTCGCGCAGGGCCTGAATGACGGCAAGGGTGCGTTGAGCCATAAGGACGAAAGGCTGAAGGGTACGGCAGTGGCAACAGCGCCACCATCTCTACAATCCGGTTGCCCCGGATTTTGTTTTGCGGCCGGCCAGCTGCTGCCCCAACAAAAAAAGGGTAGCCCCAACCACTGGTTGAGGCTACCCTTTTTTTGCGTTTACTCTGAAGCAGCGGTAGCAGCTTCCTGGGTCAGGCTACTGCGGGCGTCCGCCGCCGCTGCCGCCGCGGAAGCGCCGCTGGCCCGAGCCGGAGCCCTGGCTGCTGCCGGGCGTCCGCTCACCAGCGGGCCGCGACGAAGCCGCGGAGCTGCTGCGGTGGCCACCGCTGGCGCCGCGTTCCTGGCCGCCGCGGGGGGCGCCGCTCTGCTGGCCCTGGCGCGGCGCGCGGCCGCCACCCTGGCCTCCGCCACCACCTTCGCGGCCCGGGCGGGCTGGGCGGCCGGCGGGGCCTTTCGGGCGCTTGATGGGGGCACCGCCGTGCAACAGCACCGGCGCCACCGAGCGGGTGGTGTAAGGGTGATCCTCAATCAGGTCGATCTGCCGACGAATCAGCTTCTGGATATCCTGCAGGTAGGCGCGCTCCTCGTCTTCCACAAACGTGAAGGCCGTGCCGAAGGCCCCGGCGCGGCCCGTCCGGCCGATACGGTGCACGTAGGTTTCGGGCTCGTTGGGTACCTCGTAGTTGATAACGTGGGTCAGCTCATCGACGTCGATGCCGCGGGCGGCAATGTCGGTAGCGACCAGCACGCGGGTGGTGCCGGCCTTGAAGCTGCTGAGGGCCCGCTGGCGGTGGTTCTGGCTTTTGTTGCCATGGATGGCTTCGGCCGGAATGTTGGCCTTCTCCAAGGTCTTCACCACCTTATCGGCGCCGTGCTTGGTGCGCGTGAACACCAGCACCCGGCGGATTTCCTGGTTTTGCAGCACGTGCTCCAGCAGGGCCGGCTTGTCGTTCTTGTCTACCAGATACACGCCCTGCGTTACCGTGTCAGCAGTGCTCGAAACGGGCGTTACGGCCACTTTCACCGGGTTGGGGCGCAGGATGGTGGAGGCCAGCTCCTGAATCTGGCCGGGCATGGTGGCCGAGAAGAACAGCGTCTGGCGCGAGGCCGGCAGCTTGGGCAGAATGCGCTTGATGTCGTGGATGAAACCCATGTCGAGCATGCGGTCAGCTTCATCCAGCACAAATACTTCCACGTGGCGCAGATCCACGAAGCCCTGGTTCATAAGGTCGAGCAGGCGGCCGGGAGTGGCAATGAGCACTTCCACGCCGCGCTTGAGAATCTGCACCTGCGGGTGCTGGCCCACGCCACCGAAGATGACGGTAGAGCGCAGCTTGGGCAGATGGCGGCCATAGGCCTTGAAGCTTTCCCCGATCTGGATGGCCAGCTCGCGGGTAGGCGTGAGCACCAGGCAACGGATGCGGCCGGGCGCGTGGCGTTCTACCTGAGCCGTCTGGTGCAGAATCTGCAGAATCGGAACGGTGAAAGCGGCGGTTTTGCCGGTGCCGGTCTGGGCGACACCCAGCAGGTCGTGGCCTTCCAGCACTTGCGGAATGGCTTGCTGCTGAATAGGCGTGGGGGTAGTGTAGCCTTCCTCGTGCAGGGCACGCAGGATAGGCTCAATAAGGTTAAGGTCGTCGAAGATCATCAAACGGAAAAAGGAAAAACGGAGCCGCCAACGGAGGCGGCTAAACTATCGGATGTGCCGCTGAGGGGGCACGAGTCCGCAAAGGTCGGTGGTTTTACGGCGACTTTGTGGTAGTAGACGCTGCCGAAGCTGGCGCAACAGCTAAACAGGCCGCCAAAAAGCCGGATAAGTCAGCCCTGCCAACCTGGGCTTTATGGGCAGCAGGATAGCGCCAAGCCAGAAAATAGCGCTAATACAATGTTGTAAATAGTTGAGAGACAACAGGTAAAATAATTATTGATTTGGTGCCAAGGCCGGAGCTGGAGCCGGGACAGCGCCTCTACAACCCCGGCAGCCGTAAAAACCGTTTACTTTTCGGAAAATAAACCTGAATTCCTTTCCGAACATGCACGTAACCGACCGAAAAACCGCCTACGATGGCCACTTCAAACTTCGTCTGCTGACGGTGCAGGACGGCGACGAGCAGCTGAAGCGGGAGCGTTTCGAGCCGGGCCGGGCGGTGGCCGCGCTGGTCTGGGACACCAAAAAAGAGCAGTACGTGCTTACCCGGCAGTTCCGCATCGGGCCGGAAGCCGAAATGCTGGAGCTGGCCGCCGGCATGATCGACGGCGACGAGGCCCCGGAAACCGCCATCCGCCGCGAGCTGCACGAGGAACTGGGCTACGACGTAGACCAGCTGGCGCAGATTGCCCGCATCTATCCGTCGCCCGGCACGAGCGCCGAGGTCATCACGGTGTTTTTCGCCGAGGTCAGCCACCAGTCGGGGCAGGGCGGCGGACTGGCCGAGGAAAGCGAGAAGATAGAAGCGGTGTTCCTGAGTGCCGAGCAGCTGCAGCAGCAGCTGTTCGAGGACGCCAAGACGATTATTGCGGTGCAGTGGGCGCGCCTGCATCGGTAGCGGCTGCCGGCCGGTTTGTACAAATGGTTTGAAACAGAAAAGGGCCTTCCACGGAAGACCCTTTTCTGTTTGGATTACGCTGTAAGACGCAGGAAATAATCTGATAAACAGATTATTGGGTTTTTACCACGTACTCAAAAGTCTGCTTGGTTTTGATGTCGTTGATAACCAGGGTCAGGTCCTGCGGCGTCTCAGTTTTAACAAATGGAATGGCGCGCTTGCTTACGTACAGGTCGCGGTTCCAGAAGCGGCCCTGGCCTTCTGGCAGCGCGGGCACGTTGAATACCTCCTTGCCATCCTTGTCCTTGGCTACCACGCTCAGGTAGGCCGGGTCGGCGTTGGCCCCGCCGCGGCGGTACATCGTCACGACCAGCAAACCACCGGCGGGCAGCTGGCTGAAGCGGCGCTGGTAAGTGGTATCGGCCCAGCTTTTGAGCTTCTTCAGCTCGTCGATTTCGGTGAGCAGCTCGGCATAGGGGCGGTAGGCCACGCGGGTTACGCAGGCGTCTACCTCGGCGTCCTCGTCGGTGTTTTTCGTGACGTTGAGCACGTACTGGCACTCTTCGTCCTTCTTGGGGAACGTGTATTTCTTGCGGGGCTTGCCGGGCATATACTGGGCCGACGCCGCCAAGCTGCAAAGTAGGAGGAACGCGAGGAGGAGATGTTTCTTCATGAGGAGGAATAAGAAATAAGCCGGTAGTCAGGGTTGCGGCCACTCAAAGGTACGCACGGGAAAAGCCTATTGTACCAGGTTTCGTCTAAAAAGCAGCTAGGCCCGCCCAAGGCCCCCGCCAGGCCGCTCAGTGCCCGATCTGCAAGTGCTGAGCAAGGCCGCCGGGCCGCCTGCGGTGCGCGGGCCAGGCAAACTTGATCTAAGCATAATACCACCGTAATGCCCCGGTAATGGTGGTTGCCGACCTTTGAAGCGGGTTAAAACGGCTTTCCGATATGCACGCTCCCCTGACGTTTCCGGTGCTGCGCCGTGTAGTGCGCGCGCTGGCCTATCTGCTCTTCCAGCTGGCCCTGGTCGGGGCCTTTGTGCTGCGCTCCGTGGGGGCACTGCGGCTGCCATTTCGCTTTGGCAATGCCGATGAGGCCTCGCAGCCCGAGCGGGGCGGGGCCCGTACGCTGCCCAGCGCCCGCCTCCGGCCCCGTCCCGCCTTCCGATGAGTGGCAAGCCCGCCAAACGCCGCCGCGTAGAAGTGGCCGTCATCTCAGATGTGCACCTGGGCACCTACGGCTGCCACGCCACGGAGCTGCTGCGCTACCTGAAAAGCATCCGGCCACGGGTGCTGGTGCTCAACGGCGACATCATCGACATCTGGCAGTTCAGCAAAAACTACTGGCCCGCCGCCCACATGCGGGTGGTGCGCCACTTGGCTGGCCTGGCCGCCAAGGGCGTGCGCATTCACTACCTCACCGGCAACCACGACGAGCTGCTGCGTAAGTTTGCGGGTACCCGGCTGGGGGCGTTGCGCATCGAAAACAAGCTGGTGCTCGACCTGCCCCACGGCAAAACCTGGCTTTTTCACGGCGACGTGTTCGACGTGACCATGCGCCACTCACGCTGGCTGGCTCGCCTCGGAGCCCAGGGCTACGACCTGCTGATCCTGCTCAACCGCCTCGTGAACTGGGGCCTGCTCAAGCTGGGCCGGCCCCGCGTGGCGCTGTCGAAGGTGGTGAAGGACCGCGTGAAAAGCGCCGTGAGCCTGGTGAGCGACTTCGAGCAGACGGCCGCCGACATTGCCGCCGACCGGGGCTACCGCTACGTGGCCTGCGGCCACATTCACTGCCCCGAAATCAGGCCCGTAGCCACGGCTCAGGGCGAGGTGGTGTACCTCAACTCCGGCGACTGGGTGGAAAACCTCACCGCGCTGGAGTACACCCCTGAAGCTGGCTGGAGCCTCTACCGCTACGCCACCGACCCGCGGATGCAGCAGCCCGAGCCGGCCACGCCCGCCCCCGACGAGGCCGACACCGCCGCCGACACGCCCGTGGCCGCGCTGCTGGCGGGCCTGCTGCTCGAAATGAATATGAAGCAGCCTGCCGCCGGGAGCCAATGACCGGGCCGGGCTAAGAAACGCCGCTCGGCTGGCCGGCCAGCAGCGCATGAGTTAACGCATACTTTTTACCTGTTCCGTTTCTACTTGAATATCCTCTACGCCATTCAGGGCACCGGCAACGGCCACCTAAGCCGGGCCCTCGATATTGTGCCGCTGCTGCAGCAGCGGGCCAGCCGGGTTGATGTGCTGGTGAGCGGCCCGCCCGCCGACATTGAGCTGCCGTTTGCGGTGCGCTACCGCTGCCAGGGCATGGGCTTTGTTTTCGGAAAAAAGGGCGGGGTCAACTTCGTGAAGACCTTCTGGCAGATGAACTCGGCCGCCTTTCTGCGGGAGATTCGCCTGCTGCCCGTGGAAGCCTACGATTTGGTCATCAGTGACTTCGAGCCGGTATCGGCGTGGGCCTGCCGGCGGCAGGGGCTGCCCTGCGTGGCCCTGAGCCACCAGAGCGCCGTGCTGAGCCCCCACGCCCCGCAACCCACCAATGCCGACCTGGTGGGCCGCGCCGTGCTGCGCCATTACGCCCCCGCCACCCACCACTACGGCTTTCACTTTCAGGCCTACGAGCCGCACATTCACACGCCCGTTATCCGGCAGCAGGTGCGGGCGCTGCCTGCCCGCAACGAAGGCCACTACACGGTGTATCTGCCCGCTTTCGAGGAAGAAACGCTGGTGAAGCGGCTGCGCTACCTCAGCCGTTCGGTGCGCTGGGAGGTGTTCAGCAAGCACAGCCGGCAGGAGTCGGAGCACGGCAACGTGTGGGTGCGGCCCGTGAGCGGCGCCGCCTTCGTCGATAGCCTGGCCCGCAGTGCCGGGGTGCTGTGCGGGGCCGGCTTCGAGACGCCCGCCGAGGCGCTCTACCTGGGCAAGAAGCTGCTGGTGGTGCCCATGAAACACCAGTATGAGCAGGCCTGCAATGCCGCCGCGCTGGCGGCCATGGGCGTGCCGGTAGTGAAAAACCTCAAGGACCGCAGCCTCGACGTGCTGGATGAGTGGCTGCGCTTCGGCCAGCCCGTACCGGTCGACTACCCAGACGCCACGGGCGCCGTACTGGACCGGCTGCTGGCCGATGCCGGCGCGGGGTGGCCGGCCTCGGCCCCGGCACTGGTGGTGTAGGCCGCGTGTGCCGGCCTCTGTTTTGCTGCTGTATTGGTCGTGCCGGGGGAGAGGCGGCCTGCCCGCTACGGCTCACCTGCCGGGCTGCGGCGGCTGGGTGGGCCGTCTTTCTGATATTCATCTGTTGCGCGTTTTTATGCCCGATTTGTCTGCTCTGCCTGCCGCTTTCTTCCCGGCTACCACCCCGGCTCTGTTCACCCGCGCTGATTTCGGTGCCGACTTCCGATGGGGCGTTTCGGCGGCGGCCTACCAGACGGAGGGCGCCTGGAATCTGGACGGCAAAGGGCCCAGCATCTGGGACGATTTCGTGCGCCGCCGGGGCCGCATCAAGCGCGGCGAAACCGCCGAGGTAGCCACCGACTTCTACCACCGCTGGCCGCAGGATCTGGAGCTGATGAAACAAATGGGAATACATGATTTCCGCTTTTCCATCGCCTGGTCGCGGATTTTTCCGGAGGGTAGAGGCGGTATTAACCAAAAGGGAATAGACTTCTACGACCGGCTGATAGACGGCTGCCTGGCCCACGGCATCACGCCCTGGCCCACGCTCTACCACTGGGACCTGCCGGCCGCGCTGCAGCAGCTCGGCGGCTGGACCAACCGCTCGGTGGTGGGCTGGTTTACCGACTATGCCCAGCGCGTAGCGGCCCGCCTCGGCGACCGGGTGCAGCACTGGATGGTGCTCAACGAGCCCATGGTGTTCACCGGGGCCGGGCACCTGCTGGGCGTGCACGCGCCGGGCCGCCGCAGCCTGGGCGCATTTCTGGCCGCCACCCACCACGCCGCGCTGGCCCAGGCTGAGGGCGGCCGCGCCCTGCGGGCGGTGCTGCCCGCCACCGCCCAGATCGGCACCACGTTTTCCTGCTCCTACCTCACGCCCTGGCGGCCCGGCCACGCCCGCGACGCCCGCGCCACCGTCCGGGCCGATGCGCTGCTCAACCGCCTGTTCGTGGAACCCGCCCTGGGTTTGGGCTACCCCGTGGCCGACGTGCCGCTGCTAGGCTGGCTGGACCGCTACATGCGCCCCGGCGACGAGGCCCTGCTGCCCTTCGACTTCGACTTTCTGGGCGTGCAGAACTACACCCGGGAAGTAGTGCGCCACGCGCCCTACGTGCCGCTGCTGTGGGCCGCGCTGGTAGGAGCCGCCCGGCGCGGCGTGCCCCACACCGATATGGGCTGGGAAGTGTACCCGGAAAGCCTCTACCACATGCTCCGGCAGTTTGCGGCCTACCCCAACGCGCCCCGCCTGCTGGTGACGGAAAACGGCGCCGCCTTCCCCGACCAGCTCCGCGCCGGCCGCGTGGCCGACCCGGCCCGGCAGGCGTATCTGCAGGCCAGCATCGGGCAGGTGCTGCGCGCCCGGCAGGAAGGCGTGCCGGTGGAGGGGTACTTTGCCTGGTCGTTTACCGACAACTTCGAGTGGGCCGAGGGCTACGGGCCCCGCTTCGGGCTGGTGCACGTGGCCTACGAAACCCAGCGCCGCACCATCAAGGACTCGGGGCATTGGTACCGCCGTTTTCTGGCCGGGGAGGCCAGCCCGGCGGGGCCCGGGGCTCAGGCACTGCCGGCCTGCCAGGCGGGTATTGATGATTCCGTAACTAATTGGTAAAGTTGCCATAACGCCCCTCCGGTAGCTTTGGCGCATTCATTCACTTAGCCTGTTTAAGGATGCGTCAAACTTTACTTTCGGGAGCCACAGCCGGGCTGCTTTTCCTGGCGCTGGCCGGAACGGCCGCCGCCCAGACCACCCCCGCGCTGCGCTTCACCGCCGTAACGGCGGTAGCCAATGAAAACGCGGGTACGGTCAGCGTACCGGTGTCCGTCACCAACGCTGGCACGGCGGCCAGCACCGTGGAAGTGGCGCTGGTGCCCGGCCTGGGCACGGCCACGGCCGGCACGGATTTCACCTACGCCGCCCCCCAGACGCTGACCTTCCCGGCCGGCGCCACGGCCAACCAGACCCTGACCATTCCGCTCACTGATGATGTGCTGGCGGAAGGGGCCGAGTATTTCACGCTGCGCCTGCAGAACCCCGCCAATGCGACCCTGACGGCCGGTTTTACCGAGGTGCTGGTGTACATCAAGGACAACGACACGCAGGCGCCCCCGCGTGCCGGTAACCTGCGCCTGAATCTGCTGGGCAGCTACCAGAACGGGGTTGCTTTCACGACGGCCACCCCGCCAGTGCAAATCAACTCGGCTGAAATTGTGGCCCACGACCCGAGCACGCAGCGGCTGTACGTGGCTAACTCCATCGGCGGCAAGCTCGACATTCTCAATTTCGCCACGCCGGGCACCATTACCCCGCTGGCATCCATCAGCATGGCTCCCTACGGCGCCATCAATTCCGTGGCCGTGCGCAACGGTTTGGTAGCCTGCGCGGTGGAAGATGCCGTGCCGCAGAACGCCGGTAAAATCGTGTTCTTCGACCAAAACGGCAACTTTATTAAGCAGGTGACGGCGGGGGCTTTGCCCGACATGATAACCTTCTCGCCGGATGGCCGCTACCTGCTGACGGCCAACGAGGGCGAGCCTAACGCCACCTACTCCAACGACCCGCTCGGCTCGGTGACGGTGGTGGACGTGAGCGGCCCCATTGCCAACCTGACGCAAGCCAACGTGACGACTGTTGATTTCAGCAGCTTCAACGCCCAGGCAGCCGCCCTGCGCACGGCCGGCATCCGCATCTACGGCGGCCCGGCGGGTGGCCCGGCCAGCTCCGTAGCGCAGGATCTGGAGCCGGAGTACGTGACCATATCGGCGGATTCGCGCACGGCCTACATTGCCTTGCAGGAAAACAACGCCCTGGCCACGCTGGATCTGGCTACGCTGCAGTTTACCGCCCTGCGGCCCATCGGCTACCAGGACCACAGCCAGCCCGGCTTCAGCTTCGACGCCTCCGACCAATCGGCCGACGTGCTCCTGTCCAATTGGCCAGTACGCGGCATGCGCCAGCCCGACGCCATTGCTTCCTTCGAGCTGCCCGCCGCTTTGGGAGGGGGCCGCTACCTGCTGACCGCCAACGAGGGAGATGCCCGCGAATACTCCGGCACCGGTGGGCTTGTGGAGGCCGTGCGCCTCGGCAATGCCGCCTACCCGCTCGACCCTACGGCTTTCCCGCAGGCCGCGCTGCTGAAGAACAATAGCGTGCTGGGCCGCCTGAATGTGACCAACAAGCTGGGCGACACCGACGGCGACGGCGACTTCGACCAGATTTATGCGTTCGGGGGCCGCTCGTTCAGCATCCTCAACGCCACCACCGGGGCCCTCGTGCACGACAGCGGCGACCTGCTGGAGCGCCTCACCAGCACCGACCCCACGTTCGGCAACATCTTCAATGCCAGCAACGGCGCCAACGAATCGCCCACCCGGAAAAACCGCTCCGACGACAAAGGCCCCGAGCCCGAAGGCGCCGCCATCGGCGTGATTCGCGACACTACCTACGCCTTTATCAGCCTGGAGCGCCAGGGCGGCGTGCTGGTGATGAACGTAAACGACCCCGCCAACCCGCGTCTGGTTCAGTACATCAACAACCGCAGCCTGACCGCCGGCACCGGTGACCAGGGCCCCGAGGGGCTTGTATTCGTGTCGGCCGCCAATAGCCCGACCAGTTCGCCGCTGCTGATTCTGGCCAACGAAATCAGCAGCACCGTGGCCGTGTACCAGATTGGCCTGCGCGGTCCGCTGAGCACGGCCGCCGCCCGCACGGCCGCGCCGCTATACCTCTACCCAAACCCGAGCCAGGGCGGGCAGGTGCAGCTGAGCCGGCCGGTGAGCGGCATCCTCCACGACGTGCTGGGCCGCCCCGTCCGCACGCTGACCAAAGCCCTGCAGCTGGAAACCGCCGGCCTCGCGCCGGGCGTATACGTGCTGCGCGCCGAAGACGGGGCCAGCTCGAAGCTGGTGGTGCGCTAACAGCCGCTTCCGCCCCAAACGAAACGCCCCGGCCGGTTATGGTCGGGGCGTTTTGCGTTGAAGGCGGAGCTAACGACGAGACGCAATACTTTGCGTCTCGTCGTTAGCTCCGCTGGCTGGTATAGGTGGTGAATGAAGCCGGTCGGCGACGCTATTATACTTGTAACTCAAGTTGCCGACGATGAGGCTGCCCCTGACAAGAGTTCCGGTCCGGCGGCTTTTTCAGCCGTCGGGCCGGTCGTCGCAAGCGCAAATAGCCCGTCTCGTCAGTCGCTGCTACCTCGCTCACCCCGCAACCGGCCCGACGGCTGAAAGAGCCGCCGGACCGGGGCCTGATCCGCAACGTGGGTTTGTAGCCGATTCCTGTACAACCACCGGTCCGACGGCGCAGCCGTCGGACCGGTGGTCGTGCACAAAATCACCCTGACCAAATCCTGCAGCTAATACCGGCCACCTACGGGGCGCTGGTTGAGGCGGGCCATTTCGGCGGGGAAGCTGGGCAGCCGGCGCGGGGTTTCTTGGTGGAGGCCGGTGGTATCGGTGAGGGCGTGCAGGAAGGCCAGCAGGTCCTGCTTTTCCCGGGGGGTGAGGTGGAGTGGGTCGGGCGGCAGGGTTTGGTTGGGCACCGCGAGACCCCGGCCCGCGCCGCCGCCCTGGTTGTAGAACTCCACCACTTCGGCCAGGGTGCGGTAGGTACCCTGGTGCATGTAGGGAGCCGTGAGGGCGATGTTGCGCAGGGTGGGCGTTTTGAAGGCGTGCTCCTGCCAGCGGATACCGGTGGTCCCGGCCCGGCCCGGGTCGGCGTCGAGGCGGAGGCGGTTGGGGGCGGCCAGGGTGCCCAGGACCTCGTTTTCGGTGCGCTCGAAGCCGGGCGGTACGGTGCCGTTGAACAGCGGCAGAAAGTGACAGGTGGCGCATTTGGCCTTGCCCAGAAACACGTTGGCCCCACGTTGGGCCGCCGGGCTCAGCGCCGTGGCCTCCCCGCGCAGATACCGGTCGAAGGGCGAATTCAGGCGCACTAAGGAGCGCAGATAGGTGGCCAGGGCTGTTTTGAGCTGAGCTTCCTGCACCGGCGCGGCTGGCGCGGTATCGAAGGCCCGGGCAAAGGCCGCCCGGTAGGCAGGGCTGCGCGTCAGCAGCCGGGCGGCGGCGGCCATCGAGCCGTGCATTTCGGTGGGGTTGGCCAGCACGGCCGCGGCCTGGTCTTCCAGAAAGCTCACCCGCCCGTCGTGGAACTGGGTGCGCTGCAGGGCGGCGTTAAGCAGAGTGGGCGCGTTGCGGGCCACCGCCCCCTGCCCCCCGAAGGCCACGCTGCGGGCCTGCCCATCGGTGAAGGCGCGGGCGGGCTGGTGGCAGCTGGCGCAGCTGCGGCCCCCGTTGCCCGACAGCACGGGGTCGAAAAACAGCTGGCGGCCCAGCGCCACCTGGGCTGGGGTGGGCCGCTCGGTGGTGGAGGGAGCAAAGGCCGCCGGCTCAAAGACATCCGGCGCAAACAACGACGGCGCATCGGCCCGCAGGGCCCGGGTTTCGGGGAAGGCGGCAATGCCCAGCGCCTGCTGGGTGGCCCACAGCTGCTGGCTGAGCGGGTGGGCGTAGCGGGCCAGAAACGTGAGCCGGTCGAAGCGGGCCGCGTCGGGGTGGTGATGCAGGTAGCCGAGCGTGGCGCGAAAAAGGCTGTCGAGGCGGGTGGCAGTGGGGGCGGGCAGGCCAGCGCGGTAGGGCGCCACGGTGGCCTGCACGGTAGCCAGGGCGGCGGCGGCCTCGGCCACGGCCCCCGGCGAGGCCGGCGTATCGAAGCCAGGAATCCCCAGCGTCATCACCCGGAATACCTCCAGCCGGGCCGCATCGAACACGTGGCGGTCGGTGAGGGTGAGGCTGGTGGCGGCGTGGCGCAGGCCCAGCAGGCTGCTGCGCACCAGGGCCAGCTGCTCCAGCACCTCGGGCCGGCGGTCCGGGGCATACAGGGCGGGGTAGAAGTAGGTCTCCAACACCTGCAGGCCCTCGGGGGCTCGCACCCGCTGCTGCTGGTCGAACTCCTCCACCTCGCCCAGGGCCGGGCCGTTGAGGGCTTTGGCGGTGGAGGGGCTGTAGTATTCGGCCAGCAGCTCCACCCGTTTCCAGGCCAGCCGGGCCGCCAGAAACGCCTGCCGCTGCCGGGCGGCGGGCTGGCCCGTAGCCACCGCCCGGCGCAGGCCCGCCACAGCCGAGTCAAGGGCAGTGAGGTGCCGGCGGTATTGGCGAAGCACCTGCCCGGCGGGCGTCGGAGCCGGCTCCGAAGCGGCGGCCGGCGTGCTGGGCCGCTGGCAGCTCGCCCATACCAGGAGCAGGGCCGCGGCGAGTAGGATCAAAAGTTTGTTCATTGTAGATCAGCGAAATACCAAATGGTTAAACACTGTATTTCTCATTTGGGTTAATAAAAAAGCGCAGTTGCCGGGTCCTGCGCCGGCAGCAAAACGCGCTGCTCCCGGGACGGAAGCAGCGCGTGGTAA
Source organism: Hymenobacter canadensis (assembly GCF_027359925.1). Taxonomy (NCBI): domain Bacteria; kingdom Pseudomonadati; phylum Bacteroidota; class Cytophagia; order Cytophagales; family Hymenobacteraceae; genus Hymenobacter; species Hymenobacter canadensis. The sequence goes on along the minus strand of NZ_CP114767.1, from coordinate 1,622,067 downwards.
GCGTAATCGGATAGGCGTAGCGGCTAACGATAGTGGCCCTAATAATCGGGAGCTAACAATGGCAGAGCTTAGCGGGGCAGGCCGCTGAGAATAACTACCTGGCTGGCCTGGTCGTTGCCGTTGTTGGGCCGGGCGCCGCCGTCCTTGTATTTCTGGGCGCGCCAGGAATGGGGCTGGATGCACAGGGCAAACGTGTTGGGCTGGCCCAATACCTCCGATACATCGATCATCGCGCCGTACTCCCAGCTGCCTTTGGTGGAGGCGGCCGGCGTGTAGCTGGTGCCCGTCACGTTGTACTTGTCCTTGTCGGTTTCGGTGCGGCGGTGGTCCAGCTCCAGCACCTTTTTCAGCTCGCCGGTGGCAATGGCGTACTGGTAGATGTAGGCGTCGTGGGTTTCGGTGCCGTAGCCGTTCGAGTCTTCCTGCACATACACGTAGTTCTGGGTCACGCAGATGTTGTCGGGATTCTGGAAGTCCTTCGCCTTGCCGGCGCGGTCGTCGCCGTCGAGAACCAGCTCCAGAGTGCCCAGCAGCGGGTTTTGCTCGTTGAGTACGAGGCGGTAGGTGCGGCCCCACTTGGTGCGGCTCTGGTCGGCATTCACGCCCGTGAAGTCCTGGCCCGTCACGTTGAAGTATACCTCGCGGCCGTTGGCGCCGCTGCCTTTGCGGTAGTCGATGTCTTCGACCCGGCCGAACTTGAGGGCCTTCAGTGGGTCAACCTGGGCCTGCATCTGGGTGCCGGTGAGGCTCTTATAATCGGGGATGGCTACAAATTCCACGTCGTACCGCTGGCCCGTTGCCATGTCCTTTTCGCGCTGATTCAGGTCGCGGCGGCGCAGCATGTACTGCTGCCCGCCGTCGAGGTCGCCGAGGGCGTTGCTCAGGTACAGGGCCAGCTGGCCGCCGGTGGCGTCGGAGGCATCCTCGCCGATGAGCACCACGGTTTTGCCCGGATAGGCCGTTTTGGGCAGGGGCACGGCGTTTTCGGCGCTCCAGTAGCCCAGGCCCCGCACCCCTTTGGGCGTGCTCTGGGTGTTGTTGTCGGCGAAGGGCTGAATCAGGTGGGTCTGGGCATCCACGGCGCTTTCGCCGGCGCTCAGGAAGTAGGGGCCGAAACCGTGCTCCTCGGGCGTCACCATCGTACCCGAGCATAGGCGCCACCGGCCGCCGTCGGAGTTGAGCAGGTACTCGCCCCCGATGGGACGCAGGGTTTCGTCGAAGCGCACCCGGCCAATGGCCATGTTGTCCTCGTTGTTGACCAGCATAGTGAAGCCTTTGCCGTCGGGGTTGCGCAGCAGGCCCGCTCCGTCGGCCGAGCCCCCGAACATGAAGTCGGGCGTGGCGGCCAGCTTGTCGTCGGAGCTGATGAGCGAATACATCTTCACGCCCTCGAAGCCCGGCTGGGTTTTGGCCAGCACTGGCGTCACGGAGTAGTTATCGAGCTTGACGCCGATAGTCGAGGCCTCGTCGCTGTCGTCGGAGCAGGCGGCCAGCGCCGCGGAGAGGGCCAGCGCCGCCAGCAGGCGGGCCGAAAGGGTAGGAGTATGCATAGGGCAGGCAGGAAAATAAGCGGCGGCAGGGCGCCCTGGAAGGATGCCCAAAAGTATCCGGCCCGTGTTACGGTATGATTTTCTATATGTTATATAGTCGTTTCCAAATAGTTAACCTGGTGTGAAGCCACTGCCAGAGAAAGGCTGCGCGACCCTGTGCGGAGGGTATCGGGCGGGCCGCCGGCTGCGTATCTTGCGCCCCGCCCGGCAATCATCCGCGGGGCCGTGTTATATCGTTATCCGCCTGCCGTATGCTGCTCACCATTAGCACCACCCACCAGCCCGCCACCGACCTGGGCTACCTGCTGCACAAGAACCCCGCCCGCCTCCAGACGCTGGAGCTCACCGCCGGGCAGGCCCACATCTTCTACCCCGAAGCCACCTCGGAGCGCTGCACCGTGGCGTTGCTGCTCGAAATTGACCCCGTGGGGCTGGTGCGCAGCCAGAAGGGCGCCGCCGAGAACTTCGCGCTGGCCCAGTACGTGAACGACCGGCCCTACGTGGCGTCGTCGTTTCTGAGCACGGCTCTGGCCAAATCCTTCAACACGGCCATGAACGGCACCTGCCAGGACCGCCCCGGCCTGCCCGATGCGCTGCTGCCGCTGGAAGCCACCGTGGCCGTGGTGCCGGCCGCCAGCCCCGCGCAGCTGCACCGCCTGTTTGCGCCGCTGGGCTACGAAATCGAAACCGAGGCCCACCCGCTCGACCCAACCCGGCCGGAGTGGGGCGACAGCCACTACTACACGCTGCGGCTGCGCCACCCGGCCCTGCGCCTGCGCGATTTGCTCACCCACCTCTACGTGCTCGTGCCGGTCCTCGACAACAACAAGCACTACTACATCGGGCCGGCCGAGGCCGAAAAGCTGCTGCTGCGCGGCGGCGAGTGGCTGCCGCGCCACCCCGAGCGGGAGTTTATCACGCGCCGCTACCTGCGCTTCGCCGAGTACGTGAACCCCACGCTGGCGCGGCTGCTGGCCGTGGAGAAGGATGCCGGGGACGACGAGCCCGTTGCTGAATTGACCACTGACAGCCCGCAACCCGCAAATCCCGGCCAGAAGCTCCACGACCAGCGCCTGGACCGCGTGGCCGAGGTAATCCGGGAGCTGGGGTCGAAGCGCGTGCTGGACCTGGGCTGCGGCGAAGGCAAGCTGGTGCGCCGGCTGCTGTTGCAGCCCCAGGTGGAGCACGTGCTGGCTATGGATGTGAGCTGGCGGGAGCTGGAGCGGGCCGGGCAGCGGCTGCACCTCGCGGAGATGCCCCCGCGCCAGCGCGAGCGGCTGACGCTGGCCCAGGGGTCGGTGCTCTACCATGATGCCCGCCTGGCCGGCTACGACGCGGCGGCCGTGGTTGAAGTCATTGAGCACCTCGACGAAAACCGGCTGGCCGCCTTCGAGCAGGTGGTATTTGCCCGCGCCCGGCCCGGCAGCGTGCTCGTCACCACCCCCAACGCCGACTACAACCAGCGCTACGAAACCCTCGCGGCCGGCGACTTCCGCCACGCTGACCACCGCTTCGAGTGGACCCGGGCCGAGTTTGCCACCTGGGCCGACGGTGTGGCCGCGCGTCACGGTTACCGGGTGCGCCTGGAGCCGCTGGGCCCGGAAGCCGCCGAAGTGGGCGCGCCCTCGCAGCTGGCCGTGTTTGAGCGGTAAAGTCCGCCGAACCACCGTTTACCGTCTATTATCCTGCTTCGCTTTGATTAGCTATGTCCCAGAATACTACCTCCCTCAAACTCCCCGAACTCTCCCTCGTCCTGCTCATCGGTACCTCGGGGGCGGGCAAATCCACGTTTGCGCGGCGGCTGTTTCAGGCCACCGAAATTGTGTCGTCGGACCAGTGCCGGGCGCTGGTGGCGGATGATGAAAACGACCAGTCGGCCACGCCGGAGGCCTTTGCGCTGCTGCACTACCTGGTGGGCCTGCGCCTCAAGCGCGGCCTGCTGACGGTGGTGGACGCCACCAATGTGCAGCCCGAAGCCCGCAAAACCCTGATTCAGCTGGCCCGCGACTACCACGTGCTGCCCACCGCCGTCGTCCTCGACGTGCCCGACCGTCTGGCCGAGGACCGCAACCGCCAGCGCGCCGAGCGCCAGCACCTGGGCCGCCACGTCATCCCGAACCAGCGTCAGCAGCTGCGTCGCAGCCTGAAGTCGCTCAAGCAGGAAGGCTTCCGCCACGTGTACCATTTGCGCGGCCCCGAGGAAATTGACGCCGTGCAGGCGGTGCAGCGCGACCCGCTCTACAGCAACCGCAAGCAGGAAACCGGCCCCTTCGACATCATCGGCGACGTGCATGGCTGCTATCTGGAGCTGGTGCAGCTGCTCGCGGAGCTGGGCTATACTGTGGAGGAGGAACCCCGCCACGATGCGCGGGATTTGGGCATGCGCGTGTCGCGGATGGCCTCACCCCCTAACCCCCTCTCCCGTGGAGAGGGAGAACTGGCTGCTAGTTCTTCTACCTCTATAAATTTAGAGTCTAGTTCCCCCTCTCCACGGGAGAGGGGGTTAGGGGGGGAGGTCCCTCGTCGGGTCCTGTTCCTCGGCGACTTGGTGGACCGTGGCCCCGATTCGCCCAAAGTGCTGCGGCTGGTGATGAGCATGGTGCAAAGCGGGCTGGCGCTGTGCGTGCCCGGCAACCACGACATCAAGCTGCTGCGCTACCTGAATGGCAAGCAGGTCAACGAAAAGCACGGTTTTGCGGAAACGGTGCAGCAGCTAGCCTCGGAATCCGACACGTTTAAGGCGCAGGTGCGGCAGTTTCTGGATGGGCTGGTGAGCCACTACGTGCTCGATGGCGGCAAGCTGGTGGTGGCCCACGCGGGTATGCGCGAGGAAATGCAGGGCCGCGGCTCGGGCGCCGTGCGGGCCTTCGCGCTGTTCGGCGAAACTACCGGCGAAATCGATGAGTTTGGGCTGCCGGTGCGCTACAACTGGGCCGCCGAGTACCGTGGCCGGGCCACCGTGGTATACGGCCACACGCCCGTGCCCGACCCCGAGTGGCTCAACAACACCATCGACATTGATACCGGCTGCGTGTTCGGCGGCCGCCTCACCGCCCTGCGCTACCCCGAGCGGGAGCTGGTATCGGTGCCCGCCGCCGCGGTGTACTGTGAGCCGGTGCGGCCGCTTCGGGCCGAGTTGTCAGTTGCCAGTAATCAGTTGTCAGTTGTTGGTGAAGGATTCTCTGATACTCAGAACGGACTGACAACCGACAACCAGCAATTGACAACTCACCTCTCTGCCCAGCAAGCCCACGACGACCTGCTGGATTTGCAGGATGTGCTGGGCAAGCAGATCATCAAGACGCGGCTGTTGCCGTCGGTGACTATTCGGGAGGAAAATGCGGCGGCGGCGCTGGAGGTGATGAGTCGGTTTGCCCTAAACCCCAAGTGGCTGCTGTATCTGCCGCCCACCATGAGCCCCTCCGAAACCTCGGCGCTGCCGGATATGCTGGAGCACCCCGCCGAAGCTTTCGACTACTTCCGCCGCCAGGGCCTGGAGCGGGTGGTGTGCGAGGAAAAGCACATGGGCAGCCGCGTGGTGGTGGTTTTGGCCCGCTCCGAGGACGCCGCGCGCCGCCGCTTCGGGGTGGTGGGCGAGGGGCCGGGCAAGGTGTACACCCGCACCGGCCGCAACTTCTTCACCGATGCCGCGCTGGAAGCCGCCTTCCTCACCCGTTTGCAGGACGCCCTTACGGCCAGCAGCTTCTGGGAGCGGTTCAGCACCGACTGGGTCTGCCTCGATGCCGAGCTGCTACCGTGGTCGGCCAAGGCCCAGGAGCTGATCAAGAACCAGTACGCCGCCGTCGCCGCCGCTGCTACCGCCGCGTTGCCCGAAGCGGCGGCCATCCTCACCCAGGCCGCTGGCCGGGGCCTCGATGGGGTGGAGGCGCTGCTAGCCCGCACTACCGCCCGCCAGTCGGCCGCCCAGCACTACGCCGAAGCCTACCGCCGCTACTGCTGGCCCGTGGACAGCCTCGCCGATTTGCGCCTGGCCCCGTTCCACCTGCTCGCCACCGAGGGCCGCACCTACTTCGATAAAGACCATGCCTGGCACATGGAAACCCTGCGCGCCCTCTGCCTCGCCGACGAAGACCTGCTCCGCGCCACGCCCTACCGCGTGGTGCACCTGCGCGACATTGCCGACGTGGAAGCCGCCACCCAATGGTGGCTGGACCTCACCGCGGCCGGCGGCGAAGGCATGGTAGTGAAGCCCTACGACTTCATCCCCACCGGCCAGAAACAACTGGTGCAGCCCGCCCTCAAGTGCCGCGGCCGCGAGTACCTGCGCATCATCTACGGCCCCGACTACCTGCTGCCCGGCAACCTGGAACGCCTGCGCGAGCGAAACGTGAAGTCCAAGCGCAACCTCGCCCTGCGCGAATTTGCGCTGGGCGTGGAAGGTCTGGAACGGTTCGTGGCCGGCGCCCCCCTGCGCGAGGTGCACCAGTGCGTGTTCGGCGTGCTGGCCCTGGAAAGTGAAGCCGTGGACCCGCGGCTGTAGGGCGTATTTTAGTCGCGGTAAAAGCTCTTTTCCGTCATGCTGAGCGAAGCGGAGCGGAGTCGAAGCATCTCTACCGCTTCGTTGCGGTTGCGGTAGTAATCCAACGAAGCGGTAGAGATGCTTCGGCAAGCTCAGCATGACAATGCCTAAACAGGTAAGACCGGTCTCTCAACCATTTGCCGTACGGCGGACTACCGGCTTTTCTGCTTCTTCAGCCACTTCAGCGCCGCGGCTACTTTGGCGTCTTTGCTTAGGTCTGCGAAGTTGTCGCCGCCGGGGATGGGGACGTCGGGGGTGAGGCTGGTGTTGTAGATGACGTGGTTGCGGTCAGTTTCCTGCATGCCGGCGATGGTGAGGTAGCTGCTGCCGCTGATGCGGTAGCTTTCGTTGGCGGTGGTGGCCCCGTAGGTGGGCTCCCCGAACGAGCGGGTGGCGGGGCGGCCCCGCAGGCTGATGGCCACGATTTCGCCCGAGCTGGCGGTCATCCCGCTGAGCAGCACGGCCACGGGCTTATCGGTGCGGCGCATGGGGCAGCGGTTTGGCAGCGTCGTGACCTGCATCGAATCCAGGTAGAAATTGCCCTGGCGGAGGTACCACTGCTGGTCGGGTTTGCCGTCCTTGTCCACGAAGCCGCCCAGGTGGCCGTCGCCGATGAGGGGGGCGAGGCCGGCCAGCATGGGGGCCATGGCACCGCCGTCGTTCAGGCGCAGGTCGATGATCCAGGCCCGGGCCTGGTCGGGGTTGCTGCGGCACAGGGAATCCTGCACCACCAGGGCCGCCGCCTGCATGGCTTCGAGGCTGCCCCCGGCGTTGATGCCCGGCAGCTGCACGTAACCGATGCGGCCGGGCAGCATCCGGATAACCAGACCGGGCTTATGGGCCAGGGCCTGCTTCACGGCAGCGTTGGCGTAGGCGGGGCGGGCGGTATTGCGCCACTTGTATGTTTTGCCCTTGTAGGTCAGCCAGCCGTGGTCGTCCCGGAGCTGCTCGAACACATAGGGGTAAACCGGCAGCAGCTCCCGCACCGACTGCGCGCCCCGAGCTTTCTGCTGCACCGTCTGGCGCAGCTGGGTCCAGTTCACGGCGTTGCGCTCCAAGGAGTGCGTTTCCAGCAGCGTCAGGCTCTTATCGAGGAAGGCCTGCACGGAATCGGGGAGCGGGGCCGGGGTAGTTTGGGCGCGGGCCACGGAAGTAACCGCCGCGCATAAGGTCACGAGCAATAGTTTTTTCATGCCGGGAAGATGCGGATTCGGCCGGTAGGGTTGGCTGGGGCGACTTAATGGTTTGGTTTGTGTCGATTGTGCAATAATTCGAGGTATCTATCAATCCATTCTGTATCAAAGATGTGCGCTTTCAGCAGTGCTTGCGCCGTTACTTCCAACTCGGTGTAGACTGGCTCAAAGTCATATGCATCACTAGCCAATCTTTCGAATGGCCGAAGAGGGCTCATATCCATCAGCGCATTCAGGGCAGCGTATTGGATATGAGGATTCTTATCCTGTAACAGCCCTCGCAATGTGGTAACTACCAGCATCGGATACTGACGGATGTGGGCGTTTCTGCTTAATGCCCAAGTATATGCTTCTCGGCTACGCTCATCCGTAGAAGAAATAATGCACCTAATTAGCTCGTTTATTGAGTTTTCGCCCGTTACGCTCAAGGCCCAGATAGCTCGGTCAACTACCGGCCCATAGCCTGTACTTAGCAGCTGAATCAGTTGCGGCGTGAGCAGCTCCGCGTCTCTCCGCGTTTGGGCAGCGTACTTCTTGATCAGCATATCGAGGCTGAAAAACACTACTCCGGGCTCCGGGCTCCGAAGGTTTTCTACCGTCGTATCGTACAGCTCGGGCATTGCTTCCAGCGAAGAAAGCTCCCTCAAGATGGCTAACTGTTCTTCAGTATCGGTCGAACGTAAGTGCTTTAGTGCTTCTTCAGCTGTCATATAACTTTCTTATAGCGTTTATCGCCCGCCCATATTCTTGTCCCGCGCCCCCTTGAACTCCGAGCCTGCGCGCCACTGCGGAAACGTGGTTTCACCCGCCAGGCGCTGGCCCACGCGGAAGTAAAGCTGGGCGTCCTGGGCAATGCCGGTCAGGTCCCAGCTGGGGTCGAACTGGTCGGCGGGCTTGTGGTACATGGTGGAGGTGTAGTTCTGGCGCTGTTGGGCGATGGTAGCCTTGCCGCCGGTGCGGCTCTCGAAACCGCCGCTGGCGTAGAGCGAGGGCACGCCCACGTGGGCGAAGCTGAAGTGGTCGGAGCGGTAGAACATGCCGGTTTCGGGCGTCTGGTCGGGCAGCAGGTAGCGGTTTTGCTCCTTAGCGGCGGCGCGGGCGTAGTCTTCCAGCTCCGACTGCCCGTAGCCGATAACCGTCAGGTCCTTCATCGGGCCGTAGGGCCAGAGCATGTCCATGTTCAGGTCGGCCACGGTTTTGTTGAGCGGGAAGGGCGGGTGCTGGGCGTAGTAGGCCGAGCCCAGCAGCCCCTGCTCTTCGCCGGTTACGGCCAGAAACACGAGGCTGCGCTGGGGCTTCTGCTTGGCTTGCTGGAAGGCTTCGGCAATGCTCAGCAGGGCGGCCAAGCCGGTGCCGTCGTCCACGGTCCCGTTGTAGATGGAGTCGCCGGCAATGGCTTTACCGATGCCGAAATGGTCCCAGTGGGCCGAATAGAGGATGTACTCCTGGGGACGGGTGGTGCCGGGCAGAACGGCCAGCACGTTGCGCGAGGTCTGGTGGCGCAGCTTGTTCTGGATGCCGGTCGTGAGCGTGAGCCCGCCCAGCGGCCGGGGCCGGAAGCCGCGGGTATTGGCGGCGGCGTAGAGCTCGTCGTAGCTGAGGCCGGCGGTCTGGAACAGCTTTTTGGCCGCGTCCAGGGTCAGCCAACCTTCCAGGGCGCACTTGTCGGCGCCTTTGTTGGCGGTTTGGGCGCGCAGCTTGGGGCTGGTGGCTCCGCTCAGCACCACGCTCCAGGGGTAAGCGGCCGGCTGGGTATCGTGCACGATGAGCAGACCGGCGGCGCCGTGGCGGGCGGCTTCCTCGTATTTGTAGGTCCAGCGGCCGTAGTAGGTCATGGCCCGGCCCTTGAACAAAGTGGAGTCCTGGCCCGCGTTGCCGGGGTCATTGACGAGCACCACCACGGTTTTGCCCTTCACATCGAGGCCGGCGTAGTCGTCCCAGCCGTACTCGGGGGCCACCACGCCGTAGCCGGCAAACACCAACTCCGAGTTCGTAACGCTGACCTGCGCCTGTTCGCGCTGGGTGAAGGCCACGAAATCGGTCTTGTACTGCAGGCTCAGCGGCTGGCCTTTACCCTTGATTTGCAGGGTAGCGGAAGGCGTGCCCGTAATTTCCACCAGCGGTACTGGCTGGGAATACGTGCCGTTGGGACCCGGCTGCAGCCCGAGGCGCTTGAACTCATCGGCCAGATACTGGGTGCTGCGCTGCTCACCCGCCGTAAACGGCTTGCGCCCCAGCATCTCATCCGAGGAAACCGCCTGCAGGTACTTGCTGATGCTGGCCGCGCTGATGGCGTCAGCAGTATCCGGGGCAGCGGTGGCGGCCGTTTCGGTGGCGGCGGGCTTCGACTGGCAGCCGGCCAGAGCCAGGGTCAGCAGGAGGCCGGCCGGGAGCAGGCGGGCCGGGAAATGAGTGGAAGAGGGCATAGCGTGTGGAGCGGGGAGTTGGCGGACAACCGGATTGGTCGGAGGAAATGTAAGCGTAATTGAGGCTGCGGAGGCTACGGCGTACGAGAAATTCCGGCATAACCGCTTCGGGCCAGGAAGGCCGGGAAGTCGTGGGTGGTGAGCATCGTGGCCAGGGCCTGCTTTTTGTCGGCGGATTTGGTGTAGTAGGCTTGGCAGATCTTGTAGCCCACGTAGTAGCCCAGGTCGCAGGGTTTTTCGGTGGTTTCCTGCGCGCTGTTGGCCAGCCAGTTGTGGGTGTCAGTGCCGCGCATTTCCTGCCGGAAGGCGCGCCACAGCGCGGCCGCATGGGCGTTACCGTAGGCATGCAGCCGGGCGTTGTTGCCCAAAGTTCCGGTCACCAGTTCCGCCACAAAATCGGCCATACCTTCCCGGATAGCCGCGCTGAGTAGCATCCCATCGTTGCGCTGCTGCACGTTGTGCACCATTTCGTGGGTTATCAGGCTGGGCAGATCCGTGATGGGGCCGCAGCGGTTGCGCTGCACCAAGGTCAGCTCCGAGGTGTCCACGCCGGGGCCGTTGGCCGTCTGGTCGAGGCCGATAAGCAGGCCCGGCGGTTGGGCCGTGCTGCCCGCGAAACCGCCCACCAGAAAATAGATGTGGCTAAAACGGGCCGGCGGATAAAGCGCCTGCAACTGCCGGAAAGCCGATAGAATCTGCGGTTTCTGGGCGGCTACCGCCAGCGTGGTCTGGCGTATAGAAGTGTAGTAGCGCGGCCGTTGGGTGATGCGCCGGGCAAACTGCACCGGGTCGTTTTGGTATTTACGGGCGTAATAGTCGCGCAGGCCGGGCGAGGCCTTGGCAAAATACTGCTCCTGAAAAATCCGGTACGCCTGAGCCGTGTCGCGCAGGGCCGCCGGATACGCGGCCCAGAAGTTGTCGAGGTCCTGCGTAATCAGTTGTACCTGCTCTACCCGCGCCGGTCGGCTGGTGCAGCAGGTGGTCAGGAGCAGGCCGACGAATAATAAACGGCGCATAAAAAGGCTAGTGTATACGCTGCCGGAGGCTGACGCGGAATAAGGATAGGCCACGCCAGCTGCTTTCGGCGGACGATGGACAGCGCAACATCGAAAAAAACAGCCGGCCGCCCCAATATGGGCACTTGTTCCCTGATACCTTTAGGCCAGTCATTTTATTGCCTTTACCCGTGCACGCCCGCATCCAAACTGCCCTCACCCAGCTCGAAGCCACGCACCACATCCGCATTCTGTACGCCTGCGAGTCGGGCAGCCGGGCCTGGGGCTTTCCCTCGCCGGATTCCGACTACGACGTGCGCTTCATCTATAGCCATGCGGCCGACTGGTACCTGACCCTCGACGACGGCCCCGACACGCTCAACTTCCCCGTGGATGACGAGCTGGACCTGGCCGGCTGGGAGCTGCGCAAGACCCTGAAGCTGCTGCGCGGCTCCAACGCGGCCCTTTTCGAGTGGCTGCAGTCGCCGGTGGTGTACCGGGAGGCGGGCGGGTTTCGGGCGGTGCTGGAGTCGCTGCTGCCGGCCTGCTGGAACCCGCGGGCCGGCCTGCACCACTACGCGGGCCTGATGCGGCGCGGCGTACTGGACGATTTAACGGGCGAGGAAGTACGGCTGAAACGGCTGTTCTACGCCCTGCGCTCCACGCTAGCCGCCCGCTGGATACGGCAGCGCCCGGCCGAAGTGCCGCCGATGGAGTTTGCGGTGCTCCGGGCACTGCTGCCGCCGGAGCTAAACAGTGTCGTGGACGAGCTACTGGCCCGCAAAGCCACCGCCGACGAGAAAACCACGGTGCCGCGTCCGGTACTTCTGGTTGATTTCCTGCAGGCTGAGTACGAAGCCACGCTGGCCGCCCGCGAAACGCTGCCCGTAATGCGCCATCCTGAACCGACGCCGGCGCTGGATGCCGTATTTCGGACGTGGCTGGCTGTCGATGAACGATTGTAGAGACGCGACACTTCGCGTCTCCCGCCAGAACGACCGGCAACGGCCCCCTTTATCACAACATCAGCAACGACGAGACGCGAAGTGTCGCGTCTCTACAATCGTTCTACTATGACCATCCACGATCTGCGCCAGCGGGGCCTCATCCTGTTCGAGGCCTTGAGCGGCAGCCGCGCCTACGGCACCGACCTGCCCCACTCCGATGTGGACCTCAAGGGCGTGTTCATCCTGCCCGAAATCGAGTTCTACGGCCTCGACTACGTGCCCCAGGTAGCCAACGAAACCAACGACGAGGTGTACTACGAGCTGCGCCGCTTCGCGGAGCTGCTGCTCAAAAGCAACCCCACGGCCCTGGAGCTGCTGGCCTCGCCCGCGGACTGCGTGCGGTTCCGGCACCCGCTGTTCGAGGCGTTTCAGGTGGAGGATTTTCTTTCGCAGCTGTGCCGCCAGAGCTTTGCCGAGTACGCCGTGGCCCAGATTCGCAAAGCCAAAGGCCTCAACAAGAAAATCAACCACCCCGAGCCGCCCGCCCGCAAGTCGGTGCTGGATTTCTGCTACGTGACGGTGGGCGCGGGCGCGCAGCCCGTAGCCACCTGGCTGGACCGGCGCGGCATCCAGGCCAGCCAGTGCGGCCTGGCCAACGTGAACCACCTGACGGATTTGTACGCCCTGTTCGTGGACGAAACGCCGGACCGCCGCCACGGCTACCGGGGCCTGCTGCGCGACGCGGAAACTTCCCAGGATGTGCTGCTCTCGGCCGTGCCGAAAGGGGAGACGCCCGTGGCCTACCTAAGCTTCAACCGCAACGGCTACAGCACCTACTGCCGGGTGTTTCGGGAGTACCAGGAGTGGGAGCAGAAGCGCAACCCCGAGCGGTACCAGAACACCGTGCAGCACGGCAAAAACTACGATGCCAAGAACATGCTCCACGTGTTCCGGCTGCTGGGAATGGCCCTGGAAATTGCCACCACCGGCCGCCTGCACGTGCGCCGCCCCAACCGGGAGTTTCTGCTGCAAATCCGCCGCGGCGAGTTCGAATACGAGCAGTTGGTAGCCGAGGCCGAAGCCCTCGTAACCCGCGTAGAAGCCGCCTTTGCGGCCTCCGGTTTGCCCGAAACGCCCGACCGTGCCGCCGCTGAGCAGCTGCTGGTGCAGGTGCGGCGGGCGTGGTATGCGGCGCAGGTAGCGTAGAACGCCTGCCGTCCAGGCTCCTGCAAGAAGCTTACTGAAGCATCCTCGAAATTGAGTCTGGCAAACCAACCCCAATCGTTCGTTTCCTCATCTCCTTTTCGGAGAGGGGGCCGTGGGGTGAGGCGAACCGCCAGAACGAGGGTGTCAGACACACGAAAAAGCCCGCCGCGCAGCTTGGCTGCACGGCGGGCTTTTTCGGCGGGGCGTCCGGTTGGCCTAGAGCCGGCCGGTGCGCTTGCTGGAATACTTGGTTTTGCTGTGGCCGCTCTGGCCGAAGTGGAAAGTCCGCTTTTTGTGGCTTTTGCGGCCTTTGTAGCTTTTGTAGAAGGGGCGGTGCGTGAAGGTGCGGCCCTTCATCTTGGCGCGGGCGTAGGCCGTGGGCCGGGCGGCTTCGGAGGGCTCGGCGCCACTCACGAGCAACAGGGCAAAAAACAGCAGCAGGGTCCTGAACATAAGGCAAGCAGCATTGGTGTGGCTGTAAAACTGCGAGCTGCTGCGGAAAATTGCATTCGAAGTGTAAAAGGCTGCATATTCTTCTAATCGTGCCACTTAGCTCTTAAAATGATGCCAAAAAAGCACTATTGCCGAACGGAATTTCATCGGTTTCGACCCCAATAGTTGCTGCCGGCTACCGGCGCGGTGTGGAATGTGGGGCCGGGCGGCATCAGCAGGGAAACACTCTATCCGGCCCTGTTTATGTCCCTACCGTTACGCGCCCTGTTCTGCCTGCTGCTGTTTGCGCTGCCGCTGCCCCTGCCCGCCCAGCAGCGCCTAGCCACCGCCCGCCAGCGCAGCTACCTCACCAAAGTCTTCCGCCTCACCGACGCCCAGACCCGGCAGCTCTACGAAACCGACCTCGGCCGGGCCCGGCCCGAGTTCTTCACCCAGCCCGTCGACTCGTTTCCGACCGACAGCGCTGCCCTTGGCCGGCGCCGCCCGCTGCCGCCCGGCTACTACCTGGTGGCCCACACCGAAGGCGCCCAGCTGGTGTACTGGCTGCGTGCCGTCACGGACCGCCAGCTCACGCTGCTCGATAACCAGACCGACCTCACGCTGCTCGTGCGCGACTCGCTCGGGCGCCTGCTCGAAGATGCCCGCGTGAGTTTGCCCAAAGGCCAGGTGGTGCCGTTTGATGCCGCCACGCGCAGCTACCGCTTGCCCGGCAAAGCCGGCCGGGCGGGCCTGCTGGCCGTGGAGCACGCCGGGCGCACCACGTTTCATGCGCTGGAACAGACGTTTCCGAGTGGGGAGCGTCGGCGGCCGGTCTGGGGCTGGCGGCGGGTGGTGTATGGCTTTCCGCTGGGCTACCTCACCCGGCCGGTGCGCAGCCTGTATTTCCAGCTGCGAAATCCCTCGTACACCACCACCGGGCTGGTGGGTCTGCTGCGCTCGGTGTTCAGCGAAGACGTGCGCGACCAGCGCCAGAGCCGCCGCCAGGACCGGCACCAAGACGAATGGGTGAGCTACCTCGTGCTCAGCAAGCCCCTGTACCGCCCGACCAACGACACGCTGCGCCTCAAAGCCCGCATCCTGCGCCAGCGCGACGGCCAACCCTACAACCGCCCGCTGGAGCTGCGTCTTTATGGCCAGGGCCGGCCCAAGAGTCTGGCCGTGCTCAAGCCCGTGCGCCCTGGTTCTTATGAGTACACGCTGCCGCTGAGCGATACGCTGGGGTTGCCGATTGACCAGCCCATACGTGCGTATCTGGCGCAGCCGGGACCTAAAGGCGAGGAACTGGCCAGCGGCAGCTTCCGGCTGGAAGACTACGAGCTAAAAAACACCCGCTACACCCTGCGGGCCGCCGAAACGCCCCACCGCCGTGGCACGCCACAGGCCCTTTTTCTGCGCGGCCAGGATGCCAACGACCTCAACCTGCTGGACGCGCGGGTGCGCCTGAGCGTGACGCCGGCCGGGGTAGGAGCCTTCCTCGGCCGCCAGGTGTTTGTGCCCGACACGCTCTGGACCCGTGCCCAATCCCTCGATGCCACCGGCGAAACCCGCCTCAACCTGCCCGAAACCGCGCTGCCCGCCGCCAACCTCACGTACTCGGTGCAGGCCACCTTCCTCAACTCCGACAACGAGCGCCGCACCCAGGCCCAGGCCGTCAGCTACACCCTCGACCCCGGCGAGCTGCAACTGGAGCTGCGCCACGACTCGCTGCTGGCCCGCTACGCGGTGCGTGGCAGCAGCCAACCGGCCACGGCCACTCTCGAAACCGAGGCCCTCAACTACCTCCAGGTTCCCACGCTGCGCCGCGAAACTGTGGCGCTGCCCCTGGCCCGCCCGCTTGACGCCCGCGCCACCCGCTACCGCCTCTTCGACGCCACCGGCCACGAAACCCAGCTCACCCTCAGCGAAGACAACGCCGGCCTGCTGCTGCGCTCCGACCGCACCACCGACTCCATCCGGCTGGCCGTGGAAAACCCGCGCCGGCTGCCGTTCTGGTACTACCTCTACCGCGGCAACACGCTGGTGCAGCGCGGCTACGGGCCGGACTTGGCGCTGCAGATGGCCGCCACGGAGCCGGAGCCGTGGTACGTGTCGGTGCACTACTTCTGGGGCGGGCAGCTGCTGACGGCCGAGTACAACGTGCCGCTGCCCCAGCACCGCCTGCTGATCCAAGCCGAGCAGCCCGAGGTAGTGTATCCGGGCCAGCGGGTGCGGCTGCAGTACACCGTCACGGATGGCGGTGGGCGGCCCGTGCCCCGCGCCGACCTCACGGCCTACGCCCACACCAGTAAGTTTGAAGTGGACGAAGCCCCGGAAATCCCTGATTTCGAGCCGGCCGTGGCCGGGCGGCTGTCGTTGCGGCGGTTCCGGCTGGGGGCGGGCTTCGAGAACCAGGCGGAGCGGCCGGGGCAGCAGCCGCTAACCTGGGGCGCGTGGCGGCAGCGCCTCGGGCTGGACTCGTTGCGCTTCTACCAGTTTCTGTATCCGGAGTACGGCACGTTCCATGAGTACCAGCTTGCGCCGGGCGGCATCACCCAGATTGCGCCGTTCGTGGTGGACTCGGGGCGGGTGCAGCCGGCGGTGGCCGTGTAGGTGGATGGCGTGCCGGTGTACGTGGCCGGCGTCAACGGCGAGGAGCCGTTTGCACTGGTGGCCGACAGCGGCCAGCACACCGTGGCCATCCGCACGCCCAACCGCCTCGTGACCCTGCGCGGGGTGCGGCTGCGCCACCTGCACAAGCTCACGCTCAGCATCGACCCCAACCAACCCTGCCACGAGCTGACGGTGGAAAAGCGCGGCGCCCTCACCGAGGCCGAGCGCCAGCAGTTGCAGCGCTTTCTGCTGCTGATCGATAAGCGCGACTACGACGAGCAGGTGTTGCTGCGCCAGGGCAACCGCCTTCAGCCCCTCGGCGCGGGCCGCCCGGTGCCGGTGGCCGGCGCTTCCACGCGCCGCTTCAGCTACAGCAGCTACAACCGCTACGACCGCGCCGACTTCCACCTCGCCGGCCCCTTCCGCCCCGATTCGGTGCTGCTGCGCCGCTCCGACGGGCTGCGGCGTAAGTTCCTGCTGGAGCCCAACTACCGCTTCACTTTCGGGGTGGGGCTGCTGAAGATGCGCTGCGTGGCCGGCTCGGAATTTGGCCGCCTGGGCGAAGCCACCAGCTTCGGGCTGCTGCCGTTCCAGGATTTCGCCTACACCGAAGCCGACCTCCGGCCCCAGCCCGCCACCAGCTACTACCGCAGCAGCTACAGCCCCGAGCCGGAGCTACACAACCCCGTGACTACGCCCGCCGGGCAGGGGCGCCTAACCGTGCGCCTGCCGGTGCCAGCCGCCGCCAACGCGGCCCGGCGCCAGCCTGCCACGCTGCCGCCGGTGCTCTACACGCTGCTCACCCAGCCCGGAAACCCCAAATTCGTGCGGCTGGAGCACGGCCTGCCCCAGACCATCCACGCGCTGCCCACCGGCCTCTGCCGCCTGGCGCTGCTGCTGGCCGACAGCACCGTGCTGGCCCCGGCCCCGGAAGTCAGCGTGCAGCCCAACGGCGCCACCTACGTGCAGCTGGATTCCGCGGACTTGCTGCCAGCCGGCCCGGCCGCCCAAGCGCTGCGCCGCCGCTTCCGGCAGCTGGTGCAGGAGCGGCTGCCCCGCCCAAACGCCACCACTCAGCCCCGCGAGGAGCGCCGCGAGGTGCAGGTATCGGTGCCCGTGGTGCCGCAGCCAGGCTGGCGCGTGCAGCGCGGCCGCATCGAAGACAAACAAACCGGCGAGGGCCTGCCCGGCGTCACGGTGCTGCTCAAAGGCATCACCATCGGCACCAGCACCAACGCCGACGGCAGTTTCGAGCTGAGCGTGCCGCCGGACGGCGGCCTGCTGGTAATATCCTCCATCGGCTACACATCGGCTGAACACCGGCTGGATGGGCGCGACATACTGGTGGGCTTAACCACAGATTCCAGACAATTGAGTGAAGTAGTGGTGACAGGTTTCGGAGTGGAGCAGCGCCGCCGCAACCTATCGGCCTCGGTTTCTACCATCACCAGTGCCTCACTTTCGGGCCGTCTGGCGGGTGTTTCCATTAACGACCAGCCGGGCCGGGCGACGGGCGTGCAGATCCGTGGGATCAGCACGCTCAGTGGGAGTGGGGCGCCGTTGCTGATTGTGGACGGGCTGCCGTTTTCGGGCAACCAGGCGGATATCAACCCCGACGATATTGCAAGTATGAAGGTGCTGAAAGGGGCTGACGCGGCCGCTACGTTTGGCTCGCGCGCCGCCAACGGCGTCATCATCATCACCACCAAATCCGGCATCGGTGGCCGCAGGGCGCTGGGTTTCGACGCCGATCCGGCCACTGCCATCGGCCCCGACGGCCAGCCCACCGCCGGCCGCGACCCGCGCCTCTCGCTGCGCCGCCGCTTCTCGGATTCCGGCTGGTGGCGGCCCTCGCTCGTCACCGACGCCCAGGGCCGGGCTAGCACCGAAGTCATTGTGCCCGACGACATCACCGGCTGGGACACCTTCGTGCTGGCCTCCGACGACCACGCCCGCACCGGCAGTTTCACGGCCCTGATGCGCTCCTTCAAGGCCGTGCTGGGCGAACTGGCCGCGCCGCGCTTCCTCATCGAAGGCGACCGGGCACAGCTGCTCGGCAAAACCCTCAACTACCTCCCCGACACGGCCCAGGTCACGACCAGCTTCCGGGTGGGCGAGGGGCCGGCCCGCACCCAGCGCCACCAGGTAGCCACCGCCGCCCTCGACACGCTCACCCTCACGGCCCCCACCGGCGGCCCCGATTCGGTGGCGGTCAGCTTCCAGCTCACCCAGCCCAACGGCTACCAGGACGGTGAGCTGCGCTACCTGCCGGTGCTGCCGGCCGGCACCCGCGAGCGGGTGGGCACCTTCGCCGTGCTCACCGCCCTCGATACCACCCTCACGCTGCCCATCCACCCCGAGCTGGGGCCCGTGACGGTGCGCCTCGAAAGCGACCCGCTGCCCACGCTCCTCGACGAAATCCGGCACGTGCAGCGCTACGCCTACCTCTGCAACGAGCAGGCCGCCTCCAAGCTGAAAACCCTGCTGCTGGAGCAGCGCATCCGCGAGCAGCTCAAGCAGCCCTTCGAGGGGGAGAAGGACGTGAACCGCCTGATCCGGCACCTGCTGCGCGGCCGCCACCAGCCCGAGGGCCTGTGGGGCACCTGGCCCGGCGTAGCCGTCAGCCCCTGGGCCACGCTGCACGTGGTGGAAGCGCTGCTCGAAGCCACCCAGCAGGGCTACGCCGTAAAGCTCGACCGGGACGCGCTGCGCCAGTACCTGCTGCGGCAGCTGGATGTGGCCTTTGCCGATGCCGCGGCCCGCGCCGCTCTGGCCGCCACGCCCACCGGCCAGCGCTACGAGGCTCTGTATTTCAGCTCCGACGACGACCGGATCCGGCTGCTGCAGCTGCTGCACCGCCTCGGCGCCCAGCCCGATTTCCGCACCTACGTGCTGCGCCTGGAGCGCGAAACCCCGGCGGGCAAAAAGGTCCGCCAGCCCCTCGACCGATACCTGGCCCTGGCCAACCTGCGCCAGCAGCTGGGGCTGCCGTTTCAGCTGGACACGCTGCGCCGCTACCGCCTGCGCACCGAGCTGGGCGGCGTGTTCTATGCCGATACGCTGCGCGACGGCGCTTTTTACCGCTACCTGCTGCCCGACCGCACCGCCAATACGTTGCTGGCCTACCGCCTGCTGCGCGCCCGCGGCGGCCAGGAAGCCGAGCTGACCCGCATCCGGACCTACCTGCTGCCGCAGCGCCGCAGCGCCAGCCACTGGGGCAGCACCTACGAAGCCGCCCTGATCCTGGAAACCATAGCTCCCGACCTGCTGGTGGCTGGTTCTCAGGGTCTGATGGCCCGTGCGCAGCTCAGCGGAGCGCTCAGCCAGCAGGTAAGCAAATTTCCGTTCGACACCATCGTAGCGGCCGGGGCCGGGCCGCTGGTGCTGCGCAAGGAAGGCGGCCTGCCGGTGTACGCCACGGCGTATCAGTCGTTTTGGAATGCCACGCCGGCGGCGGTGGCCGCGCCGTTTGGGGTGCGTACCACGCTGGCCGGGCAGGAGGGCAGCCGCGTGCTGCTGAAGGCCGGCCAGCCCACCGAGCTCCTCGTGACCGTGGACGTGAAGGCCGAAGCCCGCTACGTGCTGCTGGAAGTGCCCATTCCGGCCGGCTGCTCTTACGGCGAAAAAGCGCCCGGCAACTCCTTCGAGGTGCACCGCGAATACCTGCGCCATCAGGTCGGCATCTTCATCGACGTGCTGCCCATTGGCCGCCACACGTTCCGGGTGGCGCTGCAGCCGCGCTACCGCGGCCGCTACACCCTCAACCCCGCCAAAGCCGAGCTGATGTACTTCCCCACCCGGTTCGGCCGCTCGGCCAGCAAGCAGGCCGTGGTGGAGTAGGGGCTGTTTGGCTGGTTTATAGAACGATGTAGAGACGCAATATTTTGCGTCTCGTCGTTGCTGATGTTGTTTAGGCTGCGCGGTTCCGGGTCGTTCAACGACAGACGCAAAATATTGCGTCTCTACATCGTTCGGCTGGCTCCGAAATGCTGCCCGTCGAAACTGCCCGCCGAAACCAATAACTTCCGGCCTGCTAACGCCGTTGCCTGGTTTCTCACGCACTATTCCCATGAAAAAAACGCTCTATACGCTGCTGCTGGCGGCTTCTTTGCTGCCGCTGGGCGCTGCGGCCCAGTCCATCACCCGCCTGAACCCTACCAACTGGTGGGTGGGCATGAAGCACAACACCGTGCAGGTGCTGGTGTACGGCCCCCAGGCCGGCACGCTCACCTACACCGTGAACTACCCCGGCGTGAAGCTGGTGAAAACCAACACCGTCGAAAACCCCAACTACGCCTTCCTCGACCTCATCATTGCGCCCACGGCCAAGCCCGGGCAGGTGGCGCTGGTGGGCAAGAAGGGCGCGAAAACCGTGACCCAGAACTGGGAGCTGAAGGCCCGCGATAACGCGGTGAAGGCCCAGGGCGTCACGCAGGCCGACTTCATCTACCTGGCCATGCCCGACCGGTTTGCCAACGGTGACCCCTCGAATGACAAGTTTGCCGATATGGCCGACCCCAGCTCCGACCGCGCCCAGCCCTTCCTGCGCCACGGCGGCGACCTGCAGGGGGCCGCGCAGCACCTCGATTACCTGAAGGAGCTGGGCGTGACGGCCGTGTGGTTTACGCCCGTCATCGAAAACAACCAGGGCCTCACTGACGAGGGCGGGGCCAAACGCTCGGCCTACCACGGCTACGGCTTCACCGACCACTATACCGTGGACAAGCGCCTGGGCGGCAACGCGGCCTACAAGGCCTTCGTGCAGAAAGCCCACGGTATGGGCCTGAAAGTGGTGCAGGACGCCGTGTACAACCACATCGGCAACAACCACTGGTTTATCCAGGATCTGCCCATGAAAAGCTGGCTGCACCAGTGGCCCACCTACACCAACACCAGCTACCGCCAGCAGCCCATCACCGACCCCCACGCCGCCCAGATTGACCGCAAGGTGACGCTCGACGGCTGGTTTGTGCCCTTCCTGCCCGACCTCAACCAGCAGAACCCCTACGTGGCCAACTTCCTGATCCAGCACGCCCTCTGGACGGTGGAGAACTTCGGGGTGGATGCCTGGCGCATCGATACCTACATGTACAACGACCAGCCCTTCATGAACCGCTGCAACGCGGCCCTGCTGCAGGAGTACCCCAAAATTCACATTTTCGGGGAGTCGTCGGTGACCAGCATTGTGGACCAGGCCTACTACGTGCGCAACAAGATTGATTTCCCGTTCAAATCCAACCAGCCCGGTGGCCTCGATTTCGTGCTGGAAAACGCCATGCTGGCCGGCCTGAAGGAAGTGGGCACGCCCGGCGCCACCGGCTGGGACAACGGCGCCCAGCGCGTGTACCAGGCTCTGGCCCAGGATGCCGTGTACCAGGACCCCACCAAACTCGTGACCTTCATCGACAACCACGACCACAACCGGTACCTCTCAGAGGTAGGCGAGGACGTGGCCAAGTACAAGATGGGCCTGACTTGGCTGCTGACTACCCGCGGCATACCGAGCATGTACTACGGCACGGAAATCCTGATGAAGAACTTCAAGGACCCTTCCGATGCTGAAGTGCGCCGCGACTTCCCCGGCGGCTTCCCCGGCGACCAGCAGAACAAGTTCACGGCCGCCGGCCGCACCGAGGCCGAAAACGACGCCTTCCGCTTCGTGAGCACCCTGGCCAACTACCGCCGCACGCACCCGGTGCTCAGCTCTGGCCAGCTGATGCAGTACCTGCCCGAAAACGGCCAGTACGTGTACTTCCGCTACTCCGACGCCGGTACCGTCATGGTGGCCAGCAACACCACCGACAAAGCCACCAGCCTATCCACCGCCCGCTTCTCCGAGCGCATGGCCGGCTTCACCAAAGCCCGCAACGTCCTCACCGGCGAAACCATTTCCGACCTCAAAACGCTGCAGCTGCCCGCCAAAACGGCGCTGGTGTTGGAGCTGATGAAGTAGGGTTTAGTTGTCAGTTGTCAGTTGCTGGTTGTCAGTTGTTAGTGCTGATTCAATGCAGCAGAATAAACCTGTTTTGACAATCAGCAGCTGCCAACGAGCAATTGCCAACCAATTACTGACAACTGACAACCAGCAACCAGCAACTCATATGACAGATGCCTCCGAAACCCAGCTCCGCGCCGCTTTGCTGGGGCTGGCGGTGGGCGATGCGCTGGGCGTGCCCGTGGAATTCCAGAGCCGCGCCGCTCGCCGCCTCGACCCCGTGGTGCACATGCGCGCCTACGGCACCCACCACCAGCCCGCCGGCACCTGGTCCGACGATGCCTCGCTCACGTTCTGCCTGGCCGAAGCCATTGCCGACGGCTACACCGTGGGCAAGTTGGCCGAAAACTGCTGCCGCTGGTACTACAAAAACTTCTGGACGCCTCACGGCCGCGTGTTCGACATCGGCATCACCACCCGTGAGGCCATCCAGCAACTCAAAGCCGATGACGACCTAATTATGGCTGGCGGCACCGACGAGTACAGCAACGGCAACGGCGCCCTGATGCGGATTCTACCGCTGGCCTTCTACCAAACAGCACTTCCGCTGAAAGAACGTTTCCAACTGCTCTTCGAAGCCTCTGCCGTCACGCACGGGCATATCCGCTCGGCAGTGGCGTGCTTTCTGTATCTGGAAATGGCCCGGCACCTGCGCGCCGGCTTCACGCCGGCCGAAGCCTACGCTCAGCTGTGCGCCGAAGCCCTAGTTCAATTACGGGAGCTGGCTGTTCCGCCCGGTGAAACCGCGCATTTCGAGCGGGTACTGAACGGTGGCCTCGCCGATTTACCAATATCGGCCATCAACAGCGGTGGCTACGTGATGCACACGTTGGAAGCCAGCTTCTGGTGCCTGCTCCGCCACGAAACCTACGCCGAAACCGTGCTGGCCGCCGTCAACCTCGGCGACGATACCGACACCACCGGAGCCGTAACCGGCGGCCTGGCTGGCCTGTATTACGGCGAGGCCGCCATTCCGCCCGAGTGGCTGCAGGTGCTGGCCCGCCGCCCCGATATTGAGGACCTCGCGCATCGCGTTGCCAAGCAAGGCAGCTAAAAAAGGTCCTCCGGATTTATCTGGAGGACCTTTTTTTGTTTTTACAGGACGTCTGTGTACCCGCAGTAGGGTGCAAGCTGATAGGTGAAGAGGAGGCTTATGGCTGCTGCCAAGTGCGCACGTAGCGGCTCTGGCGGTCGTAGCGTTGGGCCTGCTGGTCCACGTCGAAGGCGGTGTCGCGCACGTCGGTGCCGGTGCCGGCAATGTATT
This sequence comes from Hymenobacter canadensis, assembly GCF_027359925.1. Lineage (NCBI taxonomy): Bacteria > Pseudomonadati > Bacteroidota > Cytophagia > Cytophagales > Hymenobacteraceae > Hymenobacter > Hymenobacter canadensis. The sequence continues at coordinate 1,598,909 of NZ_CP114767.1, read as the reverse complement.
TCCAGTTGCCCCAGTTCGAGGCCGGGTCATAGTCGATGAGCTGGTGCTCAAACCAGGCAGCACCCCAGCGCCAGTCCTGGTGCAGGTCGTGGATGAGGTAGCTGGCTACGTTCTGGCGGCCGCGGTTGCTCATGAAGCCAGTGGCGGCCAGCTCGCGCATGTTGGCATCCACGAAGGGCTGGCCGGTGCGGCCCTGGGTCCAGCGCTCGAACACGGCGCGGTCGGGGTTGGTGGGCTTGGGTAGCTGGTCGCGCAGGCCGCGCCAGCGGAAGAAGTCGGCGCCGGCGCGCAGGGCCAGCAGCCGGAAGTAGTCGCGCCACAGCAGCTCCAGGCGCAGCTGCATGGCGCCTTTGCTGCGGGCGCCGTGCACGGCTTCGTAGTCGTCGATGGCGGCCCAGATCTGGCGGGCCGAAAGGCTGCCGTTGGCCAGCCACGGCGAAAACTTGGTGCTGAACGCCTCACCCAGCAGCTGGTTGCGGGTATCGTCGTAGCGGCCGATGAGGTGGCGCTCCACGGCGTAATCGTGGAGGCGGGCCAGGGCGGCGGTTTCGCCGCCGCCCAGCGCGGGCAGGGCCGAACGTCGGTCGCGGGGCCGGGCGGCGGGGGCGGGCTGCCCCAGTGCGGCCGCCAGCGCGGCGGCGGTAGGCAGCGCGGCCGGCGTGAAGCCGGCGGGCAGCGGCGGCAGCTGGGTGGGGGCGGGCTCCGCGGGCCGCACCGTCATCTTGGAGAAGACATCAAACCGGAACTTGCTGAACGAATAGGGCAGGTTGCGCACCGGAATGGGCAGGTCCTGGGGGCGCAGCAGCGTCAGGGTTTCAAAGAAGCGCAGGGGTATTTTGGGGCTCAGTGCGGCTTCCAGGGCATCTTCGGTTTCCCATTCCTCGGTGGTGTGCTCGGCGCTGGCCCAGATGGCCTCAGCGCCTACCTGCCGGGCCAGGGCGGGCAGCTCGTCCTCGGGCCGGCCCACCACAAAGTGAATGCCGCTGCCCAGGGCCGCGTAGCGCTGCTGCAGATCGGTGAGGGTTTCCAGCAAAAACGGCAGCCGGTGCGGGCCGGTGCGGGGCAGCTCCAGATACGGGTCGGGGCCCAGGGCCACGGGGTCGAAGCAGTAGACGGGCAGCAGGGTGGTGGCGTGGGGCGGCAGGGCCGTCAGCAAGGCGTTGTCGTGCAGGCGCAGGTCGTTGCGCAGCCAGTAAAGAACGGTCATCGGGCGAACAGGAGCTTGGTTGAGGGGCTAACAGGCAGCCCGGCAAATCTTCCCGATTTCCGGCCCCTTGTTCCCTGCGTTTTCTGGCGGGCGGCCCTGTTGGGGCTGAGAGAACGTCATGCAGAGACGCAGCCGAAGCATCTCGCGCGCTGACACAGGATTACCGATACAGAATTACCATGGCAACATCAGCACGCGAGATTCCTCGCAGGCTCGGAATGACGTTCGGGTTGCCGCGCGGCTGGCCGGAAAAAGCAAAAGGCCCTCCAGCTTGCGCTGAAGGGCCTTTGCGGTCCGGACGGGACTCGAACCCGCGACCTCCGCCGTGACAGGGCGGCATTCTAACCAACTGAACTACCGAACCAGTTCTCAATGCGGGGCAGACCGTGTGTCGTTTCCGTTTTGATGATACAAATATAGAAGGCCGGTTCTGACTGTGCAAACAAAAAACTGCCTTAGCAGCGTAGGGTAGGGGTTTTTTGGAAGGTATCGAACTGTGAATAAACCCACTAGGCCCGATAAAAAAATGTTTATTTTTTTATCGGGCCTAGTGCTATGGTGAGGTGAGAGGGCCAAACGGCGCAGCTTGGGGCTATTTCTTAAGTACGAGGTAGCCATAGGCCGGCAGCGAAACCTGGGCGTCCAGCGTCACGGAGCCTCCGGCCAGCGCATTGGTCCAAGTGGTGTTAGCCAGGTTGGCGGGCAGGGTGTACACCTGCGGGGAATTGCGGACGTTGGCTACCACAAACGCCTGCTCGGAGCCGGCCGTTTTGGTGAAGGCGCACACGTTGCGGGTGCTGAGCGGTGTGGGGGTGCCCACGCGCAGGGCGGCGCTGCCGGCGCGGGCGGCCAGCAGCTGCTGGTAGGCGCGCTTCACGTCGGGGTTGCGGCCCCAGCGCACTTTCACGCTGGTGAACGGGAACGGAATGGCCTGGCTCATGCCGGCTTCCTGCCCATTGTAGATCATGGGCACTCCTTTATATAACGCCGTCACCACAAAGGCCGACATGGCGCCTTCCTTGCCGCCGAACAAGGTGACGGGCGTGCCGTCGGAGCCGTTTACGTCGTGGTTGGTGATGTAGCGCACCACCTGCTGGGTGCCGGAGGCGCCATTATACTCGCTGTTGTTGAGGGCGTCGAAGTTGCTGACCGCGCTGGCGCCGTTCTTATACACCTGGTAGATGCCGCCGTACCAGCTGAAGCCGAAGTTGTAGTCGAAGCCGGAGCTGAAGTTGGCGGCGCGGGTGCCTTCGGCCAGCAGCAGCAGCTTGTGGCTCTTGATGTTGCGCAGCGTGTCGGTGGCCTGCTTCCAGAAGTCGTTGGGCTGGAAGTCGGCGTAGTCGAAGCGGAAGCCGTCCACGTTGGCCGTGTACACCCACGATTTCAGGGCTGAAATCATTTCCAGGCGCATGGCCGCGTTGCTGAAATCCAGCTGGGCCACGTCGTTGTAGGTGGTGCCGTTGTTGGATACGGGCGTGATGGCGCCGGCGGCGTTTTTCTGGTACCAGTCGGGGTGCTGCGTAATCCAGGGGTTGTCCCAGCTGGTGTGGTTGGCCACCCAGTCGAGCATCACGGCCATGTTGCGCTGGTGCGCCCCGTCTACCAACGCCCGCAGGTCGGCCAGGGAGCCGAATTCGGCGTTTACCGCGCGGTAGTCCTTCACGGCGTAGGGCGAGTTTACCGACTTGCTGTCGGTGCCAATCGGGTAAATCGGCATCAGGTACAGCACGTTCACGCCCAAATCCCGGATGGAATCAAGCCGGGCCGTGACGCCGGCGAAGTTGCCGGTCTGGCTGAAGGCGCGCATGTTCACCTGGTACATCACTGCGTCCTGGCGGTTGGGCACGCCCGCGAAGGGCGTGCCGTACTGCGGAATTGGCGGCGGGCCTGGGTTGGTCGGGGGTGTTGGGGGCGCAGGCGTGGGGTCGTCGGAGCCCGACGATTTGCAGGCCCCCAGCAGCCCGGCGGCCAGTACAAGGGCCAGGCCGGTGCGGTAGGTATTGGTAAACAGTGACATAGAGCAATGGGAAAGTGGTGGGAATTTTGGGTGGGAAACTTATTGAAACGTCATGCTGAGCGTAGCCGGAGGCGAAGCATCTCTACCGCTTCGCTACAATGCTATTGATTAGTCAGAGGTAGAGATGCTTCGACTACGCTCCGCTTCGCTCACCATGACGGCCAAAAAACGCGTGCTACTGAATCGGCCGGAGACTGATGGCCGCGCCGCCGCCGGCCGCCAGCTGCAGCCGGAGCGTGGATTTGCTGTTGACTTTCTGCTTGCGAATCTGGTAGGCTTCAGGGTTTTTGTCCCAGCTGGCTCCTTTAGCGTCGGCGTAGATAGTAGCCTCGTACTGCCGGCCGGGCGTCAGGAAATCGAGTTTTACGGTTTGCTGGCGCGGGTTTTCGTCGGTGATGCTGCCCACAAACCAGTCCTCGCGGCCCTTGGCTTTGCGGGCGGTGGTGATGTACTCGCCGGGCTCGGCGGCCAGGATGCGGGTGTCGTCCCAGTCCACGGCCACATCCTTGATAAACTGGAAGGCGTCGAGGTGCTGCTCGTAGGCTTCGGGCAGGTCGGCGGCCATTTGCACGGGACTGTAGAGCGTCACGTAGAGGGCCAGCTGCTTGGCCAGGGTGGTGTGCACCTGCCGGCCCTTGTTTTGGGCGGGGTTCCAGCTTTCCAGCTTGATGCGGAAAATGCCGGGCGTGTAGTCCATGGGGCCGCCCATGAGGCGGGTGAAAGGCAGAATGGTTTCGTGCTCGGGCGGGTTGCCGCTGCTCCAGGCGTTGAACTCGTTGCCGCGGGCCGCTTCCGAAGCCAGCCAGTTGGGGTAGGTGCGGTGCAGGCCGGTGGGCCGCACGGCCTCGTGCATGTCCACCATCAGCTCGTTCTGGCCCAGCAAAGCGGCGGTGT